>JBDTRB010000021.1:0-36512 GCA_039931865.1 Acidobacteriota bacterium | reverse complement strand
GCACCAACAGCTTCCCTCCGAGGAGCCCGGGTGAACAACCTCTTGAGCCTTTACATCTAGCGCCGCCCCGCTTCAGGCATTCCTCCCTCTCCCTGCGAACCTCGTCCTGGTTCATCCCGTTCAAGACCCCGGCCCTCCTCACGACCTCGGCGTAGTACGTGTCGTCCCGATATTCGCAGGGAGCATCGGGAGTGCGCGTCATCGAACCGACGGGCCCCAGGTACAGGAGGGCGTCGAAGTTGTCCTCGCTTTATCCGGAGCTGACAGGGCCGGATATGGGGGAACCGCACCGAGAGCCCGGGCCCTCGTAGCCGGGCCGCGAGCTCGATGGGGCATCGCGGTCACAGGCTACCGCTTCTTCGGGCGGACCCTCGGGGCCGAGCCAACGGCTCTCTTGTATGCGCGCAGCAGACGCGTGAGCTGCTTCTTCTCGAGAACGAGCCGCTTCGTCAGTCCCCAGGGACTGCGGCCTCGCTGATACTTGAAGTCCATCCAGCTCTTCGAAGGATCCGAATGCCGGAAGGTTTCCCATAGCATCGGCAGATGCTCGGCGTCGGACTTCAGGCCGACAATGCGCCGGATGCTGACCCTCTCAGGATCGCTGCCGCGAAACCGGTACGTGATTCGGAGCGAGCGGCGACCGCACCGGCACTTTCGCTGGAGAAGCCCCTGATCCCACCCACTCGGGGCGAGCTCGTCCCAGATGAAGGCCGCGACGCTTCGCGAGGCACAGACCTCGAGCCACGCCGGCCGATCGCCGCACGAGAGGCACTGCCACCAGTATCTAGCGACGGGAGTCCCCGTTCGCCGCAGGCCCCTGCGCGGCAGGCGGCGCGTCGGCGGGCGGCGGCGCCGTCGCGCCCAGGAACCAGACCGCCCCCGCCAGAAGCAGCGTGCCGAACGCGACCGTTCCGGCGAGCCGTTGCCCGTGCCAGAGGGAACCGAACCCCTGGCGGATCTCGGTCGCCAGCAGATTCGCCGTGCCGCCATACATCTGCATCTGCCGAAGGTATTGCTTCGAGTCGTTCGGGTCGTAACCGGAGGGGTTCGCTCTGCCGGCCGCGATCCAGACCACCGCCGAAGCGGAAAAGCCCACCGCGAGGATCGCCCCAACTACGATCCGCCGTTTCCTCGCCCGCTCTGCCGGCGGCTCCATCCGTCAGCCGTCAGCCGTCAGCCGAGCGCGCGGCGCGCCCGGCGGAGAGCCGCCCGGACGCGCCGCGGCGAGGTCCCGCCCATCCCGTCCCGCCGCCTCACGGAGCTCTCCGGCGAGAGCGATTCCGCGAACGCGCGCAGCTCCGGCGCCGATGTCCAGACGACCTCGCGGATGTCGCGGCGGCCCTCCGCCGCGATGGCGCTCCAGCGCGCGACCCGTTCGTGGGCGGTGCGGAACGGAAGGCCGCGACGGACCAGCTCTTCGGCGACGTCGGTTGCGAGCGTGGACGGCTCGATCGGCGGGCGGTCGCTTCCGGGGCGCAGGCGCAGGCCCGCGACCACCTCCGCGACCGCGGCGAGCGACAGCTCGAGCGCATCGGCCGTTTCGAAGAGGGGCTGCGACGTCTCCTGCAGGTCGCGATCATAGGAGAGCGGCAGGCCCTTGATCACGGTCAGCGTCGCGATGAGGTTTCCGTAGACCCGTCCCGCTTTTGCCCTCGTAAGCTCCAGCGAGTCGGGGTTCTTCTTCTGCGGCATCATCGAAGAGCCGGTCGACGTCGCGTCCGACAGGAGAAAGAGCCGGTACTCCTCCCCCGTCCACAGGATCAGGTCCTCGGCGATGCGGGAGAGATGCGCCATCGCGAGCGACGCGGCGAACTCGAACTCGGCGGCGAAATCCCGGTCCGAGACGGCGTCCAGGCTGTTGGCGGTCAGCGCGGGGAGGCCGAGCTCGCGGGCGACGCCTTCGCGGTCGAGCGGCAGCGTCGAACCGGCGCAGGCGCCGGACCCGAGGGGCGAGACGGCCGTCCGCCGTCGGGCGTCCTCGAGGCGTGCGAGGTCCCGCAGGAGCATCTCCACCCACGCGTGAAACACGTGCGCCAGAAGAACCGGCTGCGCGCTCCTCAAGTGCGTGCGGGCCGCGACCACGATTTCCCCTTCGAGAAATTCCTCCGCCCGATCGAGAATCGCGGCCGCCAGGGCGCGGAGGGCCGCCGAGGCGCGGTCGATCGCGGCAACCGTCCAGAGCCGGAGGTCCAAAGCGACCTGGTCGTTGCGGGACCGGCCCGCGTGGATGCGCCGACCCGCGTCACCGGCGAGCTCGATCAGCCGCCGCTCGACGTTCAGGTGGATGTCCTCGTCGGCATCCCGGAAACGGAACGTCCCTCGCTCGATCTCGATGGCGATCTTCGCCAGCGCCCGCTCGATCCGCGCGAGCGCCGTCTTCGTGAGGAGGCCGGAGCGCGCGAGACCGCGGGCGTGCGCGAGGGATCCCCGCAGGTCCTGTTCCGCCAGCCGCCGGTCGAACGGATGGGACATCGAGAGTCGCGCGAGGGCCTCGCCGGGCGCGGACGTGAAGCCGGCGCCCCAGAGCGCCTTCCCCCGCGCATTCTTCGCGCGCGCTCCGCCGGGTTTCCGAGCCGGGCGCTTCACGCGAAGTACGCGGCGATCGCGCTCCGGTAGACGTCCGGCGCTTCGACGACCGCGGCGATGGCGATCGACTCGTTGGCCGCGTGCGAGTGGGCCGGCTCGCCCGGACCGAAGACGACCGCCGGCTTTCCGGCGAGGTGGGCAAGGTCGCTGACGCTCGGGAACCCCGTGATCGCGGCGCCTCCCGCAGCCATGGAGGCGGCCTGCGCGATCTTCCAGGACGGGTCTCCCGCGACCGGCTTCAGTCGAACGGAGAGGACCTCGACTTCGGACGAGACCGCGGCGCGGATGGCCGCCACCATCGCTTCGTTGTCGAACGCTCCAATGGTTCTCGCATCGACCGTCACCTCGCAGAGGTCGGGCACGATGTTCGATCGCAGCCCTCCGCGTATGACGGTTGCGGTGGCGGTCGGCTTCCCCAGGTAAGGGTCTTCCTGCGCGAAGCGCAGCGCGGCGATCGCGCGCACGTCCTCGGCAGCCCGGACGATCGCGTTCTCCGCGAGGTGCGGGCGCGCCGCGTGCCCCGCGCGTCCCCGCGCGAGGAGCCTCACCTTGACGAGCCCTTTCTGCGCGATCGCCGGCGAAAACCCGTTCGGCTCACCCACGATCGCCGCGTCGAAAACGAGCGCCGGCACGATCGTCTCGAGCCCCTGTCCGCCGGTCTCTTCGTCGCAGGTCCCGGCGAAGAGCAGGCTTCCTGCACCGTCTTCGGGCAGCTGCGCGGTCAGAAAGGCCTCGAGCAACGCGGCAACGGAAGCCTTTGCGTCGCTCACTCCGAGACCGACCAGCCGATCGCCCTCGATTCGAGGCGTCCACGGGTCCGCCGTCCAGCCGTCGACGGCGGGGACGGTGTCGAGATGGGAATTCAACAGCAGGCACGGGCTTCCGGTCCCCCGCCGCGCCACGACGTTTCTCCCCTCGCGCTCCGCCCGGATCCCGAAATCGGCGCAGATCCCCGCGATGCGCTCCGCGAGCGCCGCCTCGTTGCCGGACACGCTCTGGATCGACACGAACTCCATCAGCCGGTCGAGCACGGTCGTGACGCCGGCGGCTCTCATCCGGACGTCACGCTCCGATGACCCTCCGCGCCATCATGCGCCGATCACCCCTCGGCGCCGTCATGCGCCGATAACCATTGTCCCGCTCCCCGTGTCGCCGAAGACTTCCGACAGGAGCGCGTTTCGCTGGTTCCCGTTGACGATGTGGACGGCGCCCACTCCCGCTTCGACAACCCGCGAAATCTCTTCGAGCTTCGCGATCATTCCGCCCGACACGGCGGGACTCTTCGCGAGCTTACGCGCGTCCGACGACGTGAGCCGCGAAATGCGGCTCTCGGGATCCGCCGGATTCGCCAGCACGCCCGGGACGTCGGAGAGGAGGATGAGCTTTTCCGCTCCCAGCGCGACGGCGAGCGCCGACGCGATCGCGTCCGCGTTCACGTTGAAGACCTTCCCCTCCTCGTCGGCCGCGAGCGGCGAGACGATCGGGAGATAGCCCGCGTCGAGAAGGGTCGTCAGGAGCCGGGGGTCCACTTCCACGACGTCGCCCACGTTACCGAAGTCGACGAGCTCGCGCTTGCCCGTCTCCTTGTTGACCAGGCTCTTGCGCGCCCGCTTACGCGCGAGCACCACATTGCCGTCGATTCCCGAGACGCCGACCGCCTGCACGCCGAAAGCGCGAAGCGCCGACAGGATCTCCACCGAGATCTTTCCCGCGAAGACCATCTTGACGACCTCGAGCGTTTCGTCGTCGGTGACACGGCGGCCGTTCACGAGCTTCGTCTCGAGGCCCAAACGCTCCGACAGCTTTGTCGCCTGGGCTCCCCCGCCGTGGACGACGGTGACGCGAATCCCGACCTGGTGCAGGAGCGCGATCTCTTCCGCGAGCGACGAGAGGTTGTCGAGCTTCTCGGTCACTTTGCCGGAGATCTTCAGCACGAATGTCCGCGCCTTGAACCGGCGGATGTACGGGAGCGCCTCCCGGAGGATCTCGGCATCCACGCCGGTGAGCCGGTGCGCGAGCTTCTCGGCTCCGGCGACGACGTCCTTCACCGGTTCTCCGCGGCGAGCCATTCCAGGATCGCCTGCTGCGCGTACATACGGTTTTCGGCCTCGTCGAGAACGACCGACCGCCGCCCGTCGAGGACCGCATCGTCGACGACGACGTTGCGGCGGACCGGGAGGCAGTGCATGAAGATCGCGTTGCGGCCGCGCGCCATGCGGGCCTCGGTGACGCGCCAGTCCCGCAGCTTCCCGCGCCGCGTGAACTCCGCCTCGGGCTCTCCGTAGTCCGCGAGAGCTCCCCAGGATTTTGCGTAAACCACTTCGACCCCCTCGTACACCGCGTCCCGCTCGTCGGTCACCGTGAGAGCGCCCCCGCTCTCCGCGGCGAGGCGCTCTGCGGTGCGCACGATGTCGACGTCGAGCTCGTAGCCCTCGGGCCTAGCGAGCACGAGGTCCGTGCCGAGCCGCGCGGCGCCGAGGAGAAACGAGTTCGGGACGGCCATCGGAAGCGCTTTCGGGTGGTAGGCCCACGTGAGCAGGACCCGGCGTCCCCTCGTGTTGCCGAGCTGCTCGCGGATCGTCAGCGCGTCCGCCATCGCCTGGCACGGGTGGTCGAGCGGCGACTCGAGGTTGATGACGGGCACGCCCGAGTAGCGCGCGAACGCATTCAGCACCGGCTCGCGCCGGTCGATTTCGTAGTCCTTGCCTTCGGGAAAGGAACGGACACCGAGCATGTCGCAGTAACGTCCGAGCACGCCGGCGCCTTCGCGCGCGTGCTCGGCGGCGGCTCCGTCCATGACGACGCCGTCGCGGTACTCCATCGCCCACGCGTCGGAGCCGACGGAAAGCGTCACCGGCGTTCCGCCGAGCTTCGACACGACCACCTCCATCGAGACGCGCGTCCGAAGCGACGGATTGAAGAACACGAGTCCGACGTGCGCGCCGGCGAGCGCGTCACTGCGCGCACCCTGCCGGAATTCTTCAGCGCGGGCGAGCAGGGCCTCGAACTGCGCGGGAGTCAGGTCCCGCGTCGTCAGAAAGTGCCTCACAAGGCCTCCTCCATCGCCGCCAGGAAGCCGTCGATCTCATCCTCCCGCAGGACGAGCGGCGGCAGAAGCCTCAGCACGTCGGGAAGATCGCTCCCGCCGACGAGGATCCCCCGGGAGAGGAGAGCCTCGCGCACCGGTTTCCCGGGCCGGTCGAGCGCGATCCCGAGAAGAAATCCTTCACCGCGGACCTCGCGAACGGCGGGCAGCTTTGCGAGACCCGCGCGCAGGCGCTCGGACCCGCGGCGGACGTTCTCGAGCAGGCGCTCCGACTCGATCACGCGGACCGTCGCCTCCGCCGCCGCGCACGCGAGCGGACCGCCTCCGAACGTCGTGCCGTATTCCTCGGGAAGGACTCCCGCCGCGATCTCTTCCGAGACCAGCACCGCGCCCATCGGGACGCCGCTCGCGATGCCCTTGGCGAGCGTCACGAGATCCGGGACGACGCCGTGCCGGCCCGACCAGAAGAACGTGCCCGTCCGCCCGAACCCGGTCTGCACTTCGTCGTAGATGAGCTTCGCGCCCCGCTCGTCGCACAGACGCCTGAGCCCCTGGAAATATTCCGCGGGCGCTTCGATGACCCCGGCCAGGCTCTGGATCGGCTCGAGCAGCACGGCCGCCACGCGATCGTCGATCAACGCGGCCGCGGCCTGCAGGTCGCCGAACAAAGCGAGCCGGTGGCCGGGCACGTTCGGCTCTCCGAGCGCGCGGTATTTCTCGAGACCGGCCGCCGAGATCGCGTCCGCCGTCCGCCCGTGGAACCCCCCGTGGAACGAGAGCACGTCGCTGCGCTTCGTCGCGCGGCGGGCCAGCCGCATCGCGTTCTCGTTCGCTTCGGTGCCCGAGTTCACGAAGAAGACCTGGGTCAGGGGCGGCGGCGCGTGCCGCGCGATCGCATCCGCCGCGCGGGTCCGGACTCCCAGGGCGACCACGTTCGAGTAGAAGAGGAGCGTCTTCGCCTGCTCGGTGATCGCCCGGACGACCTCCGGGTGCGCGTGGCCGGTCGAGGCGACCGCGTGGCCGCCGTAGAGGTCCAGATAGCTCTTTCCCGATTCGTCCCAGACCGTCGAGCCCTCGCCGCGCGCCAGAGTGATCGGCCACCGCGTGTAGGTGGGAAGCTCGCTGCCGGCGGCTCTTGCCTTCGGGTCGATCGCCGCGCGGCTCAGGGGAAGACTCCCGACATCTTGAGGCCGGTCGCCTCCGGAAGGTCGAACAGGATGTTCATCGCCTGGATGGCCTGGCCGGCCGCGCCCTTGACGAGGTTGTCGATCGCGACGAACACGCGGGCGACGCCGTCCGAGGAGGCGACGCCGATGTCCGCGAAGTTCGTTCCCTTGACCGCCGCGACGTCCGGCGACCCGTCCACGAGGCGCACGAAGAACTCCCGCCCGTACGCCTCCCGGTAGAGGGCCCGCAGCGCGTCGCGGTCCATCGGCGCGCGGAGCGGAACCGCGGCGGTGACGAAGATGCCCCGGACGAGCGGCGCCGAGTGCGTCTGGAACACGATGCGACCCGCCGCCGGAGACCCGATCGCGGAGAGGGATTCCTCGATCTCCGGCAGGTGGCGGTGTCCGTCCAGAGCGTACGCGAAGAACGCGGATGCTCGGCGGGGATGGTGAGTGGTCGGCGTCGGCGCGACCCCCGCTCCCGACGATCCCGTGATCGCGAAGACGGAGACGGGAGCGCTCTCGGCCACGAGCCCCGCGCGCCAGAGGGGCGCGAGCGCCAGGATCGAAGCGGTCGCAAAGCAGCCGGGCGAGGCAATCGCGCGGGAAGCCGCGATTGCCTCTCGGAAGAGCTCTGGAAGGCCGTAGACGAACTCGGGCTGCCGCGCGAAACCCGGCGGCACCGGGCCATAGAATTTCTCGAACGACGCGGCACTCTTCAGCCGGAAGTCCGCCGAAAGGTCGATGACGGGAATGCCACGGTCGAGAAGGGGCGGCGCGGCATCGACGGCATACCCGTGCGGGCCGGCGAGAAAGACGACCTCGGGCTCGTCCGCGCCCACGGGCAGCGCGCTCGTGAAGACGAGGTCAGTCAGCCGGGACAGGTGCGTGTGCACCGCCGCGACCGGCTGCCCCGCCTGCGACCGCGAGATAACGGCGACCGGTTCGGCTTTCGGATGGTCGAGCAGAAGGCGCAGAAGCTCGCCGCCCGCATAGCCGCTCGCGCCGAAGATCGCCGCGCTGATCGTCATTTGTGGATCTCCTCATAGACGACGCCGAACAACGCGCGGCCATCCGTCTTCGCGTTGGCGGCCGGCAGCTTCATCTCGGACTGGATGTACTCGGTCCCGGTCTGATTGTCGGTCACCGGGCCCGACATGATCGTGATCGGGATGTTCCACTGCTCCATCAGCTTCTGCGCCCCCCACGCCGCCACCAGGTCGTTCGCGCACATCACGACGGCCCTGGTCGCTTTGACGAGCTCGGGGTCGTCGAAAAACGTCCCGACCCGGTAGTCGCCCAGAATTCCGTCGCCCATCTCGACCACGATCACGTCCGGATTTTTCTCCGCGAGCGCCGCGAGGATCGCGCGCGCATAGGGAGCGAGGTCCTTGACGTGGGCGGTCGAAGGCAGGCCGCAGTCGAGGAACGACATGGTGGCGAACGCGCCGTGGTCCTCCATGTCGAGAGTGTCCTTGAGGCAGGCCACGCCGGAGAGTTTCGCCGCCGCGACCCGCTGTCCCGCGCTCGCGAACCGTTTCACGATCTCCGACGCCGCCGCCGTCTTGCCCGCGCTCATGCACGTTCCAGCGATCACGACGAGGGGTGGGCACGGGCCGAGGGTGTCGCGCGGGGGCAGCGCGTTCTGCGCGATGTTGGCAGGCTTTCCGTCGATCATCACAGCACCGAGCACTTCGACGTCGAGCGGAAGTCCGACTTCCGGGTTCTTTCCGACGCAGAGGCCGAGCACTCCGCCGAGGTTCAGCACGTGGATCGTGTCGCCGACGTGGATCGTCTCCGGCACCACCCCGACAAAGCCCTTCAGCGCGCGGCGGTATCCGAGAGTCCCGGCCATGACGTCGCCCTTGTTGATCTTCGCCATCCGCCCCGAAACGAGCTCCAGCCGGTCGTACACGCTCTTCTCCATCAGCGCGCGAACGGCGAGGACGTTCCCCTCTTTCGCGTCGATGTGCGGCGAGATCTCGACCTCGCGCGGCAGCCCGAGCCGCGCGGTCGAAGAGGCGATCTTGTCCAGGATGATCACGAGGTCTCCTTTCCCGCAAGGGCCCACAGCCGGCCCGGCAGGGCGAGCGTCTTGCCGACGCCCTGGGCTTCCGAGGGCGAGAGGTAAGCGTTCGATTCGCCGTAGCGCACGAGCTCGGGCCGCATGAGCGAAAAAGCGCTGCGCACCCCGGCCACTTCGAAGCGGCCGGGCGTGAAGCGGACGCGCGCGTCGCCGGTCACGCGGGACTGGCTGCCGGCGAGCCACGCCGCGGCATCGGCGGCGGCGGGCTCGAAGGCGAGCCCCTCGTGGAGGAGCCGGCCGTAGGTCTCGGCGACGAACGCTTTCAGCTGCCGTTGCTCCTTCGTGAGCACGAGCTTCTCGAGCTCGGCGTGAGCGGAGATCAACGCGAGCGCGGCGGGCGCTTCGAACGCGATGCGGCCCTTCGCCCCGAGGATCGTGTCGCCGAGGTGGATCCCGCGTCCGGCGGCGTAGCGCCGCCCGATCGCATTCAGCTTCTCGATCAGCGCGAGCGGGTCGATCCGGGCTCCGTCGAGCGAGACGGGCCGGCCCTGGTCGAACGAGACGACCACTTCGGAAGCCCTCCGTGGCGATCGAGCGAGCGGGTTGCCGGGGAACAGGTCCTCGGGCGGCATCGCCCAGGAGTCGTGAGTCTCTCCCCCGCCGATGGTCGTGCCCCACAGCCCTTCGTTGACCGAGTACCGCGCGGTCTTCGGCGGAATCGTGACTCCGGCCGACGCGAGCACCGCGGTCTCGTCTTCGCGCGAGAGGCCGCTGTCGCGGATGGGCGCCCGGACCTCGACGTCCGGGGCCAGCACGCGAAGCGCGGCGTCGAAACGGAACTGGTCGTTGCCGGCCGCGGTCGAGCCGTGGACGATCACTAGGGCTCGCACTTTCCGGGCGTATGCGGCGACCGCTTCCGCCTGCACCGCGCGCTCCGCCGCGACCGAGAGCGGATACACCCCCCCGCGGAGCACGTTTCCAAAAAGGAGGGGCAGCGCATAGCGCTCGAACACGTCGCGGCGGCCGTCCACGAAGACGTGCTTCTCGACCTTCGCGGCCCTCGCGCGGGAAGCGATCGTCCGCCGCTCGGACGCGGAAAACCCTCCGGTGTCCACCGTGACGGCGTGCACGCGAGCGCCTTCCTGGCGCAGCACGACCGCGCAGTAGGTGGTGTCAAGACCACCGGAAAAGGCAAGGCACACGACCGGCATGCGGCGTTTCATCGGCGACGGGCTGTGGGGGATTCTACGGGACTAGAGCGCCGCCGCCATGGAGGAAATCCTCCTGGCGCGCAGACGCGGCGAAGCCAACCTCGCGAGGCGGGGGAAGGAGAGCGGAGCGGCGAGGTTCGCGTTCATCGGGCCGTTACGTTGGGGCAACCGAGCGGTGTTGTCAAGAATTTTTTCGGAGCTCGCCGCGCCGGCCGCCGGAGGGAAGGCTGCGAGCTGACGGCTTCACTGCTCGACGCACGGCTTCACCGTGATCGAGTTCTCCCAGTTGTCTCCCCGGCGCTGCTCCTGGACGCGGAACGCCTTCCGGAAGGTCGAGCCCGCCGCGAGGGATTTCGTCGTACGGTAGATCTCGATCGAGCTCCCGATGTCGACGGCCTGGGGGACCGACAGGCCGGAAATCGCCTCGAACCCTCCTCGCTTCGCGGGCGAAGACTCCTCCGCCCGCGAAAGGCGGAACGTCTCGTCGCCGCCATTGATGAAGCGAGCCGTTACGGTGAAGTCCTGTCCCTCCACCGCCTCCTCCGGGTTCATGCGAATCTGGATCGAGATGCGCCCGCTGTCGGGCCGCGCGGGCTTCAACGCGGTCCCGGAAAAACCGGCGGGGACTTCCTGGGTAGCCCCCTGCGCGAAGGCGGTTCGCCCGATTTCGGCGCAGAAGTGGATCTTCGAACGATTGAGATTCGAGTCGGCTGCCACCGACCCACCGGCAGGACGGGAGACCCGTGGCGGGTCGGGCGCTGGACGCCTGTCCCGCGGCGCTTCGGCCCGGCGCTCGGCGGGCCGGCCTGCGGGTGCGGGAACCGGCGCGGGAGCGTCTTGCACCAGGGGAGCCGCGGCGACGGGAGCGGGCGCGGCGGCGGAGACGCCCGCCGGAACCGCCGTCGGCAGCACGGGCGCGGGGACGGCGGCGATCACGACGGCGGTCGGCGCGGGAGCGGGAACGCGAGCCGCGGCCTCGCTCCCGCTTCCGCTTTGGCTCTGGCTTTGGCTTTGGGACGCCCGGCGGTCCCGGTTCATCCACCCCGAGACGACGATCCCCAGGACGACGAGGACCGCGGCGCCGACGGCGACGGCCGCATAGCCCGCGATCGAGGAGCGCCGCGGCTCGCGTTCGAAATTCCGGGGCTCTGTGACGATGGTCTTCGCAACCCCCGAAGCGTCGCCGGAGCCCGAAGGAGTCGCGTCGCTCCAACCCGACAGAGTCTTCTGCACCTTGATATCGGTGGCCTCGAGCGGGCGGATCGAGACCTCCGAGACCCGGAACTTCGACTGGAGCGACTTCTGAAGGCTCGCTCCCGCCGGGTTCTGCGCGGCGGCGGCGGCGCGGACGAACTCGATCGCGGTCTTGACATACTCGCTGACCTCTTCCGCGTGCCGGGCGCCCACGTCCGAGGCGGGGAGCGTTTCGAGCGCCTTCGCGAACTCCTGCGCGCTCTGCCACCGGTCGTCGGGGTTTTTCTGCAGCGCCCGGAGAAGGATCTCGCGCAGGGCCGGAGCGATCTTCCCGCCGGGATCGCTCTTCGAGAACGGCATCGGCGGCTTCTGGAGACGCGCCATGAGGATGTCCTGGAGGCTCCCGCCGCCGTACGGACAGACCCCCGTGAGCGCCTCGTACAGGACCACCGCGAAGGAGAAGAGGTCGCTGCGGCCGTCGATCCCGGAGGAGCTCGCCTTCTTCGTGAGCTGCTCGGGCGAGGAGTAGCGCAGCTTGCCGATGAACTCGTCGGCGGCGGTGAGCTGCTCCTGCTCCTCGGCGCGCGCGAGCTTCGCGATCCCGAGGTCGATCAGCTTCGCCTGGAGGGTCCCGTCCTCCTCCTGCATCATCATCACGTTGTCCGGCGAGATGTCGCGGTGGACGATCCCCTTCCGGTGCAGGTAGTCGAGCGCGGACAGAGATTGGCCGGCCAGGTGGAGCGCGAGCGGGATGGGCAGCGGGCCGCAGTTGCGGATCATGTCGCGCAGGTTGATGCCGTCGATAAACTCCATGACCATGAACGCGGTGCCTTCGTCGTCCACGAAGAAGTCGTAGAAGCCAACGATGTTGCCGTGCTTCAGGCGCGTTGCCATCTGCGCCTCGCGCAGGAAGCGTTTGCGCTGGTCGGCGCTCTCGGCCACCTCGGGACGCATCACCTTGATGATCCGGATCTCGTCGAGCAGGCGGTGGCGGACCATGTAGATCGCGCCCATGCCGCCTTCGCGGATCTTGCCCAGAACTTCGTACTTGCCGTCGAACGATCCGGGAGTCGAGCTCATCCGGAGGCACCCCGCCGTAAATGGGTCAAGTGGTCAATTCGTCAATTGGTTCCGACAAATATACGCGACCACGTCGCGCGCGCTTGTCATCACCCGGCCTTTGAACGAGAATCGCCGCGAGAATCCGGAAATCCAACCCCGCGAACGGAGGCCCCCTTGCCCGGAGCGCACACCGCGTCCCCGCGGCCCGGCGATGTCGGACGCGCGCTCGAAGCCGCCGTCGAATCCCTCCGGGCGGATGGCGTCCGGACACGCGCGGCTCTCGTCGCCCTCGCGCTCGCCATGGCGATCGTCGTCTGCCTGACGACGCTCGTCGAGCGCGGACGCGCCGCGACGATTCACTCCCTCGAGCGCGCGGGTTTGAAGAACCTCTACCTCGTGGCGCGCCCGGGCTCCGACGAGCGCGGGCTGGGATTCGACGACGTCGATCGCCTGCGCGCAGTGCTCCCGGTCCGGGCGGCGCTCGGAATCCGGACGTCGAAGCGCACGGTCCTGGCGGCCGGCGCGCCGTTCGACGCTCCGTTGTACGCCGTTTCCGGCCCGCTCTCGGCGTTCTTCCCGGCGAGAATCCGTTCGGGACGGCCGCTCGGGGAGCTCGACCTCGCCCGGAAGTCTTCCTACTGCGTCGTCGGCAGCTCCGTCGCGCTCCGAGCCCGGCTCTCCCCCGCCGTCGGCAGCGCGCTCGCGATCGGGGCCCGCAGCTACGAGGTCGTCGGCGAGCTCGATCCCGCCGAGGTCGAGGGCGCCTCCGCGGGAGAGCTTCCCTCCTTCGACTGGAACCGCGCGGTGGTCGTGCCGCTCGGCGCTGAGCCGGAGCCGGCCGCGGAGCCGGAAGGCCGCTACCCCATAGACGTCGCAGTCCTCGCGTTCTCCTCCGCGGCGGAGGCCAACGCGGCCGCCGACGCGGCGCCGCGGATCGACCCGGCACGCTGCGGCCCGCAGGGCGCGATTCGCGTTGCCTCGCCGATCCAGACGCTCCGGCAGTACCGCCAGGCGCGGAGCACGTTCGACCGCATCGTGTTCGTGGTCGGTCTGCTGACCGCCGCGTCCGCGGTCCTCGGCATCTCGAACCTGCTCTCGGCCTCCGTGCTCGCGCGGCGCAAGGAGATCGGGCTCCGACGGGCCGTCGGAGCGAGGAGCCGCGACATCATTCTGCAGTTCCGGCTCGAGGCGGCGCTGCTCGGGATACTGGGCGGAGGAGCGGGGCTCTTTGCGGGGTGGCTCATCGGAGTCGCGAGCGTCGACCGGTCCGCGGGCGGTTCGTCGATGTCGCTCCTCACGTTTTCCATTCTGGCCATCGCGTGCGTCGCGGCCGGACTGATCACCGGGATCCGGCCCTCCCGCCGTGCATCCCGCATCGATCCCGCCGCGGCGCTCCGGGAAGGCTGAGGCGCCGCGCTGACCGATTCTCGCGCCGGCCGCGGGCTTCGCGCGGCCGCCCTGGCCGCGCTCGGCACGTTCTGCGGGGTCCACGGTGCCGGCGCGCAGGAGCCACCGCTTCCCGCGGCGATTCCGGTCCTCACGATCGGCGAGGCCCTGCGCGCGGCCCTGCAGCGCAACCCGGACCTGTTGAACGGCCAGGACGCGCTCCTTACGACGCGCGTCGCCGAGCGCGGAGTCCTCGCCGGCTACCTTCCGCAGGCGGTGCCTTTCTTTCAGCTCGACCGCAGCCGCGACTCCGGCGTTCGCACGGAGACGTACGGCGTGACCGCATCGGAGCAGTTCCCCTTCGGAACCCGGCTAGAAGCGCAGGCGAGCGTGAATCGGAATCCCGGCGACTTTCCGGACAACCCCTATGCATCCGATTACCGGCTCACGCTGACGCAGCCGCTTCTCGGCGGCGCCGACCCCGCGGTGACCCGCGAGCCGCTTCGTCAGGCGCGCCGCTCGACGTCCGGACAGGAGCGCGCGGTGGAGGTCTTGAAGCGCCGTTCGGTGATCGCGATCTACTCGGCGTATCTCGGCCTCGCGCGGCAGGAGGATGCGCTCCGGTTTGAAAGCGAGCACGTAGAGCGCGCCCGCCGCCTGACCGAGTTCTCTCGGGCGCGGTTCTCCTCCGGAAGCCTGTCGCGTCTGGATGTCCTCAGGGCGGAGCAGCAGGAGGCGCTCGCCATCGTCACGAGAAACGACGCCGAGAACCTCGTCGAAGATTTCCGGGACGCGCTGCGGCGGGCGGCCGGACTGGCGCCGGATCTTGCCTTCTCGATCGTCGCGCCTTCGGAGCTTCCCGCAGCCGCGGCCGAGATCGATCCCGCGACCGCGGCGGCCGAGATCGCCGACCGTCGCCCCGAGGCCCGCGAAGCGCGCGATGCCGTCGTGGACGCCGAGTTCGCCGTGCGCATCGCGAAGAGCGTGGAGCTCCCCTCCCTCGACGGCGTCCTGACGTACGAGGGCATCTCCACGAGCGCGACGGCAGGAGAGGCCCTTCGCCCGCGCAATGCTGCGCTCCTGTTCGGTCTCCGGTCGCGGTATGGCCTCAACTCGACGCTCCTGCACGCGCAGAGGCGCGAGGCGGAGATCGCGCTCGCGACGCGCAAGCGCAACTACCAGCTCTTCGTGGACGACCTGGTCCGGGAGGTCCGCCGCGCGTACCGGCGACTCGACGCCCTGCGCCGCAACCGGGAGATCGCGGAGCAGAACATGCGCGCCGCGCAGCTCCAGGTCGAGGTCGCTCAGTTGCGGTTCGAGAAGGGGTTGTCGGACAATTTCAACGTGGTCGACGCCGAAACCCTCTATAACTCCGCCCGGCTGTACGAGCTCGACTCGCGATTCAATATCCTGCTCGCCCGGCTCGACTGCCTGTTTTCGGCGGGGCGGCTGGACGTCCTCCCCTTTCTGCAGCAGCCATGAGCGCCAGCGCCTCCCGTCCTCGCGCCCTCGCCGTCTTCCTCTCGACCACCGTCCGGGGGGCGCGTCAGCGCCTGCACCGCGTGCTGAGACGACCGGTGCTGTCCGCCGCGGCGGTTGCCGCCATCCTGCTCCTCGTATGGGGCGCGGCGCGGCTCGCGGCCCGCGGGGGACCCGGCGACGCGGTTGTGCGGCGCGGCACGCTCGAGCCGTCCGTGGCGCTCGTCGGGTCACTCACGCCGGAGCGCTCCGATTCCTACGGGGCGCTGGTCCCCGGCGTGGAGCTCAAGATCCTGTGGCTCGCGCAGGAGGGCGCGCTCGTCAAGGCAGGCGACCGGCTGATCGAGTTCGATCCCGCTCCGTTTCAGAAGGACTTCGACACCGCGCGGGCGCGCGCCCGGGAGTTGTCGGGCGAAGCGGACCAGGCGCGGCTCGCGCGCGACGCGGTGAAACTCAAGAACACCGCGGGGCTGCACGAGAAGACGACCTCCGCCCGGGACTCGGCGCGCGACTTCGACGCGACCGTCAACACGACCGCGCCGCTGACCGCGCAGGAGTCCCTCCACGAAGTCGGGCAGCGCGAACGGGCGCTCGAGGAAGCGGAGACGCGCCTGGCGGGGCTCGAGAAGTTCGTCGCGCAGGGGTACATCTCCCAGGAGGAGTACCGCGCGGCGAAAACGCGGCGCGACCAGGCGGCCGCCGACCTGCAGCTTTCCCGGTCGCGGCACTCCGCGCTCGTGCACCAGACGAACCCGGACCTGATCCGGCGAAAATCCGAGGAAGCGCAAACCGGAAAGCTGCAGCTCGAGCTCGAGCAGCAGCGCTCGCGGGTGGAGCTCGGCCAGACCGATGCGGCGGCGCGGGTCGCGGCGGTCCGGCTGGAAGAGGCGCGCCGCCAGATGGCGGAGGCGGAGACGAAGATCGCCGCATGCACCGCCGTCGCGAAGGGGCCGGGCCTCGTCGTGCACAGCGAGGTGTACGAGAAGGACGGATCCCGCCGGAAGCTCCGGGTCGGCGACGCCGCGTGGGGAGGCACCACCGTGGTGACGCTGCCCGACCTTTCGCGGATGCTGGTCGAGGGGCGGGTCCCGGAGTCGGAGATTCACAAGCTCCTGCCGGGCCAGGAAGTCCGCGTGCGGCTCGACGCGTTCCCTGACCGGACGCTGACCGGGACGCTGCGCGCGATCGGGAGCGTCGGCGCCTCCGAGAAGAACGCGTCGCGGTCCTTTCCGGTGACCGTGCAACTCGCTCAGACGGACCCGCGATTTCGGCCGGGCATGGCCGCGCGCTGCACGGTGGTGTGCGCGAAGCTCCGCGACGCCCTTTATCTGCCGATCGAGGCGGTGCGGTCCGACGAGCGAGGCACCTGGGTGCTCGCGGTGCCCGCCCTCGGAAAGCCGTCGCGGCGGTCGGTGGCGGTCGGGGCGTCGACGTCTCAGTTCGTCGAAATCCGCTCGGGGTTGAAGGAAGGGGAGACGGTCCGGCTCGGGGAGTAGAGCGGAATCGGAAATCGGAAATCGGAAATCGGAAATCGGAAATCGGAAATCGGAAATCGGCGAAGCTAAATCCGCGTTTTCTTCCACCGCCCCGTCACCGCCGCGAGCCGTCTCATCTTCGCGGCTCGCTCAGCGGTGAAATCCTCCGCGCGCGCCCGCCAGGCCCAGTTGCCCTCGGGGCGCCCCGGCGTATTCATCCGCGCGTCCGTCCCGAGGTCGAACACGTCCTGCACGGGAACGATCGCGATCCTCGCGACGGACTCGTACGCGATCCGGATGAGGTCGCCGGCCGGGTCCGCGCCAGAGCCGCCGGCGTATTCGAGGTACCGCGCTCTTTCGTCCGCCGACAGCGCGGCGGCCCAACCGCGCGTCGTGTCGTTGTCGTGCGTGCCCGTGTACACGAGCGCGTTCTCGACGTGACGGTGCGGTTGGTGCGGGCTGTCGTCCTCGGAAAACGCGAAGTGCAGCACCTTCATACCCGGCAGTGCGAGCTCGGAGAGCAGCGCCGAGACCTCTTCCGTGATGACACCGAGATCTTCCGCGACGAGGGGCACGGGGCCGAGCGCCCGCCGGACCGCGTCGAACAGCGCACGCCCGGGCCCCGGCGCCCACCGCCCCCCGATCGCGGTGGCTTCCTGCGCGCCGACTTCCCAGAACGCCGCGAACCCGCGGAAGTGGTCGATCCGCACCAGGTCCGCGAGCCGCAGGTTCGCGCGCAGCCGCTCGATCCACCACCTGTACCCTTCGCGCGCGGATGCTTCCCAGCGGTACACCGGATATCCCCAGAGCTGTCCCGTCTCGCTGAAGTAATCCGGGGGGACGCCGGCGACGCGCTCGGGAAGTCCGAAGGCATCGAGCGCGAAGAGCTCCGGGTGAGCCCAGACGTCGGCGCTGTCGTGCGCGACGTAGATCGGGACGTCTCCCAGGATCTCGATACCGCGCGCGTGCGCCTGCGCCCGCACTCGCGCCCAGTGGGAGGAGAACAGGAACTGAACGAACTCCGCGAACGCGACGTCCTCGGCGAGGTCGAGACGCGCCCGCGCGAGCGCGGCCGGGTCGCGCCGGGCGAGAGGGGCGTCCCACGTCCACCAGCCCCTGCCCCGGCGAGCCCGGCGCAACGCCGAGTACAGCGACCAGTCGGCGAGCCAGAACGACTGTTCGGGCGCGTTCCGAAACGCATCGAGCTCCGTGGCCGCGCGGGCGTCGGGCCGGAATCGCCGCCAGGCCTCGCGCAGAATCAATTCCTTCCAGCGCGCCGCGGCGGCGAAATCGCAGCGGCCCGAAGTTTCGGATGGCGCGCCGGCGAGGTCCCAGGGCGAGATCCACCCGTCTTCGGCCAGCCAGGCGGAGGAGATCAGAAGCGGATTGCCGGCGAATGCCGAGGTGCCACCGTACGGCGAGTCGCCACCGGACGTCGGACCGAGCGGAAGCACCTGCCAGACCGATTGCCCCGCCGACGATGCCCACTCGAGGAAGCGCAGCGCGTCCGGACCCGCCTCGCCGCAGGGGAACTTTCCGGGAAGGGACGTCGGATGGAGGACGAGGCCGGCGCGGCGACGGGACGAGACGGGACCCGGAGGTCCGGTCCCCGTCATCCCCGCGGGTTGGTCGGCGTCAGCGCGTATCCGGCGCGGCGGGCGCCTTCGAGCACGCTGATCCGGCGCTCGGCGGCGGGCACGTAACAGAGCTCCAGGTACTCGAGGACCATGCGGTCCGACGAGAACTGCCGGCCGATGCGCGCGGCGCTCTGGATCATCTTCTCGATCCATTCCGTCGGGAGGTTCTGCCCGTCGCGCTGGTAGAACAGCGGCAGCACCTCGTTCTCGAGCACCTGGTACAGCGATGCCGCGACTTCCTCGTCGGGGGCGTAGTCAGTCGCCGGGCCGATGACGAACCCGGTTTCTTCGTACGGCGCTTCGTCCCACCAGCCGTCGAGCACCGACAGGTTCAGAACGCCGTTCATCGCGGCCTTCATGCCGGATGTCCCGGAGGCCTCGTGCGGACGCACCGGGTTGTTCAGCCACACGTCGCAGCCCCCGACGAGAGCGCGAGCGAGCCGCATGTCGTAGTCCGGCAGCAGCACGATCTTCCCAAAGAACCCGGGCTGGTCGGCGTAGTTGCCGATGATCCGCAGGAGCTCCTTACCCGGCTCGTCCTGCGGATGCGCTTTCCCGGCGAACAGGATCTGCACCCTGGCCGACGAGAGAATGCGGAGCAGCCGCTCGGGATCGCGGAAGATTAGGTTCGCGCGCTTGTACGTGGCGAAACGCCGCGCGAAGCCGATGGTGAGCGCGCCCGGATCGAGGACGCTTCCCGCGCGGACGATCTCGTCGGACGACGCACCCTGCGAGGCCGCGTGCATCCGGAGCCGCTCGCGGCAGATCTCGACCAGGCGCGCTCGGAGCGCCTCATGCACGCCCCAGAACTTCGCCGCCGGGACGCGATGGGGCTCTTCGAGCAGAGGCATCGCCGCGATCTCCGGGTCGGTCCACGTCGGGCGGTGCACGCCGTTCGTGATCGCGCGGATCTTCACGTCCTCGTCGGCGAGCTCGGGCAGCAGCCCCAGCCAGAGCCGCCGCGACACGCGCGCGTGGAGCTGCGAGACGGCGTTCGCGTGGCCGCAGAGACGGAGCGCGAGGACCGCCATGGAGAACGCTTCGTGCGGATCGCCGCCCGACTCCTGCCCGAGCTTCAGGAACTCGTCGAGCGAGAGGCCCTCGGGCACGTACCCGGCGATGTACTTCGCGACGAGCTCCGGCGCGAAGCGGTCGATTCCCGCGGGAACGGGCGTGTGCGTCGTGAACACGGTGCCCGCGGCGGCTCGCTCGCGCGCTTCCGCAAACGTCAGACCCTCGTCCGCGATCAACTGCCGCATCTTCTCGAGCCCGACGAACGCCGCGTGCCCCTCGTTGATATGGCGGATCGTCGGACGCCAGCCGAGAAGGTCGAGCGCCCTCAGGCCGCCGATCCCGAGCACGATCTCCTGGCGGATGCGGGTCTCGTGATCCCCGCCGTAGAGCTGGGCGGTGATCGTCCGGTCTTCGGGGTCGTTCTCTTCGAGGTCCGTGTCGAGCAGCAGCAGCGGCACGCGCCCGACCTGCACGAGCCGGATCAGCACCCGGACTTCACGCTCCCCGACGGCGACCGAGATGATCGGCGGTCGTCCGTCCGGCGTCTGCGGGAGCGAGATCGGCAGGTCGCCGATGTCGATCTCGGGATTCGACTCGCGCTGCCCACCCGGGTGAACGAGCGACTGGCGGAAATACCCGTGCCTGTAGAAGAGCCCGACGCCGACGAGCGGCATCCGCAGGTCGCTCGCCGACTTCAGGTGGTCGCCGGCGAGCACACCGAGTCCTCCGGCATAGACCGGAAGCAGTTCGGTCAGCCCGAACTCGGCGGAGAAGTAGGCGATGCGGTCCCCCTTGGCCTTCATCGCCCGCATGGCGGGATGCGTCGGCTGCGCGTCGTCCTCGATCCCGAGCTCGGAGCGGACCGCCGCGAGCGCGGTCAGGAAGCCGTGGTCCGCGGAGGCTGCCGCCAGGCGATCGGGGGAAACCGCCGACAGGAGAGCGACCGGGTTACCGCTCGTTTTCTCCCAGAGGTCGGGGTCCAGGGCCGCGAAGAGCGCCCGAAGGGACGGCCGCCAGGTCCAGCGCAGATCCCGGGAGAGGAGATCCAGGGGCTGGAGGTTCTCCGGGAGCCGCGGATGCGGCAGCGCGATGGAGTGCATCGTAAGTCCAATCATATCAGAAAGTTTGAAGCGGCAGACACCCGAAGTCAGGTCAGCGGCCCGGTCGCGCCGAGTGAATGCCGTCTTCATGCCACCAGCGACCCGGGGCAAGATTGGGCAGCGATCGATTCCTACCCCTCTCCCCGCTCGGGGAGAGGGGACGCGTGGTGCGGATCGATGGTCCGCAAAGATGGCCGAAACGAAAGGAGGAGCTCCATGATCGTTTGTTGTTCCATCCCTGCCCTGACCGCGATGGTCAGCCCGACTCTCATCGGAACCCCTTCCGCCCCGGTGCTCAGCCCAATTCCCGAATAGAAATCCGGCCGGTCGAAAGCGTCACCTTGACCGGCGGGCGGTTCTTGACCGGGCAGAAAGGCGGCACGCCCGCCATTCTCGCCGGCGAGCGACGCATCCCGACTCCCGAGTGGGAGACCCCCGTCACCACGAAGTAGACCGGAACTGTTCGGCGAAAGCAGCCGGCTGGAAGAGTCTTTTCAGTCGCGGATGAGGTCGAGGAGCCGTTTCGTGAACTCCCTCAGGCGCGCGTCGTCTGTTCCGGGAAGCTGGTAGATGACGGCCACCAGCGTCTCCCCTTTCAGCACAAGGTGCACGACGCGATAACCCTGGCGGGCGGACATCGCGGGGATGCCGAATTCCGGGTCGTCCCGAGCCATCCCCGATGACTTCCTGCGGATCTTCTCCACTTCCTTCTCGTACGCGGAGCGTCCCGCCGCGCGAATCACCGTGAGAGTGACGTCGCCCCGCCCCGCGGGATCTGAGAACGCGCACGACGTGGCGGCCGACTGGCCGTGGGGCGCCGCCGAGGCGCCGCCCGGGAGCAGCTTCACGACGCCGGCGGCCTCGAGGATGGAACAGGGAGTTGCCGCTTCAATCGACCGGTTTGCCCGCGTCAGACGCATCACGATCTTGTTTGATTCCGGCGTGAAGTTCTGCGGACGTCCGGCGAGGCCGTCGCTCATGGCCAGAGTGAGCCGGTCTCCTTCGCGTGCGAAGATCATCCATCCGCCGTGCTCGTTCGAGGGCGCGATGGGGTCGACCCGAAAAGCGCCGGGAGCGCCGGATTCGGTGCGGACGGCGAACCGCGCGGTGTGACTTCCGCTCTCGATCGTGAGCTCGCCTCCGCGGAAAGTCCACGTCGATCCGACACTGTCTGAATAACCGAGCCCGCCGTTGATCGTTATGTTCATGACCTTCCAGGCGCCCTCGAGCTCGGAAACGGGGCTCGTGCCACGAGCCGATTCGACCGCGCGGCTCTGCCGGCCCGCGGCGCCGGATTCCACCGCCGGCATCTTCGCCGAGGGCGGGCCGAGCCGGCGCGCCAGTTCCTCCAGTTCGGAGTCCGAGAAGTTACCGGCGACGAGGAGGATGCCGTCGGACACCCGGTCGCGCACGCTTACGGCCGCCCGGAGCCGGCCGTCGACGATGATGCCGATGCGGCGGCCCACGAGGCGCCCCGTGACGTCGGCGAGCCGCCGCGCGCCTTCCGGGGTGAGCTTCGTACGGATCTGCGAAGAGCCGTGCATCCCCCGCTCCACGTCCGCCGAGGCGATGGCGGAGGCATCCAGCAGGACTTCGGGGTGCAGGAAAATCGTTTCCGGCGCCCCGCCCTTTCCGGCGAGAAGCCAGGACCGCGCGCCGGGCGCATTCGGAACGCTTTCGGCGCGCAGCTCGAAGAGCGGGGGGCTTCGAACGAGCGCCATGACGGCCACGGCGGAGGCGAGCAGGAGCTGCACGATCACTCGATGCCCGCGGCGGGCTCTGCCGGCGCTCCGATGTTTCGTTCGTAGATGCGACGCGCGTCGCCGGCCCCGGGGTCGTTGCTCGAAGCAAGCTCCAGGCGGCGCAGGAATTCCGCTTCGATCGATCCACTGGCGGCGCGGGGCGCGAGCTCGATCGCCCTGGCGGCGTACCGGAGGATCTGCGTCGTCTCGAGGCCCGAGGGGTCGTCGAAGAACCAGCCGCAGCTCGTGTACATCAGCATCGCGTGGCGCTGCATTTCGAGAAGGCGCTTCGCGGTTTCGCGCTGAACGGGTTCCAGCGGGGCGGCGGCGTGGCGGCGGAACAGCTCGTCGAACGCTTCCCGCGACGGGTCGAGAACCGCTTCGATGTAGGCGTCGCGCGCCGCCCACGGGTCCGCGAAGATGCCGCGGCCGTCCTCCTCGAAGACCCCGGCGAGCGCGTCGCGCAGGCCGTCGAGCGCGAGACGCAAAGGGCCGCGCCAGACCTGTACCCAGTCGGGCTTCAGGCCGGTGCGGCAGGTGCAGTCGTCGCGCCAGCGGCCGAGGCCGTGCGTGCAGCTCCACGCGGTGTTCTCGACGATCTCCGCTTCCCATTCGGCAGGGTGGAACGCCAGGAACTCGCCGTAGTTCGTCAGGCGTGCGAAGCCGCTCGATTCGAGAAGCGCGAACGCCTCCGCGAGCGCCGTGACTCCCGCCGGGTGGTGATGGCCGTAGGTCTCGCCGTCCGTCGCGACGTGCAGGAGCTGCGGGGCGGGCGCTTCCGCAGCGAGGCCGGCGAGCCGCTCTGCGAGCGCTTCGCCGCCCGAGGAGAGAGCACCGAACGCGATCGCGTGAGAGGCGGAGCCGTCGTAGAAGAAGACGTCGATCGCGCCGCCGGACGGGAGGCTCACGCGATACGGGCGACGCGGATCGACGCTTCCGCCGGCTACGTTGCGCCACTCGGCGCCGGCGGACAGTGGACGCACGCGCTCGGCCTGCTGCGGAGCGAGGATCGTGAAGCGGATGCCGAACGCGGCGAGGACTTCCAGCGTCTCGAGGTTCACGGCGGTCTCGGGCAACCACATGCCCTCCGGCGACCGCCCGAAGCGGTGCTCGAAATCGCGGATGCCCCACCAGACCTGGGTGCGGCGGTCGCGTGCGTTCGCGAGCGGGAGGATGACGTGGTTGTAGGCCTGCGCGATCGCCGAGCCGTGGCCGGAGAAGCGCTCGCGGCTCTCGCGGTCGGCGCGGCGGATCGAGGCCGAGACGTCGGGCGCGTGCATGTCGAGCCAGGAGAGGAGCGTCGGGCCGAAGTTGAAGCTCATTCGGGAGTAGTTGGGCGGCAGCTCGACGGAAACGCCGTCGCGCTCGACCACGACCGGACGGGCGTTCGGGCGATAGCACTCGGCGGTGATGCGTTCGTTCCAGTTCTCATACGGAGCCGCGGACGCTTCGATGCCGATTTCGCCGGTCCAGGGGTTTTCGCGGGGCGGCTGGTAGAAGTGGCCGTGGACGCAGAGGAAGCGGGTCACGGTTTCACGGGCTCGAGGACTTCTGGTTCAAGGATCTCGGGTTCCTGGATCACGGGCTCCAGGATCCTGGCGGGCTCGGCCAGTTTCTCTTCCATCGGCAGGGGCGGGCTTCCGGGTGACTGTCCCTCACCCCTCCCCTCTCCCCGGGCGCGGGGAGAGGGAGTCTCGACCGCGATCTCGGCGGTCAGCGTCTCATCTTCAAGCAGTTTCTTCGGCGCCGCGCATTTCAGGAAAACCGCCGCGAGCGGAGGCAACGTCAGCAGGACCGAGAACCGCCGGCCGTGCGACGGCACCGGCTCCGCCTCGACGGCGCCGCCGTTGTGCATCCCGCTGCCGCCGTACTCCTCTCGGTCGCCGCTGGCGATTTCCGTCCAGCGGCCCGGGTGCGGGACCCCCAGCCTGTACCCCGGCCGCGGGACCGGCGTGAAATTGAAGACCGTGAGGATCGCGTCCTCGTTCGACGCGACGCGGAGGAACGCGAGCACGCTCTGGATGCTGTCGCGAAAATCCACCCACTCGAACCCGGCGGGCTCGAAGTCGAGCTCGTGGAGCGCGAGCTCCGACGCGTGCAGGCGATTCAGCTCCGCCGCCCACCGCTGCACGCCCGCGTGCGCCGGCTGCTCCAGCAGATGCCACTGCAGGCTCGAGTCGTGGTCCCACTCCGCCCACTGACCGATCTCGCCGCCCATGAAGAGGAGCTTCTTTCCGGGCACCGCCGACTGGTACGCGAGGAGAAGCCGCAGGTTCGCGAACTTCTTCCAGTCGTCCCCCGGCATCTTGTTCAGGAGCGCGCCCTTCATGTGCACGACCTCGTCGTGCGACAGCGGCAGGACGAAATTCTCGGAGTACGCGTACATCGGCCGGAACGTCAGCAGACCGTGGTTGAACGCGCGGTGCACCGGATCGAGCTCGAGGTACTCCAGCGTGTCGTTCATCCAGCCCATGTCCCACTTCATGCGGAATCCGAGGCCGCCGAGATGCGTCGACCGCGTCACCATCGGCCACGAGGTCGATTCCTCCGCGATCGTCAGGACGTCGGGATGCGCGCGCAGCACGTGCTCGTTCATGCGCCGCAGGAACGCGATCGCGTCCAGGTTCTCGCGCCCCCCGTACTCGTTTGGGATCCACTCCCCGGGGTTGCGCGAATAGTCGAGGTGGAGCATCGACGCGACGCCGTCCACCCGCAGGCCGTCGGCGTGGTACGCCTCGACCCAGAAGAGCGCGCTCGAGATGAGGAAGCTCTTCACCTCGGGGCGTCCGTAGTTGAAGATCGCGCTCTTCCAGTCGGGATGAAACCCCTGGCGCGGGTCCGCGTGCTCGTACAGGTGCGTGCCGTCGAAATACCCCAACCCGTGCTCGTCGGTGGGAAAGTGCGACGGCACCCAGTCGAGGATCACGCCGATCCCCTGCCGGTGCAGGTGATCGACGAGGTGCTGAAAATCCTCGGGGCCGCCCTGCCGGGACGATGGCGCGAAAAAACCGGTCACCTGGTAACCCCACGACGCGTAATACGGATGCTCCATCACCGGCAGGAACTCGACGTGCGTGTACGCCATCGCGCGTGCGTATTCGGCGAGAGGTTCTGCGATCTCCCGGTACGTGAGAAAACGGCCGCCGGGGCCGCGCCTCCAGGAACCCAAGTGCACCTCGTAGATCGAGAGAGGCGACGTGGGTTTCTGAAGAGCGCCCCGCGACGCCATCCAGTCGCCGTCCCCCCACGCGAACGTCAACGCCTGCACGACCGACGCGGTGCGCGGCGGACGCTCCTGCCGGAACGCGAAGGGATCCGCCTTGTCGACGCTGTAGCCCGCGTGCTCTGACACCAGGTGGTACTTGTAGACATCGCCCTCGCCCACGCGCGGGATGAACCCCTCCCAGACCCCGGACGCGCCGCGCCGCGCGAGCGGATGGCTCTCCTTGTTCCAGCCATTGAAGTCGCCGGTCACGGTCACCGTCTTCGCGTTCGGGGCGAACACCGCGAAGTGGCACCCGTCCTCTCCGCCTCTCGCGACCGGATGCGACCCGAGGTGGTTCTGCAGATGGAAGTGGCTTCCTTCGTGGAAGAGGTGCAGGTCGTCGTCCGAGAAGAGTGAGCCCGGCGGCGGGACCGAGGATTTCGGCCGACGTCCGCGCCGGGGAGCGTTCTCGGGAGGTTTGCCGGACACGGGCACGGTCACTTGCAGAGTGTAGCGAAGAGGAAGAGGTTCGGGGTTAAGCGGCGAACGGCGGGCGGCGAGCGCGGTCCCCGGGCGGGATGAAGCTGCGGATTCAGGGACGCTTCGCTTGCCTCACATCACCTCTCGGCGCTGCCTGCTCCGAATATCGCCTGCAGCCCGTCGACGGCCTGGTCCACTTGCGCCCATCCCCGGAGAAGGATCGCCCGAGGCGGGCACGGAATCCGGTCGCACGCGCGGCCGCCGAGCCACAGTGCGATCGAGTCCGGAAGCCACTCGGAAATCCACCGGAGCGCAGAGACGGCCGCGCGCGCGTCCGTTCCGGTGGGAAGCGAGATGCCGACCGCATCGACGCCGAGGGCCAGAGCCGCTTCCACGATCTGGCGAGGCGGGGTGTCGGTGCCGAGAAGCCGCGGAGTGACGCCGCGGCTGGCGAGATCGACCGCGGCCATCTCGAGGCCGAGCCCGTGCCGCTCTCCCGAGAGGGCGGCGAGCAACACGGAGGGGGCCTCCGCATCCGTGGGAGCCGCCGCGAGCAGGACCCGCAGACGCAGGGAGAGTTCTTCGGAGGCGAGATGTTCCTGGCGCACGTCGATCGCGCCACAAGCCCAGGCTTCGCCGACCTCGTCGAGGAGGGGTCCGGCGACTTCGCGCACGAAGCCGGCGGCTCCCAGGGTCTGCGCCGCCTCCGCGAGCCGCTCGCGGAGGCTTCCGAGCCGATACCGCGTCACGTCGTCCAGAAGCGCCTCCACCCGAGGCGACACGGCCCGTCGCACGGCCTTCGGCGTCTCCGGCGCCGCTTCCAGGATCCGAGTCAGCTCGTCCGTCGCCTTTGCCACGACCTCACCCGGCCGAAATCCGCGGAGCAGGGCGCGCTGGATCAGCAGGAGTCGCGTGACGTCGTCCTCGGCGAACAGGCGGACGCCCGACCGGGCGCGCGAGGGGCTCGGAAACCCGTAGCGACGCTCCCAGACGCGGAGGGTATCGACGCTCAGGCCGGTGAGCCGTGCGACCTCGCCGATTCGATGTCCGGAGGCCGAGGCAAGCATGAAAGCCCTCCCCGCGCGGAGCGGAGGCGGGAAGGGTACACCCGGAGCGGGAACGGGGGGAAAGGAACGTAACGGAGAGACCTCAACTCGCGCCCTGGACAAACCGTCGGGAATGTCCTCAGCCTGCTACTTTCGGCGCCGAATGCTGGACGCTGGAATCGAGCTCGACCGCGCCCTCGCGCGCAAATTGAACGGCGACGTGAAGCCCCGGCCGGCTCCCTATTCGACGAGCGACACCGCGGCCCGCCGCCTTCTCCGCCGGCTGGCCGCGGACGGGACGACTTCGACCCTCGAGTTGGCTCAGGACCAGTGGTACTGCACGCTCTGGAGCGGGGAGCCCGGAACCGGGCGTCGGATCGCGACCGGCAGCGGATCGTCGCGACCGCTGGCAATCGCACGGGCCGTCCTGCACGCGCGACTCGAGACCGGGGATCCCGTCCGCGCGGGCGACGCGCACCGGCTGCTGCTGCGGGGAATCGCCCGTTCGGCGGAGGGCGCCTCCACCTGCCGGTCGTGCGAAACGGAGCTTCCGATCCGGGCGCGCCGCCAGACCTCCCGGCTCTGCGGGGTCTGCTCCTGGAAACGGATCAAAAACCGGTTCGAGCCCGGCGCGTCGCCGGCCGCGCCCTAGCGACGCGCCATCATCGGGAGCCCGGAGCCGGGAATCGGGAATCGGGAATCGGGAATCGGAAATCGGAAATCGGAAATCGAAAGTCGAGAGTCGACGCGCCACCGGGATCGAGACCGCCGCGCTACTCCGCGGTCAACTTGTCGTGTGGCGGGAGCGAGACGGCCACGGAACTCGCGATCCACTCGTCGTGGGGTGCAGCCTGTGAAGGCTGTAACCCGGGACTACAATCCGGCATCTCAAGGGCAATGCGCGAACCAAATCCAGACGGTTTCCCGGGGCGGGGCCGTCGCCCGGCATGACGGCGCCCGCGATCTCCTCGGCCGCGCGAAGCGTCCCCGTAGAGACGGTCGCCGTCGTCCCGAAGCACCATGCCCTGGTCCGGCTGTCCCACTGGTTGAACGTGCCGCTTCTCTTCGGGTTGATCGCGAGCGGGCTCTCGATCTACTGGGCATCGCCCGTGTTCGTCCATGCCCCGAACCCCGCGACTCGAAGCTCCGACTACGTCGCCGACACGGGAGTCTGGATCGTCCGCCACGTCCCGGGGCTGAAGGGGACGGCCAATCCGAATGCGTTCGTGTACGACCGGTTGGGCCTCGGCACGTTCCGCCTCGCCCAGGCGCTCCGGATTCACTGGCTCTTCGCCTATCTGTTCATGGCCACCGGCGTGCTCTATCTCGTGGGACTTCTCGCGGGCGGCGGGTACAGGGCGCTTCTTCCGCGCCGCAGCGACCCGGGCGACGCGCTCCGCATGATGCGGTACTACGCCGGGCTCGTCCCCGCGAAGCTCCTGCGCCGGCCGTGGCCTCATCCGCCCGTCCGGTCCAAGTACAACGCGCTGCAGCGGGCGGCGTACTTCTCGATGCCGATCTTGGGCGTGCTCGCCGTCGCGAGCGGCTGGGCGATGCACAAGCCCGTGCAGCTCCCCTGGCTCGAGCGCCTCTTCGTCAACTACAACGGCGCGCGCATCGTCCACTTCGCCGTCATGCTCGCCTTCGCCTCGTTCGTCATCCCGCACGTTCTGCTCGTGATCGGCGACGGGTGGGACACGTTCCGTTCGATGGTGGTGGGCTGGTCGAGACGGCCGCCGGCAGGGAGCCATGAAGGAGACTGAGCCGCCTGACGCGCCCGATCCGCGCGAGTCCGCGGAGCCTGAGGCTTCCCGACCGTCTTCCGCGCTCCCTGCGCCGCCGCCCTCCGAGGCGGCAACGCCTCCCGCCGTCGAAGCCACGGCTGAGACCCTTTCCGAAGCCGAAGCGAATGCCCGGGCCGCCCCCCCGCCCGAACCTCCTCGCGCCCCTCCCCCTCCGCGGCGGAGAAGCCTTGCCGGCCGCCTGGCGGAGCCCGAGGAGCACGCGGTGCCGGTTCCCGCGGCCGCGGTCCGGGCGCGGACCCGGCGCGACTTTCTGCTCTTCGGCGCGGGCGCGCTCGCGGCCGCGGGAGGGTTCTGGTGGCTCCTTCCCGACGAGACCCGGGCGCAGCACCTGACTCCCGCGCTGCGCGAGAGGATCGATTCGCTCGAAGCGCGCCTCGGCGCCACTTCGGACCGGCGCGAGGAGTTGCTGAACCGCGCGCTGACCTTCGACGACGACGTCGCCGAGGCGCTGTACTCGAAGGATCGGTCCGTGCGCACGTACTCGCGCTCGCAGGTGACGCCGCTGCGCAACAACTACAACGGCGCCACGCCGAATCCGTCCTACCTGTCGGGCTGGAGCCTCACGGTGACCGGCCTCGCGTCGGGGCGGGACGAGCGGCTGACCCTCCAGGATCTGCGCCGCTTCTCTCATCGCGAGCAGGTGACGCGCCTCTGCTGCGTCGAGGGCTGGAGCGCGGTCGCGTGGTGGGGTGGTTTTCGTTTCGCCGAGTTCCTGCGCGCGTATCCTCCCGCCGCCGGAGCGCGGTGGGCGAAGCTCGAGTCCGCCGTCAACCTCGATGGCGCGGGACGACCGGACCCGTACTACGTCTCGATCGATCTCGAGACCGCGCGCCACCCGCAAACCCTCCTCGCGACGCATTTTTCGGGCAGACCGCTTCCAGTCGAGCACGGTGCGCCCCTGCGCCTCCTCGCCCCGATGAAGCTCGGCTTGAAGAACATCAAGGCGATCACGTCGATCGAGCTCACCGACGAGGAGCCCGAGGACTACTGGAACGAGCGCGGGTACTCGAGGTACGACGGCCTTTAGCCGCAGGCTCTGCTTCTCCGTTTGAACATCAAAGACAAGGAACCGACGGGCTGCGGCGAGGACCGAAAGCTGCCGCCTGACCCCCCGGATGCTGTCCGGCCACGAGGCGGCCTCTGACGGATTTTTCAACGCGTACTTTCCGGGCCTGTACCGGTTCGCACTCGGAGGGGTGGGCCAGAATGCCCGACGCAGCGGAAGAGGTGGTACCGGCAGCTATCTCGGAGCAGCTCCCGCCGACGCCGCGAAAGAGGTGGTGCAGGGCGCTATCTCGGGGCAGCTTCCGCCGACGCGGCGGAGGAGGCCGTCCAAAAGGCCATCTCGAAGGCGTCCCGGGCCCGGGGCGCGCCGGTCGTCGGCAGGCAGTACAACCCGTGGCTCCACCTCGGGCCCTCTTTTGGCCTCCAGCGGGATTTCTGAGGCGCGCGCTTTTGCGCCCTCAACCCGCGAACTGGCCGCTTCTTTGCTGAGCGGAGAGGCATGGAAGACATCCCGATCCGGTGGAAGTGTCCGACGTGCCAGCGCAGCCACTCGGACCTCGTTCCGGGCAACGCGAAGGATCTCTTGAACCTCAAGCTGCGGTGCCCCGGTTGCTCCTGTGAAACCGCGCTGTCAGAGAGCCTTCGCGAGGTCGGCCCGCACCGGACGTCGAGGCGCCCGGCCGAGCGGTGACGGTTTCGGGGGCGCTCCTCGTCCTCTCGCGGAAAACAGCAGCAGACCGGGCCCGGGCCCTAGGCTTCGGGGCTCGGCGGGCGCCGCGACGGGCCGGGAGGCTCGAGCTCCGGCAGCCGGTCGTACTCGAAGACGATCGAACCTCCGTCGCGTTTCAAGTCGGCGACCTTTACCGCGGCGAGCTCGGGCGGCACGCGGAGGACCAGCCAGAGATACTCGAACGTCTCCTCCGAGGAGGTGCAGGTCCTCACGAGGACGGAGGCTTCGGGAGGACCGATCAACACGCGAATCCGCTCGGGACGCCGACGATCAATGGCAATTTCGATTCGAGGACGACCGACCATGGGAGAACAATAGCAAACGCGGGATTGCGCAAGCACACAATTTCTTACGCTGATTTCAGGACGAATTTACGCCCGGTCGGCATGAAACTGGAAAGAGGGAAAGATCGTCTCAGTCTTCAGTCTTCGAGCCGCAGGTCCACCTTGTCCGCGAGCTCGTCGGTCAGCCGGTCGATGGGTCTCTTCATCCGGCGCTCGGCGGCGGCCGGCCCGGCCGCGAGCTCCATCTCGAGAACGACTCCATCGAGCTCGTTCACGAGATGGCTCAACTGCCCCGCCTCCAGAACGGCTTCGACGAGCGAACGGTAGTACTGGAGCGTCCCGTTGTTCTCGTCCTTGAAATTTAACCGCTGCGCAAAGTCGAGCCGCCGGTAGGAGCACAGGAGCGCGCGGGCGCTCTGAAGCTTCCCGGCGCACACGAGGCGCCGCACGGGCGCGGAGCTGTGACGGAAGTAGAGCGAGTACAGGCGCGGATCCCCGCCGGGCTTGAGCGCGGACTGAGCCTCGCGGCGCCCGCGCGCGAGAACGGCCGTCCGGTCGCCGAACCGTTCGCGGATCTGTCCGAGTCGCGACTCAGACTCATCTGCGCTCTCTTCTTCGTCGAGGGGCAGGAGCGCGGCGATCGCCTCGTCCTCGCTCCCCCCGTCCTCGAGCACGAGAAAGGCGGCGCCCATTCCCCGGGCGAGCGCCGCCGTGTCGCGGGAGCGGGAGGCCGGGCCGGACGCCGCCTCGAGCGAGAAGTGGATGGCATCCGAGATCCGCGCCGCGAGCGGCGCCCTGGAGGCGAACGGGACCGTGGGCTCGTCGTCCGGAGGAGCCGGGGGCGCGGCCGCGAGCTGGTACGCGGGCGATTCGACCGGAGCGGCTTCGACGGCGACCTCGGACGGAGCGCCGGCGGGCTCCCCCGCCTCCTCCTTCCCGTCGGGTCGGGGGGGCGCGGCCGGCAGGGTCTCGTCCAGGGCCTCCGCTTCGGTGAGAGCCGCCCGCTGATTTGAGAGGGTGACCAGAAGATCGAGATCTCCAAGCACCGCCCGGGCCCGGCCGGGATCGTCCGCGCTGCGGCACAGGAAGGACACCCGGTTGCGGGAGCGGTTCAGATGGAATCGCGCAAAGCGCGCCGATCTCCGCCGGACCAGCACGAACGCCTCGACCCAGCGGTCCTCGAGCACTCCGCCGAGGTTGACGTAGTGCTCGCTCCCTCCGGGTTCCCAGGAAGCCAGAGAGGCGAAGTCGACCGAGACCGGCCCTTCGGGATTCTCCAAAGCCACCTCGCAGTTCCTCTTCACAATAGCGCACCGCCGCGGGAGTCGTCATCTGTCGCGCACGCCGAGGAGTCGCAGAGGACCTCCTGTATCCTGCGCGAGCTGAAAACGATTTCCGAAACACACGCGATGGCATTTGGAGGACGAATGTCGCACCGGACCAGCCCCGGGATGAGACGGAGAATTCTGGTTTCCCTCTTGACGATCGCGTGCGCGGCCGCCGCAACCGGGATCGCGCGCGCCGCCACGATCACCGTCACGACGACTTCGGATGTCGTCGCCGTCGATGGCGCCGTCTCGTTTCGCGAGGCATACAACTCGATCAACGCCGGGGCGAGCGCGAACGCGGACGTCGTTCCGGCCGGGGCGTATGGCGTTTCTGACACGATCGCGTTCAACATCACGGGCGGATGCGCGGTACCGTGCAAGATCACGGCTTCGACCTTCTACGCGGTCATGTCGAAATCGGTCGTCATCGACGGATACACGCAGCCGGGGTCGAGCGCGAACACCCTCGCCGTCGGAGACAACGCCCTGATCAAGATCGAGATCGACGGCAACAGTCTCGGTTTTTCCCTGTTCTTCTTTCAAGGGTCCGGCACGACAGTGCGCGGTCTGAACATCCACGGTGTCACCGGCGGGTCCGCGATCGCCTTCCTGGCCTCCGCCGCAGGAAGCGTCGTAGAGGGCTGCTTCATCGGAACCAACCCGGCGGGCACGGCCGCGGCCGCCCCCACGGGCGTCGCAGTCTCTATCAGCAGCGTCAACGCGGTGATCGGAGGCCCGTTGCCCGCGAACCGCAACGTCATCTCCGGCACGAGCCTGGGCATCGACATAGCAAACCAGTCTTCGGGCATCGTCATCCAGGGCAACTACATCGGGACGAATGCGGCCGGCACGGGGGCGATTCCGAACAACGCCGGCATTTCCGGCAGTTCGACGGGAGGATCCACGGTGGGCGCCATCCTGATCGGCGGACCCTCCGCCGGTCAGGGAAATGTCATCTCGGGAAACGCGGGGGACGGGATTTTCATGGAGGTCCTGGGGGGCACGACGATCGGCCTCATGACGATTCAGGGGAACCTCATCGGGACGGACGCCTCGGGCACCCTGGCCCTGGGAAATGGGGGATACGGCATCAATTTCGTCAACTTCGCGGCGACACCGACTGTCGCCGGCGCGCTCGTCGGAGGGCCGGCTGCCGGCAACGCCAACGTGATCGCCTTCAACGCGATCGACGGCGTCCTCGTCAACGCCTTTACAAACGTCGGAATCGAAGGCAACTCGATCCATGACAACGCCTTTCAAGGCATCCACCTTGCCGGGGGCGCAAATCCGCTCTTGAACGACGCGTGCGATGCCGATACGGGATCCAACAATCTGCAGAATTATCCGGTGCTGACGGCCGCTTCGATCGCGGGCTCGAACGTGACGATCTCGGGCACGTTGAACAGCACTGCGAGCACGGCCTTCCGGGTCGAGTTCTTTTCGAACACCGCGTGTGACGCGAGTGGTTTCGGGGAAGGCCGGACCTTTCTGGGATCCACGGTCGTGACGACGGACGCGTCCTGCAACGCGACCTTCGGCCCGCTCGCTTTCGCCGTGCCGGCCGGCCAGACCGTCTTTACTTCCACGGCCACCGGATCGCCGACCAATACGTCGCAGTTTTCTGCCTGCTTCGTCGCGGGCGGCGTCCTTCCGTCGCCGACTCCGACCCCGACCGTGACCCCGATCGTCACGGGAACGCCGATTCCTCCGACGGTCACCCCGACCGGGCCGCCGGCTCCGACAGGCACTCCGTTCCCCGGAGCCCCGCCCACCGCGGTGCCGACTCTTTCCGAGGGGGCCCTGGCGCTGTTCGGGATCGGTCTGGCGGCTCTCGCGCTTCTCCTCATCCGCCGCCGGTAACGATGATCGGCCGCCCGGACGTCCGGGCGGCCGATTTTTTCCTTTTTCAGCGGGGCCCGCGGCGCCGTCAGCGCGGTCCGGCGATCGTCCAGTTCAGGTCGGTGACACCCGGCAGCGCGAAGGCGCGCGTGGGAGCGGTCCCGCTCATCTGCCAGACCGTGTCCGCGCCGGTCAAGCTGTTCCGCCAGAGGATGTCCGTCTGCCCGTCCCCCGTGAAATCACCCGCGCCCGTGATGTGCCACGCCAGATCCGAGACCGGCGGCAGAGAGACCAGGCCCGCCACCAGTGTCCCGTCCATCCGCCAGATCGTGTTCTGACCCGTCGCGGCGTTCCTCCAGAGAATGTCCGGCTTTCCGTCTCCGTCGAAATCCGCCGCCGCTCCGATGTCCCAGTTCAAATCCGGCACCGAAGCGATCCCGATCGCTCCCGCCACGGTGGTCCCTGTCATCCGCCAGACCACATCCGCTCCGCTTGCGGTGTTGCGCCAGAGAATCTCCAGCTTCCCGTCTCCGTCAAAATCCGCCGCGCCGCGGATCTGCCAGTTCAAATCAAATACCGGCGGCAACGCCACCTGCGCGAGGACCAACGTCCCGTTCATCCGCCAGATCACGTTCTCCCCGGTCGTCGCGTTGCGCCACAGAATGTCCGACTTGCCATCCCCGTCGAAGTCTCCCGCCGCGCCGATCCTCCAGCTCCCGTCCTGCACCGGCGGAAGACCCACGGCCGCGATCCCCCCCTGCCCATCGACCAGCCATGCGGTGTTCTGCCCCGTCGCCCGGTTGCGCCACAGGATGTCCGCGCGGCCGTTGGAATCGAAATCGCTCTTGAGCGGCTGGGAGCGGAGGAAGGTGAAGGAGTCCGCGATGGCTCCGGTCGAAGTCAGAAACCGCGCGTCGAGGCGGCCGCCGTCGACGTCGAGAACGAGAGATCCGAGCTGCGCCGTCGAGACGAACATCGCGGGGTGATTGAGAGCGCCGCCTCCGATGCGGCCGGAGGTCCCCGCGACCACGTACACCGCGCCCTCGTGCGGGTGGACGCCGGCTCGCTTCCGGTAGGCCCCGGTCCCCGATTCGCGCCCGCTGCCCCCGTCCTTCTTCATCGACGGCAGCAGAGTGGACGAGACGCCGTAGTGGCCGTCCAAGAGAAACGATCGCTCGTAGGAATGGCTGTGGCCGGTCAAGACGAGATCGACCCCCCCCGCCTCCAGCACGGGGAGAGCCTCCTGCCGCATCTCGACGAGCTCACCTTCGAGGTCGGAGTCGTGCGAGCCCTTCGAGTAGGGCGGGTGGTGCCAGAAGGCGACGGTCCAGGCGCTTTTGTTGGCGGCGAGGTCGGCCACGAGCCAGGTCAGCATCGGGTCGGCCGCTCCGCGCGAGCTTCCGTAGGAGTCGAGGCAGACGAAGTGGATGTTCGCGTAGTTGAAGGAGTAGTAAGCCTCCGTCCCGGAGGCAACTCCTCCCGCTTGCGCGGCGGCGGGGAGTGTGAAGATGTCGTAATAAGGGCCCGTCTGTGTGGCGGAGCTCGCGCTGTAACCGTCATGGTTGCCGAGTGTCGGCCAGAGGAACGTGTTGCGCAGGAATCCGGGGAAGGTGTTGAAAACCGCGGCCTGGTACTCGGCGTCGGTGCCGTTGACGTACGCGTTGTCGCCCAGCATCAGCCACACGTCGGTGGCACGGCCTGCCGCGAAGGAGAGATAAGAGTCGCGCACCGCGCGAGCGTTCGCGTCCGCGGTCCCCGAGTCGCCCGTCACCCAGACTCGCACGGGCTTTGAGGCTCCCGCGAGAGGGGCCGTCATAAAAGAGTAAGTGGCGTCTCCCCCGGCTAGCGCGGCGCTGCTCGTGCCTACGGAATAGTAGTAGCGCGTTTCAGGCGAGAGTCCGGACACCGTCACGCGATGCTCCGTCGTCTCCGCGGGATCGGTAACGGAAGCGCCCGGAGCGGAAGGGGCCGAGCCGTATCGAACCCGGCTGTCCGTCGGGACGTCCGTTCTCCAGGAGAGGACCGCACTCCGCGGCGTCTGGAGTTGTAGATACGGGCCCCGCGTCACCGTCTGGGCCGGAAGCGCGAGGGGGAGAACGAGAACGACGATCGCGGAGAGAAACGCGCGGCTCGCGAGGGCGAGCCGTCGAAATCGCGCCTGCAAGTCAGCCGCCCTCATCGGGGTCCCGCGATTTCCCAGTTGAGGTCCAACACAGCGGGCAGCGCGAAGGCGCCCGTAGGCGCGGTTCCGCTCATCTGCCAGACGGTGTCCGCGCCCGTCAGGCTGTTCCTCCACAAGATGTCCGACTGCCCGTCCCCGGTGAAGTCCCCCGCCCCCGCGATCTGCCACGACAGATCCGAGACCGGCGGCAGAGCGACCAGGCCCGCCACCGCCACCTGTGTCCCATCCATCCGCCAGATCGTGTTCTGACCCGTCGCGGCGTTCCTCCAGAGAATGTCCGGCTTTCCGTCTCCGTCGAAATCCGCCGCCGCTCCGATGTCCCAGTTCAAATCCGGCACCGAAGCGATCCCGATCGCTCCCGCCACGGTGGTCCCTGTCATCCGCCAGACCACATCCGCTCCGCTTGCGGTGTTGCGCCAGAGAATGTCCAGCTTCCCGTCTCCGTCAAAATCCGCCGCTCCGCGGATCTGCCAGTTCAAATCAA
>JBDTRB010000020.1:0-38864 GCA_039931865.1 Acidobacteriota bacterium | reverse complement strand
CTGACCTCTACCTCGCCGCCGGCTCCAGACACTCCCTGAGCGACTCGAAAAGCATGTGGACGTTGACGGGCTTGTGCAGCACCGCGCTGACGCCGGCGCGCTCGATTCGCCGGCGGTCCTCGTCGGCGGTGACGCCGGTCAGCGCGATTACGGGAAACGCGACGGGTCCCTTCTCGCGGAGCGCGGCGAGCCAGGCCGCGCCGTCCCCGTCGGGGAGAGTGATGTCGAGGACCAGCACCTCGGGAGCCTGGGCGCGGATCTGTTCGGAAGCGGAAGCGAGATCTCCGGCCTCGAACACCTCGTAGCCCTCGGACTCGAGCAGGCTCTTCAAACCGTATCGCGAGGAGCCGTCATCTTCGACGATCAACACCTTGCGCGCGTGCCCGGAGGGAGCGACACCGGCGGGCTCGGACCCGCTCTTCCACCTCTCACCCGAGGGCTGACCCGCGTCGCCGGCCGGAAGCTGGGGGAGCGTGAAGGAGACGCGGGTACCACGGCCTTCGCGGCTGTCGAACAGCAGGTCGCCACCCATCAGTTCCACGAGCTGCTTCGAGATGGAGAGGCCGAGCCCGGTTCCGCGGGGCGCTTCCTCATTGCCGGTGCGGATCTGGCGGAAGGGCTCGAAGGCGGACGCGATCAGATGAGCCGGCACTCCGCTCCCCGTGTCTTCCACTTCGAAGGCGAAACTTCCTTGCCACGGAGACGCCCGCAGAGTCACGCTTCCTTCCCGCGTGTACTTCACCCCGTTCGAGAGCAGGTTGATCAGGACGCGGGAGAGCTTCTCGCGGTCGAGCACCGCGCCCTCCGCGAGGTCGGGGGAGAGCTCGAGATCCAGCCGGATCCCCTTGGCGGCCGCCTGAGGCTCCAGCATGTCGGCGATCTCCCGCAGAAAGGCGGCTAGCTCGAGTCTCTGCGGATGGAGATCGCGCTGGCCGGCCTCGAGCTTGGCGAGGTCCAGGATGTTGTTGATCATCCGGAGGAGCGTCTCCGCGCTGTCTCGGATCACCCGGACGTCATGAAGGCGCCGATCCTCGTCCGCGGGGATCTTTCCCTCCCGCTCGATCAGATGCGAGAGAAGAATGATGGTGTTGAGCGGCGTGCGGAGCTCGTGCGAGACGGTGGATAGAAAATCCGACTTCAGCCGGTCGAGCTCGGCCAGTTTGTCGTAGGCCTCCGCGCGTTCGCGGATGGTCCGACCCTGCAGGCGGATCGCGCGGCCGATCCGGATCAGGGACCGCACGCGGGCGCGCAGCTCCGTGCTCTCGATCGGCTTGCCGATGAAGTCGTCGGCGCCCGCCGCATAGCCGCGCTCCCGGTCGATGGTGCCGGCCGTGACGAGCAGGACGGGCAGGTACTCCGCCGACGTGGCGATCAGCTGGGAAGTCAGTTCGTATCCGGTGTCCGGCCCGAGCATGACGTCCACGACCGCGAGGTCGAACGCGGGGTCCTTTCGGAAGAGATCCAGCGCCTCGGAGGCGCTCGCAGCCGATACGACCCGCAGGCCCTCCGCCTTCAGATCCGCCGCCAGGATCTGCGCCACATCCGGCTGATCGTCGACCACCAGGACCCGCCCCGACGTGTCGTCCTGCGAGGCGGGGTCGAGTTTCGAGGAGGCCGGCTCGGAAGGCGGACCGCCGGTCGACTGGAGAAACGAGTGAATGAGGGACGCGAACGTCTCTTCGTCGATCGGCTTGGCGACGAAGCCGTCGCAGCCGGCGGCGAGCGCTCGCTCGCGGTCTCCCTGCATCGCGTGCGCGGTGACGGCGATGACCGGAATGCGCGCCGTCTCGGGATTTGACTTGATCGCGCGCGTGGCCTCCCAACCGGAGATGATAGGAAGGGAGAGGTCCATCAGGATGAGATCCGGCCGGACCGTGCTGGCCGAGCGGACTCCCTCCTGCCCGTCGCTCGCCGTCGAGACCTCGTGCCCCGCGGATTCGAGAAGCATCCGGACGAGCGCTCGGATGTCCGGTGAGTCCTCGACCACCAGGATGCGCGCCATCAGGTCCGAACTCTCATGCCGTCGCCGCCCGCGGTTCCTCGATCGTTTCGAGGATCTCGCGCACGAGGGCCCGCAGGTCTTTCCCCTTTCGGAGGACCCGCTGCGCGGAACCGTTCAACCGGGCGTGGTCCTCGGAGGTGAGCTCCTTGGCGGTGACGATCACGACGGGCAAATCCCTCCATCTCGGGTTTTCGCGGATCCGGTACAGCACCTCGAACCCGTCGGGAGGTGGCATCATAAGGTCCAGAATAACGGCCGTCGGCCTTTCGCGGTCGAGCTCCGCCAGAGCGGCGGCTCCGCTCCCGACGCCCTTTGGCCGGAATCCGGCGGCGACGAGCTCCTGCTCGAGTACGGTTCGCACGTCCGCGTCGTCGTCCACCACCAGGATGTGCCCGCGCGACGCGAGAACTCCGGCCCTGGCGAGAGAATCCAGAAGCTCCGAGCGCCCGAGGGGCTTCACGAGGTAATCCAGGGCGCCGAGCGAGAGGCCGAACGCCCGGTTCTCGACCACCGAGAGCAGGATGACGGGGATCCCGCGGGTTTCGGGCGCCTCCTTCAGTTCGCGAAGCGCATCCCAACCGCTCATCCTCGGCATCAGGACGTCGAGGAGGATTACGTCGGGTTTTTCAGACCTGGCGAGGCGGACGCCCGCCGCGCCGTCGCCGGCCTCGAGGACGCGCAGGCCGTACGGCTCGAGCTCGAGGGAGAGCAGCCGGCGAACGCCTTCGTCGTCATCGACCACCAGCACGGTTCGGATTCCCGGTCGGTCCGTCTCGAGCGCGGGCGCCGCCCTCGGCGACGCGGCGGCGGGAGCCTCGCGCGGAAGTGTGAGGGTGAATCGAGAGCCCGTGCCGGGCGAGCTTTCGACCGAGATCGCGCCCCCGAGAAACCGCGCCATCTTCTTCACGATCGCGAGACCGAGCCCTGTGCCACCGCGTCCCCGATGCTCGGGCGCTTCGCCCTGCCGGAACTCCTCGAAGATGCTGCTCTGCTCCTCTGGCGCGATGCCGATCCCGGAGTCCTCCACAACGAGCGCCCAGCGCCCGCCGGATCGCTCCTCCGCGCGAACGGCAATGGATCCGTTTTCCGTGAACTTCAACGCGTTACCGATCAGATTGGTGAGGATCTGCGTCAGCTTGGCCGGATCGGAGACGACATTCGTGAGACCCGGCGCGACCTCCGTCGTGAGCTGGAGACCCTTGCGGCGGGCCGCGTCGCGGAAGTCCGCCGCGACCTGCGCCAAGAAAGACGCGATCGGGATCGTCTCGCTCTCCATCTCCGCCTTGCCGGCCTCGATCTTCGAGATGTCGAGGATGTCGTTGATGAGGCCCAGAAGAAGCTTCGCGTTGCGCTGCACGCGCTCGAGGCTGTCGCGCTGCGCCGGGTTCAAGGGCCCCTGGTTTTCCCGCAGCAGTGTTCCGGTAAAACCCAGGATGACCGTCATCGGGGTGCGAAGCTCGTGAGAGACCGAAGCGAGAAAGCGGTCCTTCAGCTCGCCCGCCCGCTGCAGCTCCGCGGCGGTTCGGCCGATCCGGCTGCGCTGCTCTTCCAGAAGCTCGTTCTGTTCCGAGAGCCGCCGGGACTGTTCGGCCACGCGCTCGTTGGCGGAGGCGTTGGCCAGCGCGACCGCGAGTGAAGGAGCAATCGCGGAAAGCGCGTTGCGCGTGCGGGCCGTGAACGTCTCCGTGGCGCCGAGGGCCAGCACGCCGACCACGTGGTCGAAGTAGACGAGCGGGATGTGCGCCGTTTCGCGTGGAAGAATTCTCCCGTCGAGAACGTTCACCGTCGGCGTCTTCGGATCGACCGACAGGTAAACGGACCGGCGCTCCTTCGCCGCGCGCGCGGCTTCCTCGCGCCCGACAGGGCCGTCGCCGGCGGCCCCGCCGAGCGAGACGGCCGGCTCGAACGCTCCCTCCGGAGTCGGCAGATAGAGCACGCCGGACGCGGCGCCGCTGACTTCCAGAACCTTCTCGATGATCGTGGTGCCGAACCCGGAGAGATCATTGACCGTCGCGGCCACGGTCAAGATCGCGTTGACCGAGGCTTCGATGTCCCGCTCCTCGAGCGCCCGCGCCCGCGCGGCGAACTGTTCCGCGACGCGATTGAACTGACGGCCGAGCTCTCCCGCTTCGTCTTCGGAGTGGTCGAGGAGACGCGGTGGGATGCGGCCCGACGCCAGGTCTTCCAGCCCGCGCGCGCCGGCGCCCAGAGGGGCGACAATGCGGCGTCCGACGTCCGAAAGGAACCAGAAAATCCCGACGATGATCAGGATCGCGAGGATGCCGATCGCGGTGGCCGCCGAGTCGCGCCGTTCCCTGAGCCGCTCTTCGGCGAATCCCTGACTCCTCGCAAACTGCGCCTCGAGCTCGGAGAGGAAGTCCCTCAACTTGTCGGCCGCGGGCCTCGCGAGATTGTCATGGACCTGGCGAGCGATCGCGGGCTGTTCCTGGCTCCACCCGGCGATCGCCCGGTCCGCGGCTTTGGCGTAGGTCTCCTCCGCCGACTCGGCCCGTTCGAGCGCGCCGCGGGTGCCTTCCGTCGTTGCGCGCCGGCGGATGGAACCGAGCGAAGTTCGCATCGCCGTCCGGCCCACCTGGTGGCGCGAGAAGTCGTATCCCTGGCCCCCCGTGACGTACCGGTCGAGCGATTCTTCCGCCTCCTTTAACCCCGCCTGGGCGTCGAGCACACCCTGCCGCTGCCAGGTGCTCTGCTCGATTGCGAGAGTCACGTCATAGAGCCCGAGAACGGTGTTCACGGTGTAATAAAGCCACGCGCCGAGGATGGCCAGCCCAACCGCGGAATAGATCCTCAGCCTCGTCCGGAGGGCGGATCTCAAACCCCTGGGGGCGGCGGCGTTCTGGCTCATGGGTGTGTATCTTGCCCGGAAACACTTGTCATACGATGCGTCTTCCGGTAATTCCCCATTTAGCAAAGAGGATGCCCGTTGGCCCACACTGAGGACCTGGCGACCCCTGCCAGGCGTGAGTTTCTAAAGCGGTTTTTCCACGACCTCGCCACACCGTTGTCGGCGGTGTCGCTGCACCTGGAGGGCGCCGACCGGCGGCTCCGGCGCGGCACCGACCCGACGGAATCGCTGACAGTCGCCCGGCGGGAGCTCGGAAAGGCGTTCGACCTCTTCGACCGCGGCCGCGAATTCCTCCTGGAGGACCCCGGCCCCCCGGCCTCGGTCGAGCTCGACGGCCTCGCCGCCGCGACCGTCTCCCGGTACCCCGGGGTGCGGCTCGAGGGCTCGAGTGGTGCGTCGGTGACGGTGAGTCCCCGGGCTCTCTCCGCGGGTCTCGAGGCGCTCGTCGTGAATGCGGTCGAGGCCTCCGCGCCGGAGTCGGTCAAGGTGGTCCTCGGACGGGATGGCGGGCGCGTGTTCGCGCGAGTGGAGAATCCGGGATCCTTACCGACCGAGGACCCCGATGCGCTCTTTTCTCCGAAGTCGGCCCGGCCGGGAAAGCCGTGGGGGATGGGTCTCTCTCGCGCGCGGGTGGCCGCCGCCGAGGCGGGAGGAAACGTGCGACTCGAACAGCAGGGCGATCGGGTCGTCGCGACACTCGATCTACCGGAGGGACCCCGTTGAAAGTTCTCATCGTCGAAGACGACATGGCGACGCGAAAGGGCCTCGAAGAATCCATCAAGGACCTCGGCGGAGAAACCTTCTCCGTGGGGACCGCGCGGGAGGCGGCCAAGGCGCTCGGCGAGTTCGATCCGCGGATCCTGATCGTCGATATCCATCTGCCCGACGGAGATGGCATCGAGATTCTGAAGGTCGCCCGCGAGTCGGATCCCGATCGGGAAGGTATCGTGATCACCGGACAGGGATCGATCGACAACGCGATAGAAGCGCTCCGCGCGGGAGCGTTCGATTACCTCCTGAAGCCCCTTCGTCCGGCGCAGCTCGAGGTGGTCTTCAACCGCCTGGCGGACCGCAGACGGCTCGAGACGGAAGTCGAGACGTTGCGGGCGGAACTTCAGGAGACCGGTCGGTTGGGAGACCTGGTCGGGCGCTCGGAAGCTATGTCGCGCATCTTCGACGTAATCCGACGGGTGGCTCGCTCGAACGCGCCGGTTCTGATCACCGGCGCCTCCGGCAGCGGCAAGGAAGTTGCCGCCCGGACGATCCACCGGCTCTCCCGCCGCGCCGGAAAGCCGTTCGTCGCCTTCAATTGCGGGGCCATTTCTCCGACGCTCATCGAGAGCGAGCTGTTCGGGCACGAGCGGGGCTCATTCACCGGCGCTGAGAAACGGCGGCTCGGGTATTTCGAGGAAGCGATGGGCGGCACGTTGTTCTTAGACGAGATCACGGAGATGGGCGCCGAGCTCCAGGTGAAGCTGCTCCGCGTTCTCGAGGACAAGACCCTGCGGCGCGTCGGCGGCTCCCAGGAGCTCAAAGTTGACGTGCGGCTGATCTCTGCGACGAATCGCGATCCGAAAGAAGCGATCACTGACGGTAAGTTGCGCGAGGACCTGTACTATCGATTGAACGTGTTCCCATTGTCGCTGCCGACTCTGGCCGAGCGAGCCGATGACATCGGAATCCTGGCAGAACACTTCCGCAAACTGATCGAGGAACAGGAACGGGCCGGCATTCAGGGCTGGGAGCCGCGGGCGCTCGAGCTCCTCCGGTTCTATTCCTGGCCGGGAAACGTCCGCGAGCTGCGCAACGTCGTGCATCGGGCCTATGTGATGACCGAGGGGAAAACCATCCAGGCGGAGGTGGTCGAGGCCCTCCTCCCAGCCGCCGAGATGAAGGCCGGCGCGTCACGGAAGAAGCCCCCTGCTCGCAAAGACAAGGCTGCTGCCGTACGCCGCAAGTGAAGCCTTCTCGCGAACCGACTATGGCTGGCCAATCTATGGCTGGCCGATCAAAGTCCAGCTCGGTGTGGCTGTTGTAGACTGCCGGCCCGCGATCAAGCGCGGCTCGACAGCCGACAGGGTGGCAACTTAGAGGGGAAAGATGACGAAATTGACGCCGAACCAATCTCACTATGTCTTGAATGCATTGTTGGCTCAGAGGGCCGTGCGGCCGGCACAGATCGAAAAGGCCCTCCGGGGGCGCGACCAGGAGATTCGAAACCTGAGAGAACAGCTCGCCTCCCTGGAAAGCCTCTCGGAGGGTTCTTCCGGCGGGCGCCGGCGTGGACGCCCGCCGGGCAAGGCTGCCCGCGCCGAAGGCAAGCCGCGGGCGCGGCGTGCGATGTCGCCGAAAGTGCGAGCGCTGCGGAGGCTTCAGGGTAAATACATGGGCTACGTGCGCGGCCTGAAACCGGCGGAGAAGGCTCGCGTTCGCTCTGTGCGGGAGAAGCAGGGAATGGCCGCCGCCATCGAACTCGCGACGTCATTGGCCGCGAAGAGCTGAGTGAATCCTCCGCGGCCGGAGCGCCTCTCGTCTTCCCGAGCCCGCGCGGCTCGGGAGGGCTCTGACGCCGGGAGGATTCCCGGGCCAAGATGACCGACAGGAAGACCGACCCCCCCCGCCCGTCGCCTCCGCGCACCGGCGTTGCACATCACCGGCTCTCCCCGGATGAGTATGAGATCAAGATTCGCTGGGAGAAGGCGCGCCGCGTGATCGAGGTCACGTCGATCGGAGTGAAGTTCGAGTTCGACTCCGGTCTCAAGGTCGGCGTGATGTATCCGATCACCCTCACAGCTCCCGGAGTGTCCCTGACGACCACGCTCGAAGTGACCCGATGCCAGCTCGTCGTCGCAAGCGGCCGGTTCTTCCTGGTGGAGGGACGGTTTTATCCGCAGATGGAGTAAGGAAGGCGAAAGGCGAAAGGCGAAAGGCGAAGGGCTAAGGGCGAAGTAAACGTGAACGCTGAACGCGCCGAGCGCTCAACCCAATTTTTTGACGAATCTAAAAGCAACGTGCCACGCGGAAACCCGGACCTCCCGGTCGCGCACCCACACCCCCGCCGGGAAGCTGCGGACGAGGTCGTCGATCCCGAGACGATGAGCGCCCGGGGTCGAAACTCCGGTGACCTTCTTGAGCGCGACGACGACCCAGGCGAACCCGCCTGGAGAGACGCGGCGACCGACACCCTGGAGCACGGCCTGCGAGCCGACTCGGTCCTCGCGCCAGAGGAGCACACCGTCCCAGGTCTCTTTTACGGTCCGCATCGCGCGGCCTTCGACGACGCGCGTCTCCTTGCCGGAACGCGCCTCGAGCGCAACAGCGAGCAGAGCGTCCGGCGGGTCGACTAAGAGCAGGCGTTCGCCCGCCGCGAGATCGAGCCTCGAGGTCAGCTCCGCGGGGCTTTTGAGCGGAAGGTCCATGGGTGCATCCTAGCGGCAGGGAGCGAGGGATGTTCGCTGGCCGTAGCGTGGTCGCCGAGAACGCAGGGAGACACCGCGCCTGGAGGCCGGCACAGGCTGAAATGAAAACGCGCCGGGGTTGTCCCGGCGCGTTTTACTTGAGTGTGCCGCTTTGCGGGACGGGGTCAGACGACGCGGCGACCCTGGATCAACCGGATCAGCAGGACCACGACGGCGACGACCAGCAGGATGTGGACGAACCCGCCCATCGTGTAACCGGAGACGAGGCCCAGAAGCCAGAGAACCAGCAGGATTACAAAGATGGTCCAGAGCATGGTGAGAATCCTCCTCTTTCAAGTGGGCCAAGCGCCGCACTTGGACGAACAGAGCGAATAGAAAGCGAAGGTCGTGCCAAGAGAACGGGAGCTGGCCCCGGCGCGTCGGCTGCGCACCTACGAGCGCTTCAGAAGCGTCCAGACGAGATAGACGAAAAAACCCGCCCCGGCGATCAGAACGAGGATTCCGGAGGCGGGGGAGTAGCGCAGCACCAGCTGGTAGAGCAGGTAAAACAGGACTCCGAAGACCGGGAGGACGAGAAGGCCGATGTACGCGGCGAGAGGGCGTTTTTTTTCCAGAGGCATGACCTTGAGGAGCTCGAGCTGCCGCGCGGCATCCGCGGGGAGCACCGGACGCTCCACCCACTTGAGTGCCTCGGGCTCGGAAAAGCCTTCCTTCAGGCCGTCGGGAAAGGCAACGCCGCAATAGACGCAGTGCTCCATACGCCACGCGGCGATCCGGCGGCCGCAACTCGGGCAGACGGGTCCGGGGGACCGGGTTTCGGGGCTGACCACGCCATCGATCATAGAAGCTTTTTGCGCGAACGCGTCCGTTATGCTCGAAGGATGACCCCCAGAATCCCGGTCGGGCTGCTCGGCGCGACCGGCACGGTCGGCCAGCGGTTCGTCGAGCGCCTGGCCGCTCATCCGTGGTTCGAAATCGCCTGCGTGGCGGCGTCGGACCGATCCCGCGGGCGCCCTTATGCCGAGGCCGCGCACTGGCGGCTTCCCTCCGCGATTCCCAGACCTGTGGCGGCCATGACCGTCTGCGGCCCCCTGGACGACCTCCCGTGCCGGCTCGTCTTCTCCGCGCTCGACGCGTCGCTCGCCCGTGAGGTGGAGCCCGAGCTCGCGCGGCGCGGCCTTCTCGTCTTTTCCAACGCATCGGCGTACCGGATGGAAGAAGACGTCCCGCTGCTCCTTCCCGAGATCAATCCGGGCGCGATTCGCATGCTCGACCGCCAGCGGCGGGACCGGGGCTGGGAGGGAGGGATCATCACGAATGCGAACTGTTCGACGATCGTCCTTGCGCTCGCACTCGCGCCGCTTCACCGCGTCTTCGGCATCGAGCGTGTGCTGGTGACGACCTTGCAGGCCGTTTCGGGCGCCGGGTATCCCGGAGTCCCCTCGCTCGACATCCTCGGAAACGTGCTGCCCGACATCTCCGAAGAGGCCGCGAAGATCGAGCGGGAGACACGGAAGATCCTGGGCGAGATCCAGGGCGAACGCGTCGCCCCCGCGGACTTCGAAATCTCGGCCATGACCTATCGCGTTCCCGTCGAGGACGGGCACACGGAGTCCGTCTCGGTGAAACTGCGCCGGCCCGCGCAGGCGTCGGAGGTGTTCTCCGCGTGGGACGAGTTCCGGGGTCCCGAGCCCGTCCGGGCGCTCCCGTCCGCCCCGGAGCGGCCGGTCGTCTCCCTCTCGCTCCCGCACCGCCCGCAGCCCAGGCGCGACGTGGACACCGGAGGCGGAATGTCGGTGGTCGTCGGCGGATTGAAGCCGTGCGCGGTTCTCGACTGGAAGTTCACCGCGCTCGGGCACAACACGATCCGCGGCGCCGCCGGAGCGTCGGTGCTGAACGCGGAATACGCCTCCGCGATCGGTCTGCTCGGCAGCGCGTGATCGTTCAGAAATTCGGCGGGACCTCGGTCGAAGACGCCGCCGCGCTCCGGCGCCTCTCGCAGATCGTCGGCGCCTCCCACGCCCGCGGAGAGAAACCCATCGTCGTCGTCTCCGCGATGGGGCGCACGACGGACCGGCTGGTGGAGGCGCTCGCGCGAGCGGCGGCCGGCGACGAGCACGCGGCGAAAAAAATCCTGATGGATCACGTCACCCGCCCGACGCTCGCGGTCTCCCGCGACATCTTCGGAGCCGGCGGGCAGGAAGTCGACGCCGGGTTCGCGCCCTATTTCACGACCCTCGACCGGATGGCGGGCGCCGTCGCGGTGCTGCGGTCCGTGCCGCCCGAAGCGCGCGATCAGTTTCTCGCACAGGGCGAGCTCATCTCCTCCCTTCTCGTGTCGCGGGTGCTGTCGTTCCGCGGCCTGCCCGCCGTCTGGGTGGACGCGCGGCGCGCGCTCTCGACCGACGCTCACTTTGGCCGCGCTCAGCCGGACTTCGCGGCCACCCGGACGAGCGCGGGCAAGGAGCTCGGGGAGCCTTCCGGACGCGGCGAGATCCCGGTCGTCGGCGGCTTCGTCGGCGCGGCTCCCGACGGGCGCACGACCGTGCTCGGCCGAGGCGGGTCCGACTACAGCGCCGCAATCTTCGGCGCCTGTCTCGACGCGGCGCTCGTCGAGATCTGGACGGACGTCGACGGAATGATGACCGCCGACCCGAGGATCGTGCCGGAGGCCCGGGTCCTCGAGAGGATTTCGGCAGAAGAGGCGTCGGAGCTCGCGTACTTCGGCGCGCGGGTTCTCCATCCGTCGACGCTCGCTCCCGCTGTCGAAAAGGGAATCCCCGTCCGGGTCCGCAACGCCCGGAAACCGGACGCCGCCGGAACGGAGATCCTCGCCGGCGCCTCGGCCGCCACGGAGAACGTGCGCTCGATCGCCTGCAAGCGGGGGATCGCGACGGTGGACATCTCGACCAGCCGGATGCTGCTCGCGGCCGGTTTTCTCCGGACGATCTTCGACGTGTTCGCGCGGCACGAGACCGCGGTGGATATGGTCTCGACTTCGGAGGTTTCCGTTTCGGTGACAGTGGACGACCTCGACCGGTTGTCCGAGATCCGGGCGGAGCTCGAAGCGCTCGCGGACGTGGAAGTGGCCGGTGGCCGAGCGATCGTCTGCCTCGTGGGAGAGAATCTCAAGTTCACCCCGGGAATCGCGGCGCGGATCTTCCGCGCGGTCGAGGACGTGAATGTGCTGATGATCTCGCAGGGCGCCTCCCGCCGTAATGTCTCCTTCGTCGTGGCGGAGGAAGACGTCGATCGCACCGTCTGCCTGCTGCACCGCGAATTCTTCGGCGGCGGCGGGGCGGCATAGCGTGCGGGTCGGTCTCGTGGGCGCCGGAAAGATGGGGCTCGAGGCGGGAGCGGCGGCGGAGGCGCGCGGACATCATGTGGTCTGGACCTTGCGGTCCGCGGACAACACGGCCGCGTCGGGTCTGACGGCCGAGCGGCTCGCGGCGGCAGACGTGGTCTTCGAGTTCACGACCCCGCAGGCCGCTGTTGCGAACCTCCTCCGGCTCGGCGGTGCGGGAGCCCGGGTGGTCTGCGGCACGACAGGGTGGGACCGGGATCTGCCTCGCGTCTCCGCGGCGTTCACGGCGGGCGGCGGAGCTCTCGTCCACGCGGCGAACTTTTCGGTGGGCGTCCGGCACACGTTCGATCTCGCGGCGCGCGCCGCCCGCCTTTTTCCGCCCGCCGGCTACGCGGCTTACCTGGTGGAGGAGCATCACGCCGAAAAACGCGACGCTCCGTCGGGGACGGCCCGCAGGATCGCTTCGCTCGTCGAGGACGCGACCGGCCGGCCGCTGACGATTGCGAGCGTCCGCGCCGGAACGATCCCCGGGACGCATCGCCTGGTGTTCGAGTCGCCGGACGACGAGGTCGAGATCATCCATCGGGTGCGCGGCCGGGGGGGCTTCGCGCGCGGCGCGGTGTGGGCGGCGGAACGCATCGCGGGCCGCTTCGGTGTTTACGAGTTCGGAGAACTGCTGGCGGAAATTTCGAAGGAGGTCTCGTGAAGGTTTCGGGCAAGCGAGTCGAGTGGAAGGGATGCGGAACGGCCCTCGTGACGCCTTTCGACGAAAGGGGGCGGATCGACTTCGGCGCGATCTCCCGCCTGGTCGAGTGGCAGATTTCGGAGGGGATCGACTTCCTGGTGCCGTGCGGGACAACCGGGGAAGCCTCGACGCTCTCGGGAGACGAACGCAAAGCGGTCACGGCCGCAGTGGTCGCAGCGGCGAGTGGGCGCGTCCCGGTGATCGCGGGAGCAGGCGGCAACCACACGGCGAAGGCCGTTTTCTGGGCCAGGGACGCGGAAGCCGCCGGCGCCGACGGGATCCTCTCGGTTTCGCCGATGTACACCCGGCCGACGCCCGAGGGGCTGTTCCGCCACTACTCTGCAATCTCGGACGCGTCGCGTCTCCCGATCCTGGTCTACAACGTCCCCGGCCGTACGGGAACGGACCTCGGTGTCGAGACGATCCTCCGCCTGGCGGAGGTGCCGAACATCGTCGGGTTGAAGGAGGCCTCCCCGAATTTCGGGAAAATCGCGAATCTGATGACGCGCCTTCCGGCCGACTTCGCGGTTTTCTCGGGGGACGATGCGAGCGCGCTGGCGCTGATGGCTCTCGGGGGACGCGGGCTCATTTCAGTCGCGTCAAACGAGATCCCGGCGCAGATGCGCTCGCTCATCTCGCGGGCGATCGAGGGCGACTGGGACGGCGCGCGCAAGCTGCAGGCGCGGTGGCTGCCTCTCATGGAGATGAACTTCTGGGAGTCGAGCCCGGGCCCGGCGAAATGCGCCCTCGCGCTCATGAAGAAATGCGGCGAAACACTCCGCCTGCCTCTCGCGCCGGTGCGCGACGATACCCGGCGGCGGATCGAGACTCTCGTCGCGGGATACAAGCTGTCGGGCAAGCGGACGGGAGCGCGCCGATGACAGACACCCTCGCGGAAAGGATCCGGGAGGCCTGGGCGTCGCCGGAAAATCATTCTTTCGACGCTTTGCGGGCGCTCTTCCGGGAGCTCAAGTCCGGCTTGAACGACGGAACTGTGCGCGCAGCGACTCTCCAGGACGGGCAGTGGATCGTGCATCCCTGGGTGAAGGAGGGCATCCTTCTCGGCTTCCGCGCCGGCGGCATCGTGCGCGCGCTCGCCGGCTCGGAGTTCCCGTTCTTCGACAAGGACACCATGCCGCTGAAAAAGTTCGACGGTCGCTCGCAGGTGCGGATCGTTCCTGGAGGGACCGCCGTTCGCGACGGGTGCTACCTCGGGCCCGGCGTCACGATCATGCCGCCGGCGTACGTCAACATCGGCGCCTACGTCGGCGCGGGCACGCTGATTGATTCGCACGCGCTCGTCGGCTCCTGCGCGCAGGTCGGGGAGCGGGTCCACATCTCGGCGGGCGCGCAGATCGGAGGCGTTCTCGAGCCGGTCGGGGAGCTGCCGGTCATTTTGGAAGACGACGTCCTCGTGGGAGGCAACTGCGGGATCTATGAAGGCGCGATCGTCCGGCAGGGCGCGGTCCTCGCGAGCGGAGTCATCCTGACCGGAGGCACCCCGGTTTACGACCTGGTGCGCGGAGTGGAATACCGGCGCACGCCGGAGCGGCCGCTCGAGATTCCGGCGCGGGCCGTCGTGGTTCCGGGCGCCCGCGCGGTCCGGGACGGAAGGGGGCCCGAGTGGGGTCTGTCGCTGCAGACTCCGATCATCGTCAAGTATCGCGACGAGAAGACGGACGCCTCGACAGGGCTCGAAGATGTGTTGAGATGAAGACGGGCAATATGAGTCGGGAGATCAAATGAGGGGACCTTCCAAGTCAGACGGATCGCACTGGGACGCCGCGGCGCTCCGGCAGGAGCGCGAGGACGGCTGGTTCCGCGAACACGAGGCCGAGATGATCGAAGCCGCGAAGCGGCGGCGCGCCGAGTCCTCGGCGCCGGTGCGGCGTGAGGCGCAGGGCGCGGCGGTCACGCCCCGGCGATGTCCCAACGACGGCTCCCCGATGGCGCTCGACCGCATCGAGGAGATCGAGGTGGACCGCTGCGGGACCTGCGGGGGAATCTTTTTCGACCGCGGTGAGCTCGAGACCCTGCTTCTGCGGCACGATGGACACCGCCGGGGTTTTTTCCGTAAGCTGCTCGGCTTCGAGGACGCGGGGCAGCCTTAGAGGCGAACGGCGAAGGGCAAAGGTCGAAGAGCGCCGGGGGCGCCCGAGTCTGCTCCGCCTTTCGCCTTCCGCCCTGGCGCTCAGGCCCAAGCGTCGGCAGGCGTCGGCGCGAAGCGCCGTTACGCCTTCGCCGCAGTCTTTCGTCCTCCGCCCATCGCCGCGACCTGCTGGAAGTAGGAGGCGAACGCGGCCATGCCGCCCTTCGCCTGCGACCAGTCGAAGTTCTCGTTCGGCGCGTGGTACCCGTGCTCGGGAAGCGAGAGGCCGAGAAAGAACACGGGCACCTTCAGGACCTTCTCCATCGACAGGACTGCGCCGATCGAGCCGCCCTCGCGAACGAAGACGGGCTCCTTGCCGAAGGCGAGCTTGATCGCGGACCGGATCGCGTCGGCGTAGGGCCCCGTCGTCTTTCCCTGGTACGCCGGCAACGCGTGCTCGGCCGTGATCTTGACGTCCGGGTTCCTCGCCTTGACGAAGTCGGACACGAGCTTCACGATCTTCTTCGGGTTCATGTCGGGGACGAGCCGGCAGGAGACGATCGCGGTCGCCTTTGGCGGGATGATGGTCTTCACTCCCGGTCCCTGGTAGCCGCCGGCGATGCCGTGGACCTCGAACGTCGGCATCATCCAGATGCGCTTCATCACTTCGAGGGCGTCCTCGACGCGGAGCGTCTTGTAGAGGTGGTCCTTCTTGAAGCCCGCGACGGTGAAGCCGCAGTTCTCGAGGTCCAGGAGCTCCTTGCGGGTGGGCGGAACGACGTCGGCGTAGAACCCGGGGATCTTGACCTTTCCCGTTTTCCCGTCGACACACTCCGCGATCAGCTGGCACATCTCCGTGATCGGGTTGCGGGCGGCGCCGCCGGCCGTCCCGGAATGCTGGTCGGTCTGTCCGGTCTGGAGCTCGAACCGCAGTCCCTGGAGACCGCGGAGTCCAGCCGGCTGCGCCGGGCGGGCCCTCGAGACCCAGACGGTGTCCGAAACGACGACGGAGTCGGTGGCGAAGTCTTTCGCGCGCGCCGTGATCGTCGTCTCGAAATGCGGGCTGCCGATCTCCTCTTCGAATTCCCAGAGGAAGTGGATGTTCGCGGCGACACCGTTGTCGAACGCGTACTTCGCTCCGTAGAGGGCGGTGATCGCGGGCCCCTTGTCGTCGGTCGTGCCGCGGCCGAAGTAGCGGTCGCCCTGCTTGACGAACTCGAATGGAGAGGTTCTCCAGTCGGGGCCCTCCGCGGGCTGCACGTCGAGGTGGTTGTAGACGGTCACGGTGGGAAGCCCGGCGCCCCGATCGAAGCGGCCGTATACGATTGGATGGCCGGGGGTCTCGTAAAGCTTCGCCCGCGCTCCCAGGGACTCGAGCAGCCGGACCGCGGATTCCGCGCCGCGCCGCATGTCGGGCTTTCGCTCGGGCTCCACGGAGACGGTCGGGATCTCGACTAATTCGCCGAGCGTGCGCTCGAACTGCTCGCGCTGGCCGGCCGCGTACGTGGCGAGGGCTTCTTTCGAGAATCCGTTGTCCATCGGGGCTCCTTTTCGCTTTCGAGAGCGGAGATTCTAGCCCGGAAAATCCTTCGCCGCCCCGCTCTTCAGGCCACCCACCGCCAGTGGACGAACGCGACGATCCCGGCGCAGAGGAGCGCCGCCGAGCCGATCCACCAGACGGCCCGCAGGGCACGCCGCGTTCGGAAGATCTCGGCTAAGGCGTAGAACGCGGGGTACACGACCGTCAGGTAGCGCGGCACGCTCGCCGAGATCCCGGTCGCCGCCGGCAGAAGGAGCGCGCCGGCCGTCCAGGCGGCGTCCGCCCACCGCCGGCGCATCGCCTGATAGATGCCGAGCGCGAGAAAGAGAAGCGCATTCGCGTAGTCGATCAGAAACACCGGGTGCGTCCGGGCCGCTCCCTCCGCCAGCTTCGAGGGGAGCGCGGCGCCCCACTGCGCGAGCCCCGAAAGAGGGGACGTGCCCCGGTTCCAGGACTGCTGCAGCCGGAAGTAGAGCCCGGGCTCTCCGAAGTGGGCTCCGACGCCGAAGATCCACAGGAGGACGGCCGCGGCCGGGGCGATGCCGACGAGCGCTGCCACGGCCCAGTCGGCCGCTCGGCGAGGCCGGCTCGCGGCGGAGGGACGGGCGAGCCAGGCGAGAGCGAGCGGGAGCGCGAGCGCGAGCGCGGGAAGACGGGTCAGGCCCGCGAGGAACCCGAAGGCGGCGGCTGGAACCACTTTTTCACGTCGCACCGCGTCGAAGGCGAGGAGGGCCAGCAGGAGAAAGAGCGACTCCGCGTACATCGAGACCAGGAAAAACGATGTCGGGAAGAGGAGCAGGAAGAGGAGGGCGGCCATGGATTCGCCTTCTCCGAGTCTCCGCCGTCCCTCGCGCACGAAGAGCACTCCGGCGGCGAGGATCGAGGCGAGTGAAAGCGCGAGGCCTGCGGCGAAGGCGTCGACGCGCAGGACGCGGGCGATCGCTCCCGTGAGAATCGGGTACAGCGGAAAGAAGACGTGCTCGGACGCGACCCCCGCGGGGGGCGGAGGGCCGTACCCGTTCTCGGCGATCTTCAGGTACCAGCCGGAGTCGTAGCGCGCCAGCGGCGGAGCCCGTCGCGCGATCTCGGGCGGCCACGCCTGGCGCGCCGGAAACGGGATCCGCTGCGCCGCGAAGCTTGCGGCCCAGACGAGCGCGGCCCACGCCGCCACAATGGCGACAATGGCCAGGGTGCGCAGGGTCTCGCGCCTGGGGAAACCTCGGGACGAATCGGCCGCGGGCGAGGACCGCATCGGCGTCGCCGGAGCCCTCTCGAACGCGGCTATTTCTTCTTGGGGGGCCGGGCTGCGGTTTTTTTCGCGGGAACCGGCTTCTTCTTCGCCGGGGGGGCAGTTTTCTTCCGGGGCTCTTCCGCGGCCGGCGGAGCCGCCTTCGGCCGTGCGCCCGATTTGCCCTTCGCGGACGGCGGAGGCGGCGGGGGGGGCTTGTCGAGTCCGAGCTTCTTCGCACGCGCGGTCTTGCGGGCGGCCGCGGCCGCTTCCTTCTTCTCTCGCGCGCGCTCCTGCGCTTTTTTTTCCTCGACCACGAGGATCCCCGCCAGGTCCTGCTCCGTCACGATGGAGGCGTTCGGCAGCCGCTTCTTGACCGCGTCGCGGCGCTCGTCGGGGACCCGCAGCAGGTACAGCGGTGTCTCCCGGGTTTCTTTGGCTTTAGCGATGTAGTCAGCCGTCTCGAGGCAGTGCGTGGGAGCCTGGGAGAAGTCGATGGCGATCGCGTACGGCTTCTCGCGCTTGGCGAGCTCGAAGAAGGCAGGCCAGCGCGGCTCGACGGGGACGATGTGCGCTCCGCTCTTGCCGAGCTTCTGGACCCGGGTGTTCCGGTCGCCGTTTTCAAACTGCAGGTAGAGGACGCTCATGGAGGGGGCACTATATCGGAGGGCGGGGGGCCGGGGGCGGGGGCGCCGGGGGCTGAGGCCGGGAATGGAATCGGGAATCGGGAATCGAACCGAGGATGGAGCCGGAAGTTGGAGTCCGACGGCGCTACCGTATTCTCTCGAATTCCGATCGAGTTGACCGCGGTGTACCGCGGCCGTCTCGCTCCCCTGCGGTCGCTCGGCTCCCGACTCCCGCTCACCGATTCCCGCTCACCGGTCCTCCCGATAGTGCGACCCCTTCGAAACCCGGTTCTCCGACGCCGCGCGCTGGATCGCCAGGGCGGTCTGGACTCCGTTGCGCAGCCCGAGGAGCGCGTCGGACATCGTTCCCCGGCGGTAGAAATCCTCGATCTCGACCTGCAGCTCGGCCAGGATCCGGCTCGCCCGGTCGAGCCGCTTCTCGGAGCGGAGGAGCCCCACGTAGTTCCACATCGTGTGGCGGATGACCATCCAGTCCTGCGCGATCAGGGCGGGATCGACCGGCTCGTTCTCGGGCTGCCAGGGTCTCACCTCCGGCAGGGTCTCCCCCCGGCGTCGGAGCACTTCCGCCGCCGCGGCCTTCCCGGCGCGCCATCCCCAGAGCAGCCCCTCGAGGAGCGACGTGGACGCCAGCCGGTTCGCTCCGTGGACGCCCGTGCACGAAACTTCTCCCGCGACGCGCAGATGGCCGAGGGTCGTGCGCCCGTTGCCGTCGACGGCGACGCCGCCGCACGAGTAGTGGGCGGCGGGCACGACGGGCACCGGACCGGCGGTCAGGTCGAAGCCGAGCTCCAGGCAGCGGGCGGTCAATCCGGGGAACCTTTCGCGGATCCACGAGGCCGGCTTGTGCGAGATGTCGAGGAGCACGTGGGGCTCGTCGCGCTCCAGCATCCGCTGGTGGATCGCCCGGGCGACGATGTCGCGCGGCGCGAGCTCGGCATCGGGATGGACAGCGCTCAGGAACTCCTGGCCCGAGGCGTCGGTGATCCGCGCTCCCTCGCCCCGCAGCGCCTCGGTTAAGAGCAGCCGCCCCTTCGCGTGGACGAGCGCGGTCGGATGGAACTGGATGTACTCGAGGTTTAAGAGGCGGGCCCCCGCGCGCCGCGCCATGGCGATGCCGTCGCCGCGCGCGCCCCGCGGGTTCGTGGTGTGGAGATACACCTGGCCGAGACCCCCCGTCGCGAGGATCGTCTCGTGCGCGAGGTGAGGCGTCACGGCGCCGGACTTTCGATCGAGGAGGTAAGCCCCGATCGCGCGAGGCGGCCGGTATCGATCGGTCGCCCTTATCGAGTCGTGCGAGAGAGTGAGCAGGTCTACGGCGGTCGTTTCGAGGCGCCACTCGATGCGCGGCTCGGCGCGGCATGCCGCCAGGAGCGCGCGCTCGATGGGCATCCCGGTCTCATCCTTCACATGCAGAACCCGAGGCACCGAATGCGCGCCTTCGAGCGTCCAGTGGAAGCCGGCGCCTTCCCGGTCGAACGGGACGCCGAGCTCCTCGATCAGCAGACGGTCCACGAGCTCCGGCCCTTCGCGCGCGAGAAGCTCCACCGCCTCGGGGGAGCAGAGGCCATCGCCGGCTTTTTCGATGTCCTCCGCGAGCTGTCCGGGAGTGTCGCCCGGGGGGCGGCCCACGATCCCGCCCTGCGCCCAGAACGTGTTCGATTCTCGGGCTTCGGCGGCGCGAGTCACGACGGTGGCGCGCACTCCCTCCCGCGCGACCGCGAGAGCCGCGGTGGCGCCGGCGATCCCGGTTCCGAGGATCAGGACTTCGGTCTCGTCACTCATCGGGGACGATCACGTCGAGATCGAGCGCGAGATCGGCGGCTCGCACCGAGTGGGTGAGCGCGCCGACGGAGACGCAGTCCGGCCCGGCGAGCGCATACCGGCGCACGGTCGCGAGGCTCATGTTTCCTGAGGCCTCGATCCAGGGCTTCGGCTGGCGCTGCCGCGCGATCGCCGCCCAGCGCGCGACTGTGTCCGGGGTCTGGTTGTCGATGAGGATCTGATCGGCGCCCGCCTCGAGTGCTTCGCGCAGGTCGTCCTCCGTTTCAACCTCCGCTTCCACGATGCCGCCCGGCGGCAGGAGCGCCCGGGCCGCGGCGACGGCGCGCCCGACCCCTCCGGCGAGGCGTCGATGGTTGTCCTTGATGAGAACCTGGTCGGACAGTGTTCCGCGGTGGTTCACGCCGCCTCCGTCCCGCACCGCCTCGCGGTCGAAAGCGCGCAGTCCCGGCGCCGTCTTCCGCGTGTCGTAGATGCGGCACGAGGTGCCCGCGACCGCGTCGACGAAGCGGCGGGTCTCCGTCGCCACGCCGGACATCCTCTGGAGGAGATTCAACGCGACCCTCTCCGCTGTCAGGAGCGCCCGCGCGCGCCCGGCGAGCTCAGCCACGACGGTCCCTGCTTCGACGCGATCGCCGGCGGCCACCGCGCCCCTCCACGAGGTCTCCGGATCGAGAAGCTCGAACGTGCGCCGGGCGGCGTTCAGGCCCGAGACGACGCAGGCGCTTCTCGCCACGACGGCGCCTCGCGCGGTCGCAGCGGGCGGGACCGTGGCTTCGCTGGTGATGTCTCCGCTGCCGATGTCCTCGGCCAGAAATTCGCGCAGGCGGAGGTCGAGCGCCTCTCCGGACAGGGCATGCATGGGCGGTGGAAGAATAAGCTGTCCGGGCGCGGGTGTCAGCCCGGGTCGGCTCGATACACTGTTGACCGGATGACGTCTCTCGATTCCGACGAAAAATATCGGCTTCTGCTGCGGGTTTCCGAGGCTGCGAACGGGCAGCTCGACTTTCCCGGTGTTCTCGAGGCCGTGGCGCGGGCTTTGACGCCCATCGTCCCGCTCGACGCGGTCGCCGTCATGACCCGGGTCGGCGACCGGGTCTTTCCCCACGCGATCCACATCGAGGGCCTGGCGCGGCGTCCGGGTGAGTCGTTCGGGGAGATCGTCGCCCGGCTGCCGCTCGCCGAACCCGTCTCCTTCGAGGAGTACGCGCGCAACGCTGCGGTCACGCCACCAACATCTGGGAGCTCGTCGTCTTCCGGTTCGTGCAGGGAGTCGGCGGTGGCGCGCTCCTTTCGACGTCGCAGTCGATCCTGGTGGAGACGTTTCCTCCCGAAGAGCTCGGTCTGGCTAATGGCCTGTTCGGCCTCGGGGTCGTGGTCGGGCCGACGATCGGCCCGACGCTCGGCGGCTGGATCACCGACAACTTCTCGTGGCCCTGGATTTTCTACGTCAACATCCCGATCGGCATCGTGGCGACGCTGCTGACTCTCTCGTTCATCAAGGACTCGAAGGACGCGCGCAAGCTCGACGGAGGAATCGACTGGGCCGGCATCTCGCTACTGGTGCTCGGGATCGGCTCGCTGCAGATCGTCCTCGAGCGAGGCGAGCGCGACGACTGGTTCTCCGCTCCCTACATCGTCGTCCTGACACTCGTCTCGATCGCCGAGATCGGGGGCTTCATCTGGCGGGAGCTGACCGCGGACCACCCGGTGGTCGACCTGCGGGTCTTCAAGGACCGGTCTCTCGCGGTCGGAACGGTCTTCACGTTCATACTGGGATTCGGTCTGTATTCTTCGGTGTTCATATTCCCGGTGTTCGTCCAGAACCTTCTCGGGTTCACGGCGATGCAGACGGGCCTGATCCTCCTGCCGGGAGGCATCGCGACCGCGTTCATGATGCCGCTCGTGGGAAAGATCCTGCAGAAGCGGCTGCTTCGCCCCCAGGTCATGAACGCTCTCGGGTTCATCTCCTTCTTCCTGTTCACCTATCTGCTGTCGAAATCGACGCTCGATTCTGGGCGACAGGATTTCTTCTGGCCTCTGATCTTCCGAGGAATCGGACTCGGCTTTCTCTTCGTCCCGCTGACGACCCTTGCGCTCTCGGGCGTCAAGGGCAAGGACATCGCGCAGGGCGCCGGAATGACGAACATGATGCGGCAGCTCGGAGGCTCGTTTGGCGTGGCGCTCGTCGCGACGTACATCCAGAAGCGGTCCTGGGCGTACCGTCAGAGCCTGCTGTCGCACGTGTCGGTGTACGACGCGCCTCTGCGCGAGCGGATGAACGCGATCACGTCAGGCCTCGTCGCGAAGAGCTCGCCGCTCCTCGAGGCGCAGAGACAGGCCTATGGCGCCATCGAGGGGCTCATTCTCAAGCAGACGATTCTGCTGACCTACATGGACGCGTTCCGCGTCGTCGGGGTCTTCTTCCTCTGCTGTATCCCGCTGCTGCTCTTCTTTGGCAAAGCGAAGGCGTCGCCGGTTTCCGTCTCGATGCATTGAGGGCGGCCGGCGGGGCCGTTCAGTTTGTCAGGCTTCAGTCTTCAGTCTTCCGGTTCTCTGCCTCTGATGTCCCGTCCAGCCGAAATCTGACAGCCGATCACTTTCGCGCCGCCTCGAATCGCTGCGCGGCGTCTTCCCAGTTCCACACGTTCCAGACGGCCTTGAAGAACTCGTCCTTCCGGTTCTGGTACTGCAGGTAGAACGCGTGCTCCCACGCGTCGAGGACGAGGATCGGCGCGCCACCCTGGTTCACGTTGGACTGGTGGTCGTAGATCTGCACGGTCATCAGCTTTTTCCCGAGGGGGTCCCACGTCAGCGCGGCCCAGCCCGATCCCATAATGGTGGACGCGGCACCGACCATCTGCTTCTGAAACTTGTCAAAGCCGCCGAAGTCGTTGTCGATCGCGGCGGCGAGCTCGCCGGACGGCCGGTCGCCCCCTTTTGGCGTGAGATTCGTCCAGAAGAGCGAGTGGAGGACGTGGCCCGACAGGTTGAACGCGAGCGCTTTCTCGAGCGCGGCGATCCGAGTGAAATCGTCCTTCTCCCGGGCCTCCGCCATCTGCTCGAGCGCTTTGTTGGCCCCTTTCACGTAAGCGGCGTGGTGCTTGTCGTGGTGGAGCTCCATGATCTTTCCCGAGATGTGGGGCTCGAGCGCACCGTAGTCGTATCGCAGGTCGGGAAGCGTGTATTCGGCCATCGTGATTCCTCCAGGCGCAGCCGGACAGCACGAAATGTGCCGCGGTCGAGCCCATCAAAGTCGATCGAGGCGTCCCCCGTCCACTCGAATTACCGCGCGCTGCACGAACGAAGCGTCGTCCGAGGCGAGGAAGGCGATCACGGCGGCGATCTCGCCCGGCCGGCCGGCGTCCTTCGTATTGACTCTTTCCCGGCCGGAACACATGTCGACGAGAGGGTTTCTCGTCCCGTCAGGCCCTGACCGGACGAGCCGCCCCCTTCACTGTTGACCGCAGACGAGTCAGGACAGCTCCAGCATCCGCAGGAGGGGCTTTTCGGCCGCCGCCCGGATCTCTTCGGGCAGCACGATCTCCGGCCGCTCGTCGCGCAGGCAGAGGTAGAGCTTTTCGAGCGTGTTGAGCTTCATGAAGGGGCATTCGTTGCACTGGCACCCGTTGTCCGGGGGCACCGGAATGAACTCGCGGTCGGGGGCGAGCTTTCTCATCTGGTGGAGGATGCCCTCCTCCGTCGCGATCAGGAACGTCTTTCCCGGGCCGGTCGTCACGTAGTTGAGGATCGAGCGCGTCGAGCCGACGTGATCGGCGTACCGCAGGATTGTTTCCGGGCATTCCGGGTGCGCCGCGAGCAGCGCCTGGGGGTGCTTCGCCTTCAGGCGGACGATCTCGCGCTCCGAAAACTGCTCGTGCACGATGCAGGCTCCCGGCCAGAGAACCATCGGGCGGCCGGTCTTCTGCACGAGCCACGCGCCGAGGTGGCGGTCGGGCGCGAAGAGGATTTCCCGGCCCGGCGGAATCGAACCAACGATCTTCTCGGCGTTCGAGGACGTCACGATGATGTCCGAGAGCGCCTTCACGGCGGCGGAACAGTTGATGTACGTCAGAGACACGGCGCCCGGGTGCGCCTCCCGCCACCGCCGGAACAACTCCGATGGCGCGGAGCTTTCGAGCGAGCAGCCCGCCTCGTAGTCGGGGAGAACGACCTTCCGCGACGGGTTCAAGATCTTCGCGGTCTCGGCCATGAAGCGCACGCCCGCAAACGCAATGAGGCTGGCGTCGGACTTCTGCGCGTTCCGGGAGAGATCCAGGGAGTCGCCGACGAAATCCGCGAGGTCCTGGATCTCCTCCTCCTGGTAGTAGTGGGCGAGGAGGACCGCGTTTTTTTGTCTCTTCAGCCGACGGATTTCGTCCGCAAGGTCGAGCCTCGGGTCCACCGACGCGAGGTCGGGCGGGGGCGGCCGGGGCGGCAAGTCCGGAACGACGGGCGTCAATGCGCTGTCAGGCTGCGGGTTCATCGGCTTTCGAGAATAGCAACAGCCGGGCCGATCGGATTCTTTCGGTCGGGAAGCCACTGGCACGGCGGGTGCTTGCTGTACAAAATATGAGCTCCGTCCCCTCGCCGCGCCTGCATCGTCTCGGGATCCTTTTTCTGATCCTGACGGTCACCGTGCTCGTCCTCGAGGTGTGGGGGATCGGTTCGTCCTTAAAGTCGCTGTTTTAGGAGCTCGTTTCCGAAAACGCTCCGCCCGCTCTCGAATCGGATACTTCTGTGTCGTCCCGCGGGTCGAAGACTCCCTCCAAAGGCATGGATTTCGTCACGGTTCTTTGAAGGCCGCTCCGCTTGCGGACTCGGGTCGGACCCCGGGAGGGACCCCGGGCCGGACCCCGGCAGGGACCCCGCCCCGGCGGATCGAGGTCCGAGTCTTGTTATATTTCGAGCATGGCGACCGAGGTCTCGGCAAGCAAGTACCACGGCCTCGACCCGTCGTCGATCCTCGCGGCTTACCGCAACGTTTATCTCTCCCGGCGCGTGGACGATAAGGAGATCCAGCTCAAACGTCAGAACCGGATCTACTTCCAGATCAACAGCGCGGGGCACGAGGCGGTCACGACGGCGGCCGGGATGGTCGCGCGGCCCGGTTACGACTGGTTCGAGCTTTATTACCGCGACCGGGCTCTCTGTCTCCAGATCGGGGTCACCCCCTACGAGATGTTCCTCCAGGCGGTCGGCGCCTCCGCGGACCCCGCCTCCGCGGGCCGGCAGATGCCCTCCCACTGGGGCTCGAAGCGGCTGAATCTCATTTCCAAGTCCTCCTGCACCGGGACGCAGTTCCTGCACGCGGTCGGGGCGGCGGAGGGCGGCTGGCGAAAGAGTCTGATTCCGGACCTCGCCTCCCGCGGCGGCTTTGAAAACGACGAGATCGTCGTGGTCTCCGGCGGAGAGGGCCAGACCTCGCAGGGAGAGTTCTGGGAGGCGGTTTCGTCCGCGTGCAACATGAAGCTTCCGGTCCTCTTTCTGATCGAAGACAACGGGTACGCCATCTCCGTCCCGGTCGAGGTCAACACCCCCGGCGGCTCCATTTCGAAGCTTCTGCGCAGCTTCCCGAACCTCTTCCTGGCGGATGTGGACGGCTGCGACTTTCTCGAGTCCTACGACGCGCTGCGGTACGCGGCGGAGTATTGCCGCACGCGCAAGGGGCCCGCGCTGGTGCATGCGCACGTCGTGCGGCCTTACAGCCACTCCCTGTCCGACGACGAGGCGTCGTATCGCCCGAAGGCGGAACGGGAGAAGGACGCCGAGCGCGATCCGGTCAAGACGATGTCCCGCCTCCTTCTCGCGGAGGGAATCGCGACCCAGGCCGACCTCGACCGGCTTCACGCGGAAGTCGACCAGGAGGTCAACGAGGCGGCGGACCAGGCGCTCGCGGCTCCGATCCCGGCGCCGGATTCCGCCTACGAGTTCGTCTACTCGCCGGACGTCGACCCGACCTCCGATGCGTTCTCGAGCGCCCCCGTGTACGCCGAGGGCACGTCTCCCACGACGATGGTGGACCTGCTGAACGCGTGCATGCGCGACGAGATGAAGCGGGACCCTCGCATCGTCATCTTCGGAGAGGACGTCGCGGACGCTTCGCGGGAAGAGGTCCTGGAAGAGGTCAAGGGCAAGGGCGGAGTGTTCAAGCTGACGGCCGGCCTGCAGCGGCTCTACGGGAAGAACCGCGTCTTCAATTCGCCGCTCGCGGAAGCCAACATCATCGGGCGCGCCATCGGGATGGCGGTGCGCGGGTTGAAGCCGATCGCCGAGATCCAGTTTTACGACTACATCTGGCCCGCGTACATGCAGATTCACAACGAGCTGTCGAACCTGCGCTGGCGCTCCGGCAACACGTTTTCCGCTCCGATGGTGATCCGTGTCGCGACCGGCGGCTACATCGGCGGCGGCGCGGTGTACCACTCACAATCCGGGGCCGTCCTCATGACCCACATCCCGGGGCTCCGCGTGGTCATGCCCTCGAACGCGCTCGACGCGAACGGGCTTCTGCGGACCGCCATCCGCTGCGAGGACCCTGTGCTTTTTCTCGAGCACAAACACCTGTACCGGCAGACCCACAACAAGGGTGTGTATCCGGGTCCGGACTACATGGTCCCGTTCGGGAAGGCCAGCGTCGCCGCGGAAGGCAAGGACCTGACGATCGTGACCTACGGCGCGACGGTGTACCGGTCGCTCCAGGCCGCCCGCTCTTTCGCCGAGGAGACGGGAAAGACCGTGGAGATCCTCGATCTCCGCTCACTCTCGCCTTACGACTGGGAAGCGATCGCCCGCTCCGTGAAGAAGACGAATCGCGCGCTCGTCGTCTACGAGGATCCGATCTCCTGGGGCTACGGCGCCGAGATCGCGGCGCGCATCGGGACCGAGCTGTTTTCGTACCTGGACGCACCGGTCGAGCGGGTCGCCGCTACGGACACCTTCGTCGCCTATCAGCCGCAGGTGGAGGATTTCATCCTTCCGCAGGCGAGCCACATCCGCAAGGCGCTCGACAGGCTCGCCGCGTTTTGACGATTTTCGCAGGGCCCCCGGCAGCGAGCGCGGTGAGGTTTTAGACATGTCATCCCGGATCGGGCCGCTCGAAAGCCTCCGAGAAAAGGACCCCGCGAACTCGCTGACCCTCTTCATGCTCGCCAACGAGTACTTCAAAGCGGAGCGCTGGAGCGACACGATCGCGGTGCTTCGCGATTACCTCGCCCGCGCGAAGGACGAGGGCGCGGCGTACCGGCTGCTGGGCCATTCACTCCGGCGGCTCGGGGATGAGGAGGCGGCGCGACAGGCGTTTGCCGAAGGCGCCGCGACCGCCCGCGCGCACCGGCACGACGGAATGGCGAACGAGCTCGAGACGGAAGCGCAGGGTTCTTAGCTCCGCACGCGCTCCGCCCACCTGCTCGGGTTTTATGTCCCGGGTGACCTCTTTCTGGGACGTATTCGCCCTCCGACTACAAAAAGACGGCAGTCTCAGTATTTAAGCCCTTTATTGTCAGTCAATTGCATTTGGCACCCTCCTCGCTTTTCAGTTGGCATCCCTCGGAAGCCGAGGGGCAGAAAGTGGAGTTAAAGGGGATGACCAGGCAGATGCAATTAGAACTGGAAAACGACGCGAATCATCGGGCGTTGCGCCGCTGCCGGAGTTGCGGCGCGTATGCCAGGCCCTTTGACGAGGTCAACGGCGCTCCCCGGTGCGAGCGGTGCGCGAAGCGGGCCCGCCGCGCGGAAGTGGAAGACGAGAAACTGAACGACCCGACTGAAGTGAATTTCAGCGTTTAGATGTGGGAAGCGAAGAGGCGAACGGCGCGAGGAGAACATCACGACTCCGCGCCGCTCGCCGGTTCGCCTCGCACCCGAATGTCTGCAGAGTCCGCGTCGTGCCCGTGACGTAGACTCCGGGCGGTGAGGTCCGACCACAGCGCCCTCCTCCTCGCGACCCGTCACTTTTCGGATTCGGTCTTCTCCTCGACATTTCATTGCCCGGATCTCGCCCGCCAGATCGCGCCGGGACAGTTCGTGATGCTCGACGTGCCGGGGCGCATCCGGCCCTACCTGCGCCGCGCGTACTCGGTCGCGGATGCGGACCCGGAAACCGGCCGGGTCGAGTTCCTGGTGAAGACGATCGGACCCGGAACCGCGGCGCTCGAAGCGCTCGCGGCCGGCGCGAACGTGCTCCTTCTCGGCCCGCTCGGAAACTCTTTTTCGGCGGGGGGTCTTGCGCGCGGATGCCGGGTCGCCCTCGTCGCGGGAGGCATCGGGGCCGCCCCGTTTCCGCTCCTGCTCCGGTCGCTGGCGGCCGCGGGCGTCGAGACGGATTTCTTTCTGGGGGGACGCACCGCGTCGGACCTCTCCGTCCTGGAACGCTTCTCGGGGATCGTTTCCGGCGCGGTCCTGACCGCGACCAACGACGGATCGGCCGGAGAACGGGGTTTCGTGACGGATCTCTTCGCGAGACGGGCGGAGTCGAGAGGCTACGCGCGGGTGTACGCGTGCGGGCCGATGCCCATGTTCGGCGCGCTCGCCGCGATCGTCTCGCGGCTCGACGTGCCGTCGGAGTTTTCCACCGAGGCGGCGATGGGGTGCGGCTTCGGCGCGTGCCTCGCCTGCGTCATCCCGGGCGCGGACGCGCCGTTCCTGGTCTCCTGCCAGGAGGGGCCTGTGCTCGCGCCCTCCCGGATCGACTGGAGCCGTTGCCTGTGAGCGATCCCGCACTCCGCGTCCGCGTCGGCCCGCTCGCGCTCGCGAACCCGATTCTGACCGCGTCGGGCACGTTCGGCTACGGCCTCGAGTTCACCGATTTCGTGGATCTCTCCCGGCTCGGCGGGATCTGCACGAAAGGACTCTCCCTTCTGCCGCACGCCGGGAATGCGCCGCCCCGAATCTGCGAAACCCCCGCAGGAATGCTGAACGCGATCGGGCTGCAGAACGTGGGTGTGAAGGCGTTCCTCCGCGAAAAGCTGCCGAGGCTGCGCGAGCTCTCCGCGACCGTGATCGCGAACGTCTGGGGCGACCTCGAAGAAGACTATGTGACCATCGTCCGGGCGCTCGAGGAGGCGGAGGGGCTCGCCGCGATCGAGCTCAACATTTCGTGCCCGAACGTCGAGAAGGGCGGGATGCTCTTCGGCAATTCGCCGTCGGCCACCACTTCGCTCGTCACGAGGGTGCGCGCAGCCACCGCGAGGCCGCTGCTGGTCAAGCTCTCCCCGAACGCGCCCGACCTCGTGGAGTCCGCGCGCGCCGCGCGAGAAGCCGGGGCGGACGCCCTTTCGCTCGTCAATACGTTCGTCGGAATGTCGATCGACCCGGAGACGGCCCTTCCGCGCCTGTCGTTCGGCACCGGCGGCCTCTCCGGCCCCGCGATCCGCCCGCTCGCCGTTCGGATGGTGTACCAGGTCGCGCGCGCGCTCCCCGGGACGCCTCTCATCGGGATCGGAGGGATCAGCGATCTCTCCGACGTCCTCGAGTTCCTCGCGGCTGGCGCGACCGCGATCCAGATCGGCACCGCGAACTTCCGGGACCCCGCAGTCTCCGGCCGGATCGTCGGGGAGCTCTCGGCGTATTGCGCGGCGCGGCGCGTCCGCGTCGAGGATCTCGTCGGCCGCGCGCACGGACCCGCCCCGGCTGTCCTGGAAGCGGGTTCGGAAGGATGATCGATTCCGGGCCGCCTTCGGCCGGCGCGTCGTCGCGGCTCTGCATCGCGCTCGATTTCCCGTCGCGCGACGAGGTCCTGGCTGCCGCCCTCCGGTTCGCCGGCCGCGCGGCGTGGATGAAAGTGGGATTGGAAGCGTTCGTCTCGGAAGGCCCGGGACTCGTCGCGCAGATCGCGGCGACGGGCGCCCGCGTGTTTCTGGATCTCAAGCTGCACGACATTCCGAACACCGTTGCGCGCGCGGTCTCCGCGGCGGCGCGCACGGGCGCGTCGATGGTGAATGTGCACGCGTCCGGAGGTCGCGAGATGCTTCGCGCAGCCCGGCAGGCGGCCGAAGAAGGCCCGAATCGTCCGCTCGTCGTCGCCGTGACCCTCCTGACCTCGCTCGACTCGAAGGCGCTCGCGGACCTCCCGGTCGCCGGGACGCCGGAGGGAATCGCGCGGCGGCTCGCCGTTCTCGCGCGCGACTGCGGGCTCGACGGCGTGGTCTGCTCGCCGGGGGACGTGGCGGGGATCCGGGCGGCCTGCGGCCCGACGTTTCTGACTGTCGTGCCCGGGATCCGGCCCGACGGCGGAGCCGCGGGCGATCAGAAGCGGACGGGCACGCCGCGCGCGGCGATCGCCGCCGGCGCCGACATTCTCGTGGTCGGACGCCCGGTCACCGGAGCGGTCGATCCGGACGCCGCGCTCGTGTCACTTCTCTCCGAAATAGAATCGGCGCGGATGCCGTCACAGTGAGCGACTGGAAAGAGGCCCACGAGACCTGGATCGTGGGGCACCGGGGCGCACCCCGCCGCGCCCGGGAAAACACGCTCGACAGCCTGGATGCGGCCGAGAGCCTCGGCGTCGACGCCATCGAGTTCGATCTGCGGCAGGCTCGCGACGGGGAGGCGGTCCTTTTCCACGATGAAGACATCGTTCTCGGCAACCAGAAGATTCCGATCCGGACGTTCACGGCGCGAGAGATCGAAAAGCTCCAGCTTCCATCGGAGTTCGGCCCCTACCGGATCCCGAAGCTCGAGGAGGTCTTTCACCGGTACGGTCCCGCGCTGAGGTACGTCGTCGAGGTGAAGACCTCGCCGCACACCCACCTCGGCCAGATGGCGCGGCGGGTCTCGCGGGTGGCTGCGGAATTCGGCGTCCGGGGGCGGTGCCTCGTCGCGTCGTTCGATCCTGATTTTCTCCGGGTGATGCGCGAGACCGACGCGACAATGGCGACCAGCTTCCTGATCGACCGCGCCGTTGCCCTGCCGGAAGCCGGACGGCCGACGCCGCTGTTTCCGCCGGCGGACGCTCTCGGGCCCCGCTGCGACCTCGTCGAACCGATTCTCCTCGCGCACGCCCGGTCGGCCGGGCTCTCGGTACACCCCTGGACCGCGGATGAGCCGTCCGAAATCCGGCGGCTGCTCGACCTCGGACTGCCGTCGATCACGACGAACGTTCCGGACGTCGCGCTGGCGATCCGGGCCGAAGTCCGCACGGGGCCTGCGTTTCTCGCCGAGTCCGAAAGCGCCTGAGGCGCTCCAGGATTCCGCCGCTCACCCCTGGATCGTGAGGTGGGTTCCGCCGTAGACCTCGAGCGCCGCGCCCGTAATTCCTGCCGCGTCGTCGGACGCCAGAAAGAGCACGGTGCGGGCGACGTCCCGCGGCCAGAGCTTCTGGGAGAGAGGCGAGGAGCGGTCGACGTCGGCGGTCTCATCGATCTTGTTGTCGACGGCGCCGGGGCAGACCGCGTTCACCGCGATGTTGAGGGTCCGAAACTCCCGCGCGAGGCTTTGCGTCAGGCCAATCACTCCGAACTTGGCGGCGCTGTGTGCGGAGAGGTTCGCATCGCCGCGGAGCCCGTGAACGGACGAGACGTTGACGATTCGCCCGCGCGTCCGGGCCACCATCCCGGGAAGCACGGCCCGGCAGAAGCTCGCCGTCGCCGTCAGATTCGTGGCGACGACGCGGTCCCACTCCTCGGACGTCAGTTTCAGGAACGGCTTCCAGAGGAACACGCCGGCGTTGTTGACGAGGATGTCGATCGGCCCCAGGGCCGCCTCCGTCTCTGCGACGCACTTCTCGGCTGCGCCGGGCGATGTGACGTCGCCCGTCGTCGAGAAGCATCGGCCGCCGGTCGCGCGGATCCGGGCAGCCGTCTGCGCGAGATCGGCTTCCGTCCGCGCCATGATCGCGACGGCCGCTCCCTCCTCGGCGAAACGAAGCGCAACGGATTTTCCGATCCCGCGTCCCCCGCCCGTCACGAGCACGACGCGGTCCTGAAAGTTCATTCGGCGGCCGCCTCGCCGAGCTCGGCGAAGAGATCGGAGGAAAAAAGGGCGAGCGAGTCGGGACCCGAGAAAACCGGTCCGGCGAGCAGGGAAACGTTGCCCTCCGACGGCGCCGCCTGGTCGATCTTCACTCGAAACACCGTGAGCGGGAATATGGTCCGGTCCGGGTCGTGGCGCGAGGTTCGGCCGCGTCCGGCTCGCAGGCGGATCGACGCGGCGAGGTGCCGCTGCATGTAGAGGAGCGTTGCCTGGCGGCGGCGAATGAGGTTCAGCGAGGTCCGGCTGGCGGCGAGGACGGCGACGGACATGCTGGTCGCCGAGGTCGCCCGGACTTCACCCGCGGTCAGTAAAGCGGCCCTCGGAAACCCTTCGGGATCCGCAGTCAGCAGCGGAAAAACGACCCGGCGCCGCCGCCGAAACGCCTCGCCGCCCAGGGAGCGTTCGAGCTCGGGCGGAAGGCGGGTCAGCTCCATGCGGGGTAGTCTACCGTCGCCTCCGCTCACTTCGGGACGTGCCGTTCGCTGCGGCGAACGGCACCGGTGAGCGGCTCGCCTGTCGGCTCGACCGCTCACCTCGTCCCTGCGTTCGCTGCGGCTCCCGCCCCGAGAGGCTCCTCCCTCCCTTCGGTCAGGAGACTCCTCTCGGGGCGAGCTTGGCCACCAGCTCGCCGGAAGCGCAGCTCCGCCCCCTCTCCCCGCGCGACGGGGAGAGGGTTGGGGTGAGGGGCGGAACTGACCTGGAGGGGCGGTTGGATGAATTGATCTCGCTTACCGCGTCCCTGCGCTCGGGGACAGGGTTGGTGGGGAGGGGCCCCCCAGGTCTTTGGTGCGACTTCAACGTGCGATAGATCAAGCGGAGGGTGCGAGGCGGCGAATTGAAGGGACTCGCGGAGTGACGTCCTTACGCCCGGAGATATCATCCGCTCCATGAAGAAAATCCTCCTGACTTCGCTGGCGTGCCTTGCCTTGACCGGGCCTCTGCTCTCGCAGGAGCGCGACGCGAAGGCGGATGCGGTGGGACATGAATTCCAGGCCGCGCTCGGCGGCGAGAACGCCTGGGCCAAGGCGCGTCAGTTCCGGTTCGACTTCGTCGTCGAGCGGGAGGGCAAGCCGATCGCCCGCTTCTCGCACGTCTGGGACCGCTACACCGGGGACTATCGGCTCACCGGGACCGACAAAACCGGCGCGCCCTTTTCGGTGTTCTTCAACGTGAACACGAAGGAAGGGCAGGCCTTCGTGAATGGAACTCCCGCCGAGGGAGAGGCGCGCGATGCCCAGCTCAAGAACGCTTACGGGCGTTTCATCAACGACTCGTACTGGCTCCTGGCGCCCTGGAAGATCTTCGACCCCGGCGTCCGGCTGGCGTACGACGGAGAGAAACCGTGTCCGGAAGGTACCGTGACCGGGACTTGCGACGTGCTGAAGCTCTCGTTTGAAAACGTGGGCCTGACCCCCAAAGACGTTTACTGGCTCTGGGTCACCCGCGACGGCCGCAAGATGGTCGCGTGGCAGTACCTGTTGAACGGCGCGGAGGAAGCGCCGACGATGGCGATGTGGAAGGACTGGAAGAACTACGGCGGAATCCTCCTCGCGACCGAGAAGCCGATGGTCGGCAAGCCCGCCGTGATCCGCTTTGAGAACGTCTCCGTGACGTCGACCCGCGACGACAGCCTGTTCCATCCGTCTCAGGTTCCCGCCCGCCGCTGACCCGTCGAGACGGCGTAACTTCCGGCGAGCAATAGGAAGCCGCGGCGCCTCCCGGTTGTTCTGGCAACCCCGGGGCAGGCGTTCAGCGTTGAGCGTTGAGCGTTGACCGTTGGCGCTGACCGGCTGACCGGCTGACCGGCTGACCGCTGACGCGGCAGTCGATTGCGTATGATCCGGGCGATGAGGTGGAAAACTCTCTGATGGGCGCCGAATCCTCCTCCAACGGTCACCGGCTGGTCCTGTTCGACATCGACGGGACGCTGCTCTCCGCCGGGCGAGCCGCGCGCGAATCCGTGCTGACCGCTTTGCGTGACGTCTATGGCTGGGCCGGCTCTGCGGACTCGCACGATTTCTCGGGAAAGACCGACCCGCAGATCATCCGCGAGCTCATCCTCGAGTCGGTCGGCGACGAGCAATGTGAAGCCCTGCTGGCGCGCGCCCTCGAGGTGTACCTCTCCGAGCTCTCGAGCCGGCTGACACCCGAAGCAGTGGTCGCAAAGCCAGGAGTGGCGGCGGTTCTCGAGCGCCTCGCCGCCACACCCGGCGTGACGCTGGCCCTGCTCACCGGGAACCTCGAACCCGGGGCGCGAATCAAGCTCGAGCCGCCGGGTTTCAATTCTTACTTTCCCTTCGGCGCGTTCGGAAGCGACTCCGCCGACCGATACCAGCTCCCGACCATCGCGGTGACGCGGGCCGAAGAACGCACCGGGATCCGCTTCTCCGGCAAGTCGATCGTGGTGATCGGGGATTCCGTGCACGACGTCGGATGCGGTCGAAGCCTCGGCGTGCGCACAGTCGCCGTCGCGACCGGCCCCACCCGGGCCGAGAAACTCGCGGCGGAGAAACCGGACGCGCTCTTCGAGAACTTTGCCGACGTTGACAAAGCCGTCGAGGCGATTCTCGCGTGAGAGTCTCCATGCTCGCCGCCGCCGTCGCCGCCCTCGCCTCGACGCTCTGGGGCTGCGCCTCCGCGCCCTCCGCGCCCGGGGCGAAGGGCCTGATAAGCGGACCGCGCGCCCCTTACGACGCGCCGGCCGGCACCTCGCATCAGGTCGACATCACGATCCGCTCCCAGGCCGCCCGGGAGATTCTCGCGTCTCTCTCGCGGCCGAAGCTCGAGGCGACGGACACGAAGCTCCTCGAAGATCTCCCGGCAATCCGTTTCACGATCCAGGACTCCAACCGCGGAGTGGAAGTCTTCGAGCGTGACTTTGCCGCGGCGTTCGACGAGAAGGGACGGACTGCCGTCTTCGACTTCCGTTCCATCCGCGAATCGCGGGACCGCTGGCATGCGCTTCTCGACGCCGTTGCCGCGCGCGAGGCGGACCTCGCCCGAATGGCTTCGACCCGGGCCGCCGCGCTTCTTCCCGCGGATCGTCCCGTGGCCGCGAAGCTCGATGTCTTTCTCTCCTTCGGTGTCGCCGCTCTCGGAGACCACATCGTTCTGCGCGGCGACAACGGACGCGAGGCCATGGTCCTCGACCTCGCGCGAGCGCTCGGCGATTCCGAGGGGGAGCCTCTCGACAGCCGCCTGTCCCGGATCGCGCGGGTCATCGCCGGCGAGGCCTTCCGGCAGGCCTGGGGCGCGTACCGGCTACAGAGCCCGGCCTGGCAGCATCCGGATCCACAGCTCGGCCAGCTCGACGTCCTCCTTCGCGCCGTCGCGGAAGCGGGCCCGGTCGCCGTCTACACTGTCGACGAAAACTTCTTTCCGCTCTCGACCTGGCTGAAGGAACCGATGAAGCGCGCGATCGAAGATCTGAACCGCCGCGCGGACCGCCTCGCCGAAGCTGAGGGGAACCTCGAGCGGCGGATGGAGCTGACGAGCGAGATCCGGCGTGGCGACTTCGGCCGGCGAATCGCCGGCCAGGACGGCGCCTACGTCGTCGACGCCGTCATTCAGAACGCGGGCCTCGCCGGATTGCGCCAGGCGCTCCAGGCGGGTCCTCGGGCGCTCTTCGACGCGTACGACAGGGCCGCGCAGGCGGACAAGAGCCTGGTGCCCCTCTCGAAATCGATTCGCGACCGGCTCGCGAACGTCCCACAGAAGACCGCTCCGGCTCCCCGCTGAGCCGCACCCCCGAGATGGTTTCCCCGGAGCTCCCTCTTCGGATTGCGGGAAAAGAAGTCACGACCGGGGACTGGATCGAAGTCCGGTCGCCTCACTCCGGAGCCCTGATCGCGCGCGTCGCCCGCGCGGGGGCGCCCGAAGTCGAGGCGGCGATCGCCGCCGCGGATCGATCTTTCCCGGCGACACGGAAGCTCGCTTCCCACCGCCGCGCCGCGATCCTCCGCGCGATCGAAGACGACCTGGTCTCGCGCCGCGCTGAATACGTGGAAACGATCATCGCGGAGGCGGGGAAGCCGAGGCGGTACGCGGAGGCAGAGGTGGATCGCGCGTCGATCACGCTGCGGCTCGCGGCCGAGGAAGCCACGCGAATACGCGGAGAGGTGCTTCCCGTCGACATCGAGCCCCGCGGCGAGGGAGCGCTGTGCATCGTGCGCAGGTTCCCGGTCGGGCCCGTGACGGCGATCACGCCGTTCAATTTCCCGTTGAACCTCGTCCTTCACAAGGTCGCGCCGGCCATCGCGGCCGGCAACCCCGTCGTGTTGAAGCCCTCACCTCGGACGCCGATGACGGCGGACCTCCTCGCCCGCGCCATCGAATCTTCGGACTGGCCGCGCGACGCGTTCTCGCTGATCCATGCGGAGCCGGATGTGGCCCGGCCGCTCTGGACCGACCCTCGGATTCATTTCGTGAGCTTCACCGGCTCTGACGCGGTCGGCTGGAAGATCAAGCAGGAGGCCTCCCGACAGAAGGTCACGCTCGAGCTCGGCGGAAACGCCGCCGCGATCGTGTGCGCCGACGCGGACGTCGCCGACGCGGTCTCGAAGCTCGCCGCCGCGTCTTTCGGGTATGCCGGTCAGGTCTGCATCAAGGCGCAGCGGATTTTCGTGGCGCGCGCGATCGAACGTGAGTTCGTCGCCGCTTTCGTGTCCGCGGCGCGGGCCATAATCCCCATGGACCCTTCCGATCCCGCCGCGGTGCTCGGGCCGATGATCGATGAAGCGAGCGCCCGGCGGGTCGAGAGCTGGGTGGGCGAGGCGCGGGAAAAGGGCGCTCGCGTGCTGCTCGCGCCCGAGCGACACGGCGCCAGGCTTTCTCCCGGCGTGCTGTCGGGCGCCCCCGCCGGAAGCCTGGTGCGCGATCGGGAGATTTTCGGCCCCGTCGCCACAGTCGACGCGTTCGACCGGCTTTCGGAGGCGATCGACGCCGCGAACCAGACGGCTTATGGACTCCAGGCGGCGATCTTTACCCGCGACATCGGAGCGGCCCTCGCCGCGTTCGAGTCTCTCGAAGTCGGCGGTGTGATCGTGAACGAGGCACCGACGCTCCGGATCGACAACTTTCCTTATGGCGGGATCAAAGCGTCGGGATTCGGCCGCGAGGGCGTGCGGTTCGCGATCGAGGACATGACCGAGCCCCGCACCCTCTACCTCCGGGCGCCGGCCGCCGGGAGGTAAGATTCCCGAACACGTCATGGACGAAACTTCGGAGGCGCCACCCGGCGCATCCGGCCGGGACCGGCAGGAGATGCTGAGGCTCCTGGCCGACCAGATGCCGGTCGTGATCTGGACCACGGACCGGGATCTCCGGTTCGTGTCGTCGATGGGCGGCGGTCTGATGGCGCTCGGCTTCTCGCCGGATCAGCTCGCCGGAATGAGTTTGTTCGACTACTTCCACACTAAAGACGAGGAATTCAGCGCCATCGCCGCTCACCGGCGGGCACTCTCCGGCGAGTCCGTCTCCTATGAGCTCTCCTGGGCGTCCCAGGTGTACTCGGCGCAGGTCCGGCCGCTGCACGGGAAAGACGGCGAGATCGCGGGGGTCGTCGGTGTCGCACTCGATGTCTCGGATCGCGACCGGGCCGAGAAAGAGCTGAAACGCTCGGTTGCCCTCCTCAGATCGACCCTCGACTCGACGGAGGACGGAATTCTGGTGGTGGACGACGCCGGCCGGATCGTGACGTACAACCGCCGCTTCGTCGAAATGTGGGGAATTCCCGAGGACCTGGTCCAGGCGGGCGACGACGACAAGGCCATCGCGTTCGTTCTCGACCAGCTGGTTGACCCCGGGCTGATGGTGACGCGGACCATGGATCACTACGCGCACCTGGACACGGAGACGTACGACCTTCTGAAGTTCAAAGACGGGCGGGTCTTCGAGCGTTTCTCGCCCGCGCGCTCCGCGGCCGGGGCGGAGCGCGTGCGCGTCTGGAGTTTCCGCGACATCACGGACCGGATCCGTTCCGACGAGGACCGCGGCCGCTCTTTGTCGCTCCTGGAGGCGACACTCGAATCGACGGCGGACGGCCTGCTCGTCGTCGACACCGAGGGCCGGATCGTCCGATACAACCGGAAGTTCATCGAGATGTGGAGGATCCCGGAAAGCATCCTCGCTTCGGGAGACGACTCCCGCGCGCTCGCCTTCGTCATCGACCAGCTGAAGGCGCCCGATACGTTTTTGAAGAAGGTTCGGGACCTCTACGGGCATCCCGACTCGCAGAGTTTCGACTGGCTGGAGTTTCAGGACGGCCGCGTCTTCGAGCGCTACTCTCAGCCGCAGAGGGTGGGTGGCGGGATCATCGGCCGCGTGTGGAGTTTTCGCGACGTGAGCGACCGCCTGCGCATGGAAGAGATCCTGAGGCGCCAGGCCCGGACCTTCGAGCACATGTTCGACGCGGTGATCGTGACGGACCTCTCCGGCCGCATCCTCGATTGCAATCCCGGCGCGGAAAAAATGTTCGGGTATCCGCGCGAGGCGCTGATCGGCAAGAACCCGGAGATCCTGCTCTCGCCGGCGGAGGAGCGGGACAAAACGGCGAAGATGCTCGACGCGATGCGGCAGACGGGCCGCTGGCACGGATCGGTGCGATTTCGCCGCAAGGATGGCGCCCGGGGAACCTCGGAGAGCGTCGTCGTTCCGCATTCGGACGAGTACGGGCGGCTGACGGCCGCGATCTTCATCCATCGGGACGTGACGGCCGTCAAGGAGCTCGAGCGCCAGCTGCATGAGATGCAGGGCGGCGAGGATTCGGGGATGGGGAGGGGATAGTCGGCTGCGCGGGCCTCTCGTAAGGGACGCGTTAGGCTGCTGATCAGCCGGGAGTGAACTGGACGAACAAGATCCCACCCTTTCTCGCCAAGCACGACTTTTACTTCTCCCCGAGGTTGAAAGCGCCCTATCTCCTCGCGGTCGGGACCTCGCTCTCGCAGTCCGGCGACATGCCTTCCGACAGACGGACGTTTGCGGCCCGCGATCCGGGCGAACCCGGCGTTCTCCGCGCGTAGATCCACCGGGTCCTGACGCTGCTCGGGCCGACGCTGTACCGCCGCGTGCGAACCGTCCTCCATGTGGGCTGACGTCCTCGAGCTCGGCGCCGTTGACGAAGGTCGCGCGAATCACTAACTTGAGCTTCCGGAGGAGTGGCCGAGCGGTTTAAGGCGGTGGTCTTGAAAACCACTGTGCCGGAAACGGTACCGGGGGTTCGAATCCCTCCTCCTCCGCCACAGGCTTGCGGGGGTTCGAGCCGGAGCGTCGGGCGAA
>JBDTRB010000019.1:0-39473 GCA_039931865.1 Acidobacteriota bacterium | reverse complement strand
CGCCTCCGCTCACTGCGGGAGCTGCCTTCGCCGTGCGCGGCGAAGGCACCGGCGAACGGCTCGCCTGTCGGCTCGACCGCTCGCCTGCTCCCTCCGTTCGCTTCGGCTCCCGCCCCGAGAGGCTCCTCCCTCCCTCTGGTCGGGAGACTCCTCTCGGGGCGAGCTTGGCCACCATCTCGACGGAAGCGCAGCTCCCCTCCCCTCCCCGCGGGAGGAACAGGAGAACGTGGGGGTGAGGGGCGCAGAAACAAGCAGCCGTGCCCGCGGATGAACGCGTTCACCCTTCACTCTTCGCCTCCGCCACCGCCCGACCCCTACCCCTAACCCCTTACGCCTGCCCGGCCATATGATCTTCCCCTCTCCATGACTGCTTCGGATTTCGTCCTGAAGGGCCGGCGGGTGGCGACTCCGGATGGGGTTCGGCCGGCCGCGGTGCGGGTTTCCGGCGGACGAATCGTTTCGGTCGATCCCTATGACTCGGCTCGGTCGGGGCCGGCGGTCGAGGACCTCGGCGATGCGGTCCTCCTTCCCGGACTCGTCGATACCCACGTGCACGTCAACGAGCCGGGCCGGACACACTGGGAGGGGTTCGAGACCGCGACGGCGGCCGCTGCGGCGGGCGGGATCACCACCGTCATCGACATGCCGCTCAATTCGATTCCGCCGACCACGACCCGCGCGGGATGGCTGGCCAAGATCGACGCCGCCGCGGGCCGCTGCTCCGTCGACGTCGGCTTCTGGGGAGGGCTCGTCCCCGGAAACTCCGCGGAGCTCGCCGGGCTTCGGTCCGCCGGAGCGTTCGGGTTCAAGTGCTTCCTCGCACCGTCCGGCGCTCCGGAGTTTCAGAACGTCGGGGAAGAAGACCTCCGCTCCGCCGCCCGGGACCTGGCGGCCGCGGGCGCGCCGCTGCTCGTCCACGCGGAAGCCTCGGCGCTTCTGGCGAGACCCTCGGGAGCGGCTTCGTCGTACGCGGCCTATCTCGCGTCGCGACCGGCGGCGGCGGAGGTTGCCGCAATCGACTCGGTGATCCGGCTGGCGCGCGACACGGGCGTGGCCGTGCATGTCCTGCATCTCTCCGCCGCCGACGCGCTGCCGGCTCTGTCGGCGGCGCGGGCCGAGGGACTTCCGATCACCGTCGAAACCTGTCCCCACTACCTGACGTTCTCGGCGGAGGAGATCCCGGACGGGGCGACGCTCTTCAAGTGCGCACCTCCGATCCGTGAGCGCGAGAACCGCGAGCGGCTCTGGCGCGGACTCGCCGATCGCGTCATCGACATGGTGGTGTCGGACCATTCGCCCTGCCCCCCCGAAGACAAGAGACTCGCCGAGGGCGACTTCATCTCGGCGTGGGGAGGCATCGCGTCTCTCGAGCTCACGCTCGCAGCGGTCTGGGCGGGAGCGACGGAGCGCCGGCTGCCGCTCGAACGCGTCGTCGACTGGATGAGCGCGGCTCCGGCGCGCTTTGCGGGTCTCACGCACGACAAGGGCGCGATCGCCGCGGGGCGCGAGGCGGACTTCGTTCTCTTCGACGCGGACGCCGTGAGCGCCGTAGACCCCGCCGCGCTCCACCAGCGCCATCCGCAGACTCCCTACGCGGGACGAGCGCTCCGAGGCCGCGTTCTGGCAACCTGGTTGAGAGGTGAGAAGATCTTCGAAGGCGGCCGTCTCGTCCGCGCCGGACGCGGCGAGCTCCTTCTGTCGGGTTGAGTAAGGGAGTGCTGTGCCGGATTTTCTGGATCTGATCGACCTGGCCTCCGAGCGTCTGGGCGGCTCCGCGATCGCCGCAAACGACGAGTTTTTCGCTCCGCGGGAGAATCTTCTGAAGGCCGGCAAGCCGGTCTTCCTGGAAGACGAATACACGGAGCGCGGCAAGTGGATGGACGGGTGGGAGACGCGCAGGCGCCGCCGGCCGGGCCACGACTGGTGCGTGGTGCGGCTCGGCCTGCCGGGGATCCTGCACGGCTTCGTGATTGACACGACCCACTTCAAGGGAAACGCGCCGGAGTCCTGCTCGATCGAGGCGTGCGAGACAACGAGCCTTTCTCCGGAGCCCTGGGAATCCGAGAAGATCTCCTGGACGGAGCTCGTTCCGAAATCGCCCGTCCGCCCCGACTTTCAGAATTACTTCTCCGCGGCGGCGCCGCGTCCGTTCACGCACGTGCGCCTGAACATCTTTCCGGACGGAGGAGTCGCGCGCCTTCGCGTGCACGGCGAAGTCGCCCCGGACTGGGACCGGATCGCGCGGACGGGCGGAGAGCTCGATCTCGCGGCCGTCGAGAACGGCGGTCTGGTGCTCGCCGCGAGCGACGAGTTCTTCGGGCCCCGGCACAACCTGATCATGCCGGGGCGCGGGCGCGACATGGGCGACGGCTGGGAGACGCGGCGGCGCCGCGACATCGGCCACGACTGGACGATCGTGCGCCTCGGGCGCTCGGGCACGATCCGGAGAATCGACGTCGATACGGCACACTTCAAGGGAAATGCGCCCGGCAGCTGCTCGGTGGAGGTCTGCCGGTCGCCCGGAGCGGGGGTCGCGGAGCTCCAGGAGTCCTCACGCGAATGGGACCAGGTCCTTCCGGAGACGCCGCTCTTTCCTCACACGCTTCACCGCTTCGAGCGTGAGCTCGCGCCCGCGGGAGAAGCGACGCACGCTCGCTTCAACATTTACCCGGACGGCGGGGTGAGTCGGCTCCGCCTCTGGGCGCCCGCGCCCGCCTGGGTGCCAGCGCCCGCGCCTCCTCTCGCGGGCGGCGCGCCGTGATGACCTCGGTGACCGCGACGCCGGGGATCGACCGGCTGGACTCCATGCAGGAAGATGCCGCGGAACGGGAGCTGCTCCTCTGCTGCGGGTCCGCGGCGTGGGCGCGCCGGATGGTGGCGGCGCGGCCGTTTGCGACGCTCGATCGGATTTTCGAAATCGCCGACGCCGCCTGGGGAGCGCTTCCGGAAGCGGACCAGCGCGAGGCGTTGAACGCGCATCCCCGGATCGGCGACCCGAAGGCGTCCGGTCGCGAGGCAGAAGAGCAGGCCGGCGCGCTGTTGGCCGCCGACGAAGACGCGCTCCTGCTGGCGGAGGCGAACCGGGAGTACGAGTCCCGCTTCGGCCGCATCTTCATCGTCTGCGCGGCCGGCAGGACGGCTCGGGAGATGCTGGCCGTGTGCCGCGAGCGGCTCGGGAATGACCCGGCGAAGGAATTCCGAGTCGCCGCCGAGGAACAGCGATGGATCACGCGCCTGCGGCTCGAGAAGCTGGCGCACGAGAAGTGAGCGGCATCACGACGCACATCCTCGACACAGCGCGGGGCCAGCCCGCGGCGGGTCTTCGTCTGCGGCTGGAGCTCGGGACGACGATGGGAGAGTGGGCCGCCGTATCGACGGGCGTTTCCGACGCCGGCGGGAGGGCGTCTCTTCTCGACTCGACTCCGAACGAAGGAATCTACCGGCTGACGTTCGACACCGGCGCGTATTTCGACGGGCTCGGCATCAAAGGCTTTTACCCGGAGGTGCAGGTCGTTTTCGTCGTACGCGACGCGCAAGCGCACCACCACGTACCCCTCCTGCTCTCCCCGTTCGGATACTCGACCTATAGAGGGAGCTGAGCGGAGATGCTCGCGGAGAACTCGTACGGCAAGTCGGGCATCCGCCTGGTCCTTCGGACCCGCCGAGGAGAACGCGACGAGATCCGCGACCTGACCGTTGCCATCGCCCTCGAAGGAGATTTCGAGGCGGCGCACGTCGACGGCGACAACTCGCGCGTCCTTCCCACGGACACGATGAAAAACACGGTGTATGCCCTGGCGCGGTCTCGAGGGATCGGGGCGATCGAGGAATTCGGTCTTCTCCTGGCCGATCACTTTCTGGGCGCGAGCGCGGCGGCGTCGTCCGTGCGGGTGTCGATCTCGGAGCGCCCGTGGGAGCGTCTCCGGCAGGGCTCCGGGCAGCACCCGACGGCGTTCGTGCGGCCCGGGGCGGAACGGCGGATCGCACGCGTGGAAAAGGGTCCGGCGGGAGTGAAGGTCCGGTCCGGTCTCGAAGACCTGACGCTTCTCAAATCCGCCGGCTCGGGATTCTCGGGCTTTCTGCGCGATTCGTACACGACGCTTCGGGAGACGGAGGACCGCATCCTCGCAACGGCTGTCCAGGCGCTCTGGACCTGCGCCTCCGGTGAGATCTCCTGGCAGCCGCTGGCGCGCGCAATCCGTTCGACGCTCCTCCAGACGTTCGCCGACCACGAGAGCGCCTCGGTGCAGCACACCCTGAACGCGATGGGAGAAGCGGTCCTGAGCGGACACCCCGAGGTGGCGGACATTCGACTCTCCATGCCGAACAAGCACCACACCCTGGTGGATCTTTCGGCGTTCGGGCTCGACAATCAGGGCGAAGTCTTCGTCGCCACCGAGGAGCCCTACGGACTGATCGAGGCAACGCTGGTCAGGAGACGGGAGCCGAGCGACCAACGGGAGCGAGACGGCCGCGGTACTCCGCGGTCAACTTGATCGGCAGCCAACCGACCTTCGGGAGTGAGACGGCCGCGGCCTCAGTGCAGCGGGACGTCAGAGCCGGCGATTCTTCAGGATCGCGACGAATGACCGGCCGCGAAGCTCTTCGAGCGTCAACCCGCTTTTTTGAACCGCCTCGTCCTCCGTGATCGCGCCGCACGCCGCGGCGCGCAGGAAGTAATTCAACAGCCCCTGTCCCGTCGCCGCGTCGTCGAACACGTCGCCGACCAGAGTCGCCTGGCCCGCTTTCTCGACGAAATTCGTCAGGCGCGCGGACGCGGCATCCAGCCCTTCGAGGAAGAACGCGTAGAGCGCCGCGTAACGCGTCGGCAGCTGCGCCGGATGGAGGTCCCACCCCTGGTAAAAGGCGTTCGCCAGAGAGTGGCGGACGTGGTCGTAGTGGAGCTTCCACGCGGCGTGCACCGCCGCCCGGTTTTCGGAGATCTCCCGGCCGGTCAGCGTTCGGTCCTCGCCGCGATTCGGCGGGACCGGAAGGACGTTCGTCGCGCCGTCCGAAATCCAGACGCCTGTCCCGGCGAGCGCCACCTGCATGGCGTGCCGCGCGAAATCGCACGCGGGATGGAGCATGTGCTGGTGCGCGGCGGTGATGTTCAGGGACGCGGTGTAGTCGTACGTGCCGAAGTGCGCCGCGATGCAGCGGCCGTCCCCCGCCGCGACGAGCCCCCCCAGGGAAATCTCTCCGGATGGTCCCACGATCGACTGCGGGGTCTCCACCATGATCTCGAGCTCGAGAGAGCGAGGCGTGAGAGACAACCCTTTTTCGAGGGCCGCCAGAATCTCCGCCAGGGCCGCCACCTGATCCCGGGTCGTGACTTTCGGCAGCGTCACGACGAAATTGTCAGGAAGGCGCCCGGTGTCTCGAATGACCGACGTGACGAAGAGGTCGAGGGTTCGGAAGGAGCGCTCGCGCAGCTCCTCCGTCAGAGGCTTGATGCGGATGCCGATCGAGGACGGGAGCGACCTCGCGGCCATCCCGGTCGCCACCTCGCGTGCGGCCGAGATCGCATGGCCATCTTCTTCGGCGTCGGGCCGGTTGCCGTAACCGTCCTCGAAATCGATGCGGTAGTCCTCGACCGGCTCGCGGCCGAGCTTCTCGACGATGCGTCGCGAGATGAGGGGCGCCAGCGCCTCCGGAAGGCCGAGGACGCTTTTCAACACGTCCGAGGAGGGCGCGTACTCTGCGAGCGAGCGCATCGCGAGCGCGCCGAGCTTCGCTGTGATGTCCGAGCGGAAGACGTGCGCGCCGCCGTAGACTGTGTGCGCCGGCTGCCGGCGCGGCGTTTCTCCCGGGTAATGCGCCGCGGTCCCGGCGTTGGCCTTCGCGAGCCGGGAACCGATCGCGTCCCGCTCCGCCCGGCCTGCGGTCAGCGGCGGAGGCGGGGGCGAATTCAAGCGGTCTCCCGCCAGAATTGGGCGAGCAGATTCCCGGCCACCCGGTGCCGGTACGCCGCCGTCGAGCGAAGGTCGTCGATCGGGTGGATCTCCGACGCCAGAACCCTTCGAGCCTCTTCGATCGGAGCGGACGCGGCGAGAGCGGCCTCGGTGAGAGGCAGGCGGACGACCGTCGGGCCGACCGATCCGAGCGCGACCCGGGGCGGCGAGGAGCGGATCGCCGCCATCACGACTTTCGAGATCGCCTGCGCGGCACGCGTTCCGACTTTTCGAAACCACTGCCGCCCTTCGACCCCGGGAACCTCGATCGCCACGATGAGCTCGTCCGGCCGGCGGACGGACCGTCGGTACCCCGTGTAGAAGCGGTTGAACGCCACCCGCCGCGTCCCCTCCGCGCTTTCGAGAACGATGACGGCGTCCGCAGCCGCCAGGACGGGCAGCGTGTCGCCCGCCGGCGAGCCGTTTGCGACGTTGCCTCCGAGCGTGCCGCGATTCTGGATCTGCACGCCCCCGATCTCTCCTGCCGCAGCGGCGAGGATCGGAAGGCGATTCGCCACCAGGGGAGACCGCAGGATGTCGGTGTACGTGGCGAGCGCGCCAATGGAGAGGACGTCGTCGCGCCGGCGGATCTCGCGCAGGGAGACCAGCCGGGACAGATCGAGAAAGCGCGTGTCCGGGAGCGTTCCGAAATTGAGTCCCACGTAGACGTCGGTGCCGCCGGCGAGAGGAGTGGCGCCGGGAGCGTCGCGGAGCATCGCGAGCGCTTCGGGAAGGGAGTGAGGCTCGAGGAGAGAGAGCGAAGCGAGAGCGGTCCGCATCGTCGTCAGTCTGCCGCGGGAGGAGAACCCGCCGCGAGGATCGACCGGTAGATGCCTTCGTAGCCGGTGCAGCGGCAGATGTTTCCGGCGAGGCCACGGCGGATCCGCTCGAGATCGGCGCCGGCGGGGATGGCGACGGCCGCGAGGATCATGCCGGGGGTGCAGATGCCGCACTGGGCGCCGCCCTCGCGGACGAAGGCGTCCTGGAGCGCCCGGGCGCCGGTCAGACCTTCGATCGTCGTGACGGCCAGGCCGCGGACCTGCGCGAACGGGATGAGGCAGGAGTTAACCGCCTCTCCGCCGAGAAGGACCGTGCAGGCGCCGCATTCGCCTTCGCCGCAGCCCTCTTTCGTGCCCGTCAGCCCGAAATCCTCGCGCAGCACGTCGAGCAGCCGTTTCATCGGATGGGCGGCGAAGTCCTCCTCACGCCCGTTCAGGGTGAAACGCAGGATGCCTCCAGGATTCGCTCGGCTGTCGCGGGGATCTGCCGCAGGTCGATCCCCATGTGGCGGATTGCGTTGACGATGGCGGGCGCCGGGCCGTCGATCGGCATCTCGCCGATCCCCTTCGCGCCGTGCGGACCGTGCGGATAGCCGCTTTCGAGGATCACGACGTCGATGGGCGGGGTGTCGAGGGTCGTGGGGACCACGTAATTCGTCATCTGCGCGTTGGCCATGGCACCGTCGCGGAAGACCACCTCTTCGAGCAGCGCGAAACCGATTCCCTGGGCCGTGCCGCCCTCGATCTGGCCCGCGGCGAGGATCGGGTGAATCGCCTTGCCGATCTCGCAGACGGAGGTCAGCCTCACCGGGCGGATCTCGTAAGTTTCGGGATCGCGCTCCACCTCCGCGACGTTGCAGCCCCACCCGTAGGCGCCGTACGCGTCGCCCTGGTAGGTCTCCTCGTTCCACTGGAGCTCCTCGGGTTTTTCGTACTCGCGCGTGACGACGAGAGGGCCGTGAACGTCGAGGTACTGCGCGGGTGTCAAGGCGCCGAGTCGGGCCTTCATCTCGAGCGCGCAGTTCTCCAGGATCTTCCCCACGACCATGCAGGTGCGTGATGCGACCGTCGGGCCGCTGTCGGGAACGCAAGCGGTGTCCGCGTCGGCGACCTCCACGCGGTCGTAGGGAATCCCGAGCGCGTCCGCCACGATCTGCGCGTGGATCGTGCGCGTCCCCTGGCCGATCTCCGTCGATCCCACGAGAATGCGCGCGCCGTTCGGCGTCAGCGCCAGCGAAGCGCGCGATGCGAGCCGCACTTCGCCTCCGCCGGTGAACCCGGAGCCGTGAAAGAAGAGCGAGAGCCCGATTCCCGAGCGGGTGCCGGCGAGCTCCCGTCGCCGCGCTTCGAAGCCCGTGCGTGCCACCGCCTCGCGGAGAACCTCGGCCGCGCTGCAGTCGGCGCCGAGGACCTGTCCCGTCGCCGTCGTGTCCCCCGGGCGAAAGAGGTTGATCTCGCGAAGCCGGACGGGGTCGAGCCCGAGAGTCTCGGCGATCCGCTCCATGTGGACTTCAGCCGCGAACAGCGTCTGCGGCGCGCCGAACCCGCGAAACGCGCCGTTCGGAGGCGTGTTCGTCATCGTGACCCGCCCGTGCACCCGCACGTCGTCGCAGCGGTACGGGCCCGTGGCGTGCAGGACGCCGCGCGAGAGGACCACCGGCGAGAGCGTCAGGTAGGCGCCGCCGTCCATCAAAACGTCGATGTCCATCGCGACGATCCGGCCATCCCGCGTCACCCCCGTACGATGCCGGACGATGGAGGGATGGCGCTTCGTGGTCGCGAGCATGTCCTCGACGCGGTCGTAGATCATCTTCACGGGCCGGTTCGCCTTGAGCGCCAGGATCGCGGCGTGACCCGCGAGCATCGACGGGTATTCCTCTTTCCCTCCGAACCCGCCGCCCGTCTCCGTCTGCACCACGCGAACTTTTTCCGGCGGGAGCGCCAGAAGGACGACGAGCGCCTTATGGACGTAATACGGGCACTGGAGCGAGCCGTAGAGAGTGATCCCTTCGTTTTCCGGAACGGCGATCACGCCGTTGCACTCGATGTAGAGCTGTTCCTGGTGCGCGGTCCGGTACTCGCCTTCGACGACGACGTCCGCGCGCGCAAAGCCGCGGCCGAGGTTTCCCTTCTCGATCGAGATCTCCTTGAAGACGCGCGGCGAGAGAGCCGGGTCGTCGACTGGCGGTTCGCGCTCGTAGTCGATCGAAAAGCGCGCCCCGAGCAGCGCGTCACGGTCTTCGTGAGCCACGAGAAGGATGGCTTCGGCGACATGGCGGACGCGTCCGTTCGCGAGGCAGGGCTGGTCGTCTTCTATCAACGCGATGACGTTTTTCCCGGGGACGTCGCGGGCGTCGGCGACGACGAAGCGGGAAGGATCGAATTCCGGCCGCACCGACAGGATCCGACCTGACTGGATCGTCGATCGGATGGTGGTTCCGTGCAGCATGCCCGGAAACGAAAGATCGTCGATGTACTTCGCTGCGCCGTTGACCTTTCCTCCGCCTTCCTTGCGGAGGACGTTGCGACCGACGGCGGGCACCGGGGCGGGGTCCTTTCCGTTCAGCGGGCGCCGGCCGCCAGAAGCGAGTCGTGCAGGATCGCGAGGGCCTCGGAAACGTCCGGCGCCGTCACGTTCAGTGCCGGCGCGATCCGGAAGACGTTCCCGTAGAGACCGCCCTTGCCGATCAGGAGTCCGCGTTCGCGCGCGGCCTCGAAAATGCGGCCGGTGATCGCGGCGTCGGGGGTGCGGTCGCGCGCGACCTCGTCGACGACCATCTCCATCGCCTGCATGAGGCCCATGCCGCGCACGTCGCCCACCGAGTGGGGGAAGCGCGCCTTCATCTCCTCGAGCCCGGCGCGGAGCAGCGCGCCCATGCGTGCGGCGTTTCCCGGAAGGTCCTCCTCCTCGATGATCTGAATTGTGGCGTTCGCGGCGGCGGTCGATACGGGATTGCCCCCGAACGTCGAGATCGTGAGCGACTTCAAGGCGGCAGCGATTTCCGGTGTTGCGATCGTCATTCCGAGCGGCAGGCCATTGGCGATTCCTTTCGCCGCGGTCATGATGTCGGGTTGCACGCCCCAGTGTTCGATGCCCCACATCGTTCCGCCTGTCCGGCCGAAGCCGGTCTGCACTTCGTCGCAGATGAAGACGCCGCCGAACTTCCGGATGATCGACACCGCGATGTCGAAGTACTCCGGCGGGGGAGTGATGAATCCGCCGACTCCCTGGATGGGCTCGGCGATGAACGCCGCGATGCGGCCGGTCGTGGTCGTGCGGATGAGCTCCTCGATGTCGGTCGCGCAGGCGATGCCGCAGGACGGGTACGTCAGGTGGAGCGGGCAGCGGTAGCAGTACGGCGACACGGCGTGCTTGACGCCCGGAACCATCGACGGCAGCGGGCGCCACGTTGAGTGGCCGGTGAGCGACTGCGCGAGCGTCGACCGCCCGGAGTAGCCATGGCGCAGCGCGATGATCTCCGTCGATCCGGTCGCGAGCTCTGCCATCATCACGGCCGTCTCGTCCGCCTCGGTGCCCGACGCGGTGAAGCAGGTCTGCTTCAGGTTGCCGGGAGTGATCCGCGCGAGCCGCTCCGCGAGCTCGACGACCGGGATCGAGGGGTACAGGCTCGACACGTGCGAGAGGCGGTCGATCTGCGCCCGCACCGCGGCGTTGACGCGGTCGTTTGCGTGGCCCAGGGAAACAGTCAGGATCCCGCCGAAGAAATCGAGATACTCGTTGCCGTCGGCGTCTCGTATCCGGAGGCCCTTCCCCTCTGTCAGGACGATCGGCTCCTTGTAGTACTGGATCGTGGCGGGAAAGAGAAACTCCCGGTGCTTCTCGCGGATCGTCCGTGTCAGCTCCGAGGTCGGCGCGGCCGTCTTCGTGGTGCTCATCGAGTCTCCTCCGGTCAGGACCTGGGACTGCGTTTCAGGAAGGAGCCGGCGCCGGCCTTCCCGACGAAACGGCCTCGGTCGATCACAACGCGGCCGCGCGAGAGCACAGTCTCGGCGGCGCCCGTCACTTCGCGGCCCTCGTACGGGTTGTAGTCGACCTTCATGTGGAGAGTCTTTGCCGAGAGTGTGACCTTTTTCTCGGGGTCGAACACGACGATGTCGGCGTCCGAGCCCGGCGCGATCGTGCCCTTGCGCGGGAAGAGACCGAAGATCTTCGCGGGCGAGGTGGAGGTGAGCTCGACGAAGCGGTTGATCGAGATCCTTCCGGCGCGGACGCCGCCGTCCCACACCAGGCTCATCCGCGTCTCGATGCCCGGCGCCCCGTTGGGAATCTTCGAGAAATCGTCCTTCCCGAGCTCCTTCTGACCCTGCATGCAGAAGGGACAATGGTCGGTCGAGATCGCCTGCAGGTCGTTGCCGGCGAGGCCGCGCCAGAGCCCCTCCTCGTTTCCGGCGGCGCGCAGCGGCGGGCTCATGACGTATTTTGCTCCTTCGAAGCCGGGCTCCTCGTAGTTCGCGTAGGAGAGAAAAAGGTACTGAGGACACGTCTCGGCGTAGGCTAGGATCCCCCGGTCTCTGGCCTCCGTCACCTTTTCCAGGGCCTCGGCCGCCGAGAGGTGGACGATGTAGATCGGGACCTCCGCCATCTCCGCCAGGGCGATCGCCCGGTGCGTCGCCTCGCCCTCGGCGCGGGACGGACGGGTCAACGCGTGGTATTTCGGCGCCCGGTGCCCCTGCGTCAGCGCCCGCTGGACGAGCACGTCGATGACCCCGCCGTTCTCGGCGTGCATGCAGATCGTGCCGCCATTCTCTCGCGTGCGGAGCAGCGCGCGGAAGATCGAAGCGTCGTCGAGCATGAAGACGCCGGGGTACGCCATGAAGAGCTTGAACGACGTGATCCCCTCGGCGACCAGCGCGTCCATCTCGGCTTCGACCTTGCCATCGAGCTCCGTGACGATCATGTGGAAGCCGTAGTCGATCGCCGCCTTTCCCTCGGCTTTGCCCATCCAGGCTTCCTGCGCGTGGCGGAGGGTCTGGCCTCGATACTGGATCGCGAAGTCCACCACCGACGTCGTGCCGCCGTGCGCGGCGGCGATCGTGCCCGACTCGAAATCGTCCGCGGACGTGGTCCCGCCGAACGGCATGTCGAGGTGCGTGTGGACGTCGATCCCGCCGGGGAGGACGTACTTTCCCGCGGCGTCGATCGTCACGTCCGCCGGCATCGTCAGAGCCGTCCCGATCATGGAGATCCGTTCTCCCTCGATGAGCACGTCCCCGCGGTACAGATCGGTCGCGGTGGCGATCGTCCCGTTCCGGATGAGAGTCGTCGTCATCCGACGAGAGACGCCATCGCTTCGTACGTCTCGGGGCGGCGGTCCCGGTAGAACTGCCAGACGCGCCGGACTTCCTCGATCACGTCGAGATCCATTTCCGCGGTGATCAGCTCGCTCTTGTCCTCCGAGGCAACGGCGAGGAAATTACCTCGCGGATCGACGAAGTACGAGGAGCCGTAGAACTTGCCGATGTTCCACGGCGCTTCCGTCCCGACGCGGTTGCTGCACGCCATGAAATAGCCGTTCGCCACGGCGTGCGCGGGCTGCTCGAGCTTCCACAGGTACTGGGAGAGCCCGGCGACCGTCGCCGACGGATTGAACACGATCTCGGCGCCGTTTAACCCGAGGAGCCGAGCACCCTCCGGGAAGTGACGGTCATAGCAGATGTAGACGCCGACTTTCGCGTATCGCGTCTGGAAGACCGGGTACCCGAGGTTGCCGGGTTTGAAGAAATATTTCTCCCAGAACCCGGACGTGTGCGGGATGTGGTTCTTGCGGTACTTGCCGAGATACGAGCCGTCGGCGTCGTACACCGCCGCGGTGTTGTAGTAGACGCCCGCCTGTTCGCGCTCGTAGACCGGGATCACCATCGCCATCTGGTACTTCCTGGCGTATTGCGCCAGGCGCTCCGTCGTCGGGCCGGGGACGGGCTCGGCCATGTCGTACCACCGAGCGTCCTGAGAAGGGCAGAAGTAGGGGCCGTTAAAAATTTCCTGGAGGCCCAGGATCTGGACGCCCCGCTTTCCCGCTTCTTCGATGAGCGGGATGTGGGCGTCGATCGCGGCGTCCGAGATCTCTTTGGTGGGAGCGGTCGCGTCCGAAATCGGATTCGCGCACTGGATGAGCCCACCGAGCACTTTGCGAGGCATGTGTCCTCCCTCACCGGAACCGGAGATACCTGGATCAGAACCAGCGCGAGATCACGACCTTCTTGTCTGTGTAGAACTCGAAGGCGTCTCGCCCGTGCACCTTCAGGTCTCCGAAAAAACTGTCCTTGGAACCGCCGAACGGAAAATACGCCATCGGCGCCGCAACCCCGATGTTGACTCCCACCATGGAAGCGGACGCGTGACGCGCGAACTCGCGGGCGGACTTGCCGCTCGAAGTGAAGATCGACGTCGCGTTCGCGTTGGGATGCGCGCGCATCACCGCGATGGCGTCCTCGAGCGTCTTGACGGGGTGGATCGAAGCCACGGGGCCAAAAATCTCTTCGTGGCCGATGGTCATCTCCGGCGAGACGCCGTCGAAGATCGTCGGGCCGACGAAGAAGCCGTTCTCGCGATCGGCCACTCGCAGTTTTCTGCCGTCGAGCAGCAGCTTCGCCCCTTCGGCGACGCCCCTGTCAATGTATCCGAGGACCTTCTCGCGATGCCGGCCGCTGATGACCGGTCCCATGTCGACCGCCGCGTCGGTCCCGTCGCCGACCTTGAGGGCGCCGGCGGATTCCGCGAGCCGTTCCCGCGCGACCGCGTGAGCATCGCCGACCGGCAGGAGGACGCTTCCGGCGAGACAACGCTCCCCGGCGCAGCCGTAGAACGACTCCGTGATCACGGGGATGGCCCGGTCCCAGTCGGCGTCCGGCATCACGACGACGAAATTCTTCGCGCCGCCGAGAGCCTGCACGCGCTTGCCCGAGTGCGTGGCTCGTCGATAGACCGCGCGAGCCACGGGAGTCGAGCCGACGAACGAGACGGCCGAGATCCCCGGGTGGTCACAGATCGCCTCGACCACCTCACGCCCGCCGTTGACCAGGTTCACCACTCCGGGAGGAAGGCCGCACCCTTCGAGAAGCTCGATCATCCGCTTCTGCGAGAGCGGGACCTGTTCCGAGGGCTTCACGACCATCGTGTTGCCGGTCGCGATCGCGAAAGGAAGAAACCAGAGCGGGACCATCGCGGGAAAGTTGAAGGGAGCGATCGCCGCGCACACGCCGACCGGCTGGCGATAGGCCTGGCAGTCAACGCCCGACGAGATGTTCTCGAGCGAATAGCCCATCGACAGCGAAGGCGCGCCGCAGGCGACCTCGACGCATTCGATGCCGCGCCGCACGCTGCCCCGGGCTTCGTCGAGCGTCTTGCCGTGCTCCGTCGTGACGGTCCGCGCGAGCTCTTCGAAATGCTCTTCGAGCTGAACCTTGAACCGGAAGAGGACCTGCGCCCGCGTGACGACGGGGGTGTCGCGCCAGGCCGGGAACGCCTTCTTCGCCGCCGCGACCGCCTCGTCGACTTCCGCGGCGGACGACAGAGGAGCGCGGGCGATGACCTCTCCCCGCGCGGGGTTGGTCACCTCCTGGAACTCCCGCGCCCGGGACGCGACCCACCGGCCACCGATGAAGTTCGGGAGAACGGGCACATCCGATGTCTTGCCCCGGTTCGTGCCTTCCGAGAGCGCGGTGCTGGCCATGTCCCAACCTCCTTGGCGGAACGGAAAGAATATCCGAAGGGAGGGAAGGGGACCGGGGCCGTAACGGGTAAGGGGGTGAGGGGTGAGGGGTGAGGCGGACGGGGCCGGGGCCGTAAGGGGTCAGGGCGTGATGGGTGAGGCGGACGGGAGATTGGTCCCCCTGGAGGGTTCCCTGCGTCCTCACCCTTAACCCCTCACCCCTTACGTCCCCGGGGGCATACAATTTTACGTTTCAACCGGAGGCGAGATGAGCGTCGATCTCTCCGTAAACTTCACGGGCGTCCGGTTCGAGAATCCCTTCCTGCTGTCGTCCGCTCCGCCGACCGAGTCCGAGGCGAACATCCTGAGGGCATTCGAGGCGGGCTGGGGGGGCGTCGTCACGAAGACGATCGGTCTCCACCCGGTGGTGAACGTCCGGGGACCGAAGACCAAGTTCCTGCGAGCGGAGATCGAGTCCACCGGAATTTCGATGCAGAAGCGGCCCGGCACCGCCCTGCATTCCTCGTGGAACTGGGAACTCATCTCGGACAAGACCCTCGACTGGTGGGCGCCTCGCATCTCCCGCATCAAGAAGGCGCACCCCGGCAAGATCCTCGTGGCCTCGATCATGGCCGGCTCGGGCAGCGACACGGAGCTCGCGCACTGGCAGACCCTTGCCCGTGTGTGCCAGGAAGAGGGCGCCGACGCGCTCGAGCTGAACCTGTCCTGCCCTCACATGGACCGGCAGGACATGGGGTCGAACATCGGGCGCGATCGGGAGCTCGTCTCCGTCGTCGCGCAGGTCGTCCGCGAAGTCGCGCGCATTCCGATCTGGGCGAAGCTGACGCCGTCGACCACCGACATCGCTCTCGAGGCGAAGGCCGCGTTTCTCGGAGGGGCGGACGCCATCTCATCTTCCAATACGTTCACGTCGTTACCCCTCGTCGATCCCGAGACCCTGGAGTTCGAGGTGAACGTCGACGGGCTGGTTTCGACGGGCGGTCTCGGAGGTCCCGCGATCCTCCCGCTTTCGCTCGCGAAAATGGCGCAGATGACGTCTGCTTTTCCCGAGAAGAGTTTCTCCGGAATCGGCGGGATCGCGAGCTTTGCCCACGCGTTGAACTATTTCCTTCTGGGATGCGGGACCGTGCAGGTGTGCACGGCGGCGATGCTCGATCGCGCGGTCGGCCCGAACGTCATTCGCGCGCTTCTTCGTGACATGACGGAGTTTCTCGAAAAACGCGCCGATCGCGGATGGACGAGCCTCGAGGATTTCCGTGGGCTCTCGCGCAACCGCATCGTTCCGCAGTCGCGTATCGCGCGGCCGACCGCGTCGGACTACCACGGCGGCCATGAGAGCAGGGAAGGCTACGCGGATCCGGCGGAGCTGCACGCCTCGGCGGAGTGATCCGCGCTGCGGATCGAAAATTGACCCCCGTCGCGCATTTACGCCATAGTCGGAGCCGTCCATGAGCTCGGCCTCTCCGCGCCGGCGCAGCCCCGGGGAAGCCACCCAGAGATCTTCTCCGGAAGGCTTCCGCCGGAAAGTGCGGCTCGGATTCGCGGGGGCGGCACTGCTCGTCCTCGTCTTCGCGGCCGCAGCTCTGGTCGCATTGAACAGCGCTGTCCTGAGCGGGCGGGCGGCGCTCGAGCAATCGCGCGAGATCATCGAGTTCGGGCGCTTCCAGTCCGCCGCCGAGCGGAAGATGACGGCGCTCCGCGGATACCTCCTGACCGGGGACGAGGTCTGGCTCAAAGAGTTCGGCGTCACCCGTGCCGCGGTCAGCATCGGGCTCTTTCGGCTCGATCGTCAGACCGCCCCCGAGCGCAGACGCGACATTCAGAGGCTCAGAGAGGCGGAGGCGGAACACGAGCGCGCGGCGCAGGCCACGATTGCTCTGCGGCGGGCGGGCGCGGACGCCGAAACGGTCGGAAGGTCGTTCGCGGAGACGGTGGAGCCCCGCCGCCAGGCTTTCCAGGCCGCGATCGACTCGTTCCTGAAATTCCGCGAACGCACGCTCGAGCACGCGGCCGCCGATTCGGAACGCACCAACGTCCTTTCGTTCTCGGTCCTGGGCGGCATTGCGCTGGTGGCGCTCGGCGCGACGGTCATTCTTTCGGTCGTCCTCACGCGGCGGCTCTCGGCCCTCTTCGAGGCCGAGCAGGAGGAGCGGCACCGCGCGCAGGCAAGCGCCGGGGCGCTCGCCGCGAGCGAAGAGCGATTTCGCAGGTTGTATGACTCCGGGATGATCGGTATCGGGTTCGGCGATCTGTCCGGCGCGCTCGACGACGGCAACGATGCCTTTCTCCGGATTCTCGGACGCACCCGCGACGAGCTGGGGACCGGAAACGTGAGATGGGACGAGCTGACGCCCCCCGAGTGGAAGGCGGCGGACAAGAAAGCTGTTCGCGACCTCCGCGAGAAGGGCGTTTTTCGTCCTTACGAAAAGGAATATCTCCGTGCCGGAGGCGAAAGGGTGGGAGTACTTCTCGGCGGAGCGCTCCTGCCCGGCGCCGCGGAACGCTTCGTCGCCTTCGCACTCGACGTCACGGAGCGCAAGAGAAACGAGTCGGAACGCGCGGACCTGCTCCGGCGGGAGCAGGCCGCGCGCGCCGCCGCGGAGGCCGCTCAGCGGCGGTCGTCTTTTCTGGCGCGTGCGAGCCAGGTCCTCGCCTCGTCGCTCGACACGAAAACGACGCTCCAGTCCGTTGCGACTCTCGCCGTGCCCGACATCGCCGACTGGTGCTTCATCGACCTGATGGTCGAGGAAAACATCCGGCGTGTGGCGGTCACCTGCGCCTCACCGGCGAGGGCGGAGCTCGCGCGAGAGCTCCAGGACGCGAATCTGCTCGACGCCGACGCGCCCATCGGCCCTCCCCATGTCCTGCGCACCGGCCTGTCCGAGTTGATCGAACAGATCGACGATGATGCGCTGGCATCGGTGGCGAGGAATTCGGAGTCCTACGAAACCCTGCGACAGATGGGAATCGTCTCGGTGATGGCGGTTGCCATTCGAGACTCTCTCGCGGTGGTGGGTGTCGTCACTCTCGTCTCCTCGGAGTCGGAGCGGCACTTCGGTCCGGACGACCTGGCGCTCGCCGAGGACCTCGCGGTTCGCGCCGGTGTCGCGATGGAGAACGCCCGCCTGTTCGACCTCGTGCGACAGGAGCGGGCGCTGGCCGAGTGGCACGAAGCCAGGTCCTCCTTTCTCGCCCGGGCAAGCGAGGTCCTCGCGTCGTCGCTCGACTACCGCGCGACCCTGTCGAGCGTCGCCCGGCTCGCGGTTTCCGAAGTCGCCGACTGGTGTCTCGTCGACATGCGCGAGGCCGACGGCGCGCTGAAGAGCCTGGTGACGGAGCACGGGGACCCGCGTCTCCGAAGCGAGCTGCAGGCGCTGGTCGAGCGGTACCCCGCGCGGCCGGACACACCGTACGGACCACCGAACGTCCTCCGGACCGGCAATCCGGAGCTCGCGTCCTCGATCTCGGAAGAGATGCTGCGCGCGACGACAACGAACGAGGAGCACTTCGAAGCGATGGCGAAGCTCGGGTTCCGTTCCTACATGTGCGTCCCGATCGGCGTCCGCGGGCAGGTTCTCGGCACGATCACCTTCGTGGGATCCGATTCCGGCCGAAGCTACACGCCGGACGATCTCGCGCTCGCGGAAGCGCTCGCATACCGCGCGAGCCTGGCGATCGACAACGCAAAACTCTACGAGGAGGCGCAGGAAGCGATCCGGGCCCGTGACGAATTTCTCTCCGTCGCGTCCCACGAGCTGAAGACCCCGGTCACGACCCTGCAGCTTCAGATCCAGGGTCTCCTTCGGCGCCTCCGGACCGGCGGAAGTCCGACTCCCGCCGCGCTCGAGGAGCGTCTCACCACTTCTGAACGGCAGGTGGAGCGGTTGACCCATCTGATCAACGACCTGCTGGACATTTCCCGGATCACCGGCGGGCGGCTCGACCTTCACATCGAGCCCGTCGACTTCTCCGCCGTCGTGCGCGAGGTCTCGACTCGCCTCGAGGAATCGCTCCTGCGAGCCGGATGCACCTTTCTCGTGAACGCGTCGGAGCCGCAGGTCGGCGCCTGGGACCGGCTCCGCCTGGATCAGATCGTCACGAACCTCGTCGCCAACGCGATGAAGTACGGAGCGGGGCACCCGATCGAGATCAGTCTCACCGGGACGAGCGAATTGGTGCGCCTCTCCGTCGCCGACCAGGGGATCGGAATCGCCCCCGAGAATCAGGCACGCATCTTCGAACGCTTCGAGCGCGCGGTTTCCGGGCGCCACTACGGCGGACTCGGACTGGGACTGTGGATCGTCCGTCAGATCGTCGATGCCCTCGGAGGAGTGATTACCGTCGAGAGCGAGCCAGGGCGGGGGTCCGTCTTTTCGGTGGAGCTGCCGCGGAACAGGAATCACGCCGCCGTCTCGACCGGACGGATTTCCGGCGAAGTGCGGCGGCCCGAAGTCGCCACCTCCTGACGGGAATCGAACCTGGCGAACTCCGCCGCGCGTATTCGCAGTCAACCCCGGTTCAGTTGAGGTGCTGTCCCGGAAGGGCACAACTCAGGAGGTCGAGATGATCTCGATTCGGAGAGCGAACGAGCGCGGCGGCGCGGACCACGGTTGGTTGAACACGCGGCACACTTTTTCTTTCGGGGATTACTACGACGAGCGGCACCTGGGCTTTCGCGACCTGCGCGTGATCAACGAGGACAAGGTGATCCCCGGCGAGGGTTTCCCGACGCATGCGCACCGTGACATGGAGATCCTGTCGTGGGTCCTCGAAGGAGCGCTCGAGCACAACGACAGCCTGGGAAACGGCTCCGTCATCCGGCCGGGCGAGCTCCAGCGGATGAGTGCGGGATCGGGCGTGCGGCACAGCGAGCGCAATCCGTCCGACAGCGAGCCGCTCCACTTTTTTCAGATCTGGATTCTTCCGGAAAGAAACGGCCTTATTCCCGGGTATGAGCAAAAGTCGTTTCCGGAAGCGGACCGGCTCGGGAAATTGCGAGTGATCGCATCACCGGATGGGCGCGACGGGTCGGTCACGATCCATCAGGACGTGGTGCTCTCCTCCGCCGTGTGGGCCGGAGGGGAAGAGATTTCTTACGCGCTCGCTCCCGAACGCGCGGCCTATGCCCAGGTGGCGAAGGGGTCGGTCTCGTTGAACGGCACGACGCTGCGTGCAGGCGACGGCGCGGCGGTCACGGGGGAGACGGCGATTGAGATGACCGGAGAAAAGGGAACCGAGTTGCTCTTGTTCGATCTGAACTAGACGGCCGGTGAGTTTTTCGGTGCTGCGCCCCTCTCGACAGTGCGGCGCGGAGAGGAGGCGCGGACGCATCCGCTGCTCGATCCGAGCGCTGCCAGGCTGGATGTTCCGCCCCTCACCACTCGTCCGTGTACGCCCGACCTCTCCCCGACGCGCGGGGAGACGGGCGGAGCGCCGATTCAATCAACTTGGGTGGCAAGTGCGGGTTGTAGGGAAACAGGGAGAAGGGGTGAAGGGGGAAGGGGACGTTCCGAGGCGTGCAGGCGACGGTTACTCGCCTTGTCCCAGGGTGTAGCCCTTCTCCCCGTCGTACACCGCCAGCGTCTCGATCTTCCCGAAGACCAGGCCTGCGGCGGTGACGCGCTCGAGCAGCGCGATGATGTCGCGCGGCGTGAGAGAGGCTGTGCCGGTCTCCGCCATGAAACGGCATCGGAAGTTGTCCGAGGTGAACGTCTCCGGAAAACCGTCCGGCCAGACCTTCAGACCTCGGCTCGTGATCATCGTAGGCTTCAGTCCTCCGCCGGCGGCGCCCTGGAGCTTTTGTCCGAGCTCGTCCGGAGTTCCCGTCGGCCAGTCGACGAACACGTCCACCCCCACGACCTCTTTCTTCCCGACCTGCGGTGGCGGCGCATTCTGAAGCTCCGGTCCCCGCGGGGGCGTCGCCCCGTAACGCACGGCCTTCAGCTTCTCCGGCACCTGTCCGAGGCGCTGGACGACCGCTTCCGCAAATTCTTTCGTCCCCACCTTTTCGCGACTCACGCCTTCCGTGTAGACGTCGTAGGTGTGGACGCCATCCTCGAGCGTCTTCAGCCACCCGTTATGTACGCGCTCGGCGACGTCCGGCTGTCCGATGTGCGCCAGCATCATCACGGCCCCGAGCAGAAGCCCGGAAGGGTTCGCGAGGTTCTGTCCGGCGCGGCGCGGCGCGGATCCGTGAATGGCCTCGAACATGGCGCAGCGCGCGCCGATGTTCGCCGAGCCGGCAAGGCCGACGGATCCGGCGATCTGTGCGGCGACGTCCGAGAGGATGTCGCCGTAGAGGTTCGGCATGACGATGACGTCGAACGCCTCCGGCGTGTCGGCGAGTTTGGCGGCGCCGATGTCGACGATCCAGTGCTCCTTCTCGATGTCCGGATACTCGGCCCCGATCTCGTCGTACACGCGATGGAACAGACCATCGGTGATCTTCATGATGTTGTCCTTGGTGAAGCACGTGACCCGCTTGCGGGCGTGGGCGCGGGCGTACTCGAAGGCATATCGGACGATCCGTTCGGTGCCGCGGCGGGTGATCAGCTTCAGGCACTCGGTCACGTCCGGTGAGATCCGGTACTCGATTCCAGCGTAGAGGTCCTCCTCGTTCTCGCGGACGATGACGACGTCCATCCCCGGGTGGAGGGTGTCCACGAAGGGGTGGTAGGCCACACAGGGTCGGATGTTCGCGTAGAGGCCCAGCGTCTTCCGGGTCGTGACGTTCAGGCTCTTGAAGCCTCCGCCCTGCGGGGTCGTGATCGGGGCCTTCAGGAAGACCTTCGTCCGCCGCAGGGATTCCCAGGCTGAGGGGGCGATTCCCGCACTGTTTCCAGAGAGATAGACCTTTTCGCCGATCTCGATGGTCTCGATTTCGAGCCGCGCGCCAGCGGCTTCCAGGATATGGAGCGTGGCCGCCATGATCTCGGGGCCGATGCCATCCCCCGCCGCCACCGTGATGGGAACCTTCTCGATCATGACGTCCTTTCCCGGTAAAGCGGGGATTCTATGCCGGGGGGAAGGCGTAGATTCAGATGGTCCTCCGGATAGATCGGGGCTATAATCCCTGCCCCGCTCATGAAACCGATTCGAGTCGTCGAGAGCCCGGCCGGGGCTTCCGCTCCCGCGGAGTCCGAAGCCGTGGCGCTGCGAATCGATCTCTCCCGTCGGATGACCCTGCGGTTCGACATGAAGCTCGCGTCGTCGGGGGACCTCGAAGCGATTCGATACGCCCGCCGGGCGATGATCCGCGAGGAGCGTACTCGCGGCATCGAGTGGGACGAGCCTTCCATGGAAGACCCGAACCTGAGCACCACGGAGATCCGGTGGTTCGTTCTCACCTCCCAGGTCGCCTGGTGCCGCCAGAAGATCGACGAGCTCGTCGAGCGGGCGAACAGGGCGCGCGAAGCGCTGCGCTCCCTCGGACAGTAACGTTCCGTCACTCGAAGTGACGGTTTTCCGTCGTCCCGGCTCTCCACCTTCCCCTTCGGTTCCTGAATGCTCTCTCGTTGCAGCACTTACGGCGAACGTCCGTTCGGGCACGCGGCTCGCACTCTGCCCGGTGCATGACCGCACAAAACTGGATCGAGCTCGCGGAAAGCTCTGCCGACTTCCCTCAAGCGTCTGGTTCGACGGCGCTCGCGACGGATCCGGAAACCCCCGAGATTCTGCGCTTTCGGATCAGCCCCGGCGCGGAGGCCCTCGAGGCGCTGCTCCACGCGCGCCGCTCGATGCTTCGGGAGGAACGCACTCTGGGCCGCGTCGAAGGGGAGCCTTCGCTCGAGGATGCGGTCTTCTCGGCCGAGGGCATCGTCTGGGAAGTCCAGCCGGGACAGCGCGCCGCGTGCGTCCGCACCATCGCGGAGCTCGAGGCGCGGATCAAACGCACTCTGGCCGACGCGGCGCGGCGCTGAGCCCTTCGCCGAGTTTCACCGGCTCCGGCGACCGGCGGTCCGGGCGAGAAGTCGCCCCATGAAGCGTCTCATCCTCCTCGTGCTCGTCGTCGCGGCGGTCGTCTGGATCGTCCGCGACAAACCGACGGTGAGCGGGCTGATCGACCGGCTCACGAACCCATTGCTGCAGACGAAGGCCGTGGTCCAGGAATCCGAACACAAGCGCGTTGTCGCCGAGGCGGCTCCCGTGGTCGTAGGCGACAAGGACGTCTCGGTCGGGATGGTCAAAGAAGGAATGACGTACTCCGAGGTTCGGGGTGTCCTCGGCCAGCCCGACTCGATTCTGGAAACGAAGGAAGACGGAAGGCGGAGAGTCCGCTGGGACTATCGGCGGGTGGGGCGGCGTCTGATTTTCGAAGAGGGGCGCGTCGTTTCGATCGCCGTCCTGTAAGCGACCGCGGCGGCGCCGAACAGCCCGAGCCTCGGCTCGCGGACGATGCGGATCGGAATCCTCGCCAGCAGCTCTTCCATCGGAGGCTTGCTGCGGAAAGCCTCGACGAACGAACCGCCGAGCAACGCCGGGAGAATCTTCGGAGCGATCCCGCCGCCCACGTAGAGGCCGCCTGTCGACCGGTACTGGAGCGCCAGGTTCCCCGCCTCGGACCCGTAGATCGACACGAATGTCGCGAGCGCCTCAGCACAGAGGCGATCCGCTCCCGAGAGTCCCTCGCGTCCTATGACCGCTGCGCGGTCCTCGGTTTCGAAAGCCCTCGCGATCGCGGGAGCCTCGGGCGCGGCTCCCTCCGACTTCAGGAAGTCGTAGATGTGACCGAGTCCTTCTCCGCACAAGAGACGGTCGCGGCTCACCCGGCCGAACTTCCGCCGCACGAAGACCACGAGCCGGTCCTCTCGAGGGGTACGCGGGGCGAAATCCGAGTGTCCGCCCTGCGAAGGCAGGGCTTCGATGCGTCCCCCGGCGCGCCACAGAGCGGCCTGCCCGAGCCCTGTCCCCGCACCGATCAGCGCCATTGCGCCGCCCTTTTCTTCATCGCCAGCGGCGGCGACCGAGATCTGACGCCGTGTCAGGTACGGAATTCCGAGAGCGGCGGCAACGAAGTCGTTTGTCAGCCGGACCCGGGGAATCCGCAAGGCCCTGGCGAGCTCGCTTTCCTGGATGATCCATGGAAGCTTCGTAATCTGCGCCCTGCCATCGACGACCGGGCCGGCCACGCCGAACCCCGCGACGCGCGGCACGCTCCGTTCGCTTTTCAGGAAGTCACGGAGGATCTCCTCGAGGGAGCCGTAGCGCCCGCTCGGATATTTCCTGGACCGTTCGAGCGAGAGATTTCGCGCGCCGATCTCGACGATCGCGACGGCGGTCTTCGTGCCGCCGATGTCTCCCGCGAGAACGCGCATTCGCGAAACGGTATCAGGTGGGGCGACGGGGCGACGGGGCGAAGGGGCGAAGGACGAAACGGGCGAAGGCGAAGGCGAAAGGCGAAAGGCGAAAGGCGAGAGGCGAGAGGCGAGAGGCGCCGAGTTGACTGCGGAGTACGGCGGCCGTCTCGCTCCCGTGGATCGCTCGGCTCTCCCCGGACCCCTGCTCCCTATCTTCCGGCGCGGCACTCCTCGTCGAGGGATCTGTCGTTCATGGTGGCGCCGCACCGGGAGCACCGATACTCGCCGTCCTTCATCAGGAAGATGTGCCGGGTCGTGGATTCGAGTTGTTCGGGAGGACGGCTGTCCTGCGCCACTGGAAGCGGTTCGGCCGTGTCGGGGTCGCTTGCGCCGATCTCGTCTTGCTTCATGGGGAGCTCGGGCAGCAAGAAGCAGGCCGTGGGGTTTCGGGCTAAAAAATACCCCCGGACGGGGTGGGGCCGCCGGGGGGGCGAAAGGAGGAGGTGAGGATTTTGTTTCCTCGCCGAACAGTATTGCAAGGAGGCGGCCACGGCGCCTGAACCGCTAAGCCTCTGTTTTTGAACGGATTAATTCGAGATGGACGGGTGACTGGTGACGAATGTTGTCACCCCTCGGCGAGGATTTGTAACGTCCTTTTGTACGAACTCTCGTCAGAGCTCGGCGCGGAACGGACGAACGGCCCACTCGAAGATCCGATCTTTCATCGATCGACGCTGGTAGTCCTCGAGGGTGTAGGGGCGCGAGTGTGTCAGGTCGTCTTTGAAGAGGGCCTCCATCCGGGATCCCACGACCGGATCTGCGAGAGTCAGGTTGATCTCGTCATTCTTCCGGAAGGAGCGGTTGTCGAAATTCGTGGACCCGATCGTCGAGAACACCCCGTCGACCACCATGGTCTTGGGATGAAACATCGTCGGCTGATACTCGAAGATCTTCACGCCCCCCCGGAGCAGGACTCCGAAGGCGGAGCGCCCGCCGGCCTTCGTTGCGGGAACGTCGTTCACCTCGCCGGGAACGATCACTTCGACATCCACGCCCCGGCGGGCCGCGTTCACGAGCGCGGCACTCGTCTCTTTGTCGGGCAGAAAATAGGAATTGGACAGGTAAAGGCGCTTCGCGGCGGACGCGATCGAAACGGCGTAGAGGAGCTTCGTCGCCGAGCTCGGCGCCCGCGAGGTCGAATGGATCACCTGCGAAAGACTCTTTCCGACCGGTTCCAGGCGCGGGTAGAAGTCTTCGCCGAGCAGCGCCTCGCCCCGGACCTCCGACCAGTTCTCCTGAAACGTTGCCTGAAGCTGCGCCACGACCGGGCCTTCGACCTGCACCTGGGTGTCGCGCCAGTGATTTTTCGAGTCCGCGTTGCCCAGCCATTCATCGGCGATTCCCGCTCCTCCGGTGAATCCGATCTTCCCGTCGACGACGAGGATCCTGCGGTGCGTGCGATTGTCGAAGGAGTTCAGGTTCCACGGGCGAAGGGGATGGTAGAGCTCGAGGAAACAGCCCGCCTGCCGGAGCGCCGCGATGTCCGGATCCTTGAGCTTCGACTTCGATCCCACGGAGTCGAGGATGAGCCGAACCTGGACGCCGTGCCGGGATCGGTCGATCAGCGCGTCCCGGAATTTGTTCGCGATCGAGCCCGACCAGAAGATGTAGGACTCCAGGTTGATGCTGCGCTGCGCGCGCGAGATTGCGGCGAGCATCGCCGGGAAGATCTCCTGTCCGTTGACCAGCACGCGAGCTCGGTTGCCCGAGAGCATCGACGGGTCGGCGAGGGCGTGGGCGGAAGGCAGAAAGGCTTCATCCTCGACGGAGAATCGGTGCGGCAGGAGGTAGTGCACCTCTTTCGGCCGCCCCATCAGCGACATGGCGACCGCGAACGCGGACGCGATCGCAAGCGTGACCACGTACGTCTCGAGCGGGATTCGGTAGACTTTCGGCTTGCGCGGACGGCGAGCTCGTTTCAGAAGCATGCGCACAGAGTATTACGTCGCCTCCGCTCACTGCGAGACGTGCCTTCGCCCGCGGGCGAAGGCACCGGCGAGCGGCTCGCCTGTCGGCTCGACCGCTCCCTCGTCGCTCCGTTCGCTTCGGCTCCCGCCACGGGAGGCTCCTCCTTCCCTTCGGTCAGGAGACTCCTCCCGCGGCGAGCTCAGCGACCATTGTGGCGGAAGCGCAGCTCTGCTCCCTCTCCCCGCGCGCGGGGGAGAGGGTTGGGGTGAGGGGGGGAGCATCCGGCCTGACAAGTCTCGAGCCCCAGAGGTGTTCCGGCAGGGTATCGGACGGGCGGCGGATGACCTCTGGCTCCCTTGATCCCGCGTTCTGCGATTCGCAGGAAGAGAGTGACTTCGCTGGTGCGCGAAACGCTTCTTCTCGGAGGGCGTAGGGTGAGGTCAATGCTGTCCGCCCGATCGCAGCTATTGTCCGTTGCCGCCCCAGGCGTGAGGGCGCGCCCTCGTCTCCTCGGCCTGGGGCTCACCGCCGCCGCTCTGTTGTTTTCAAGCGGGTGTTCGTACATTTTTTCCGAAAAGCGGACCGTTTATGAATACGAGCCTGCTTATGGCGTCGAAAGCGCCGAGTTCCGGCGATCTCTCGACGCGTTCGGGACGGACCTCGTACCGGAAAACAAGGCCGATCTCCTGCAGAACGGAGACGAGATCTTCGGCTCGATGATCGAGGCGTTCGAAAAGGCTCGGACCTCGATAAACCTCGAGACCTACATCTTCGACGACGGCGAGCTCGGGACCCGGATCGCTCGCGTTCTGGCGGAGCAGGCGCGCCGCGGGGTTGCCGTTCGCGTTCTCGTTGACGGGTTCGGCTCTTCTCTCGGATCGCTCGCGGACGAGATGACCGCGGCCGGAGCGCGCGTCGAGATTTACAAGCCCCTCCGCATTTACTCGCTTTACAAAGTCGGGAATCGGACTCATCGCCGGATCTTCACGGTCGATGGGCGCGTCGGGTTCTGCGGAGGCGTCGGGATCGACGATAGATGGAAGGGCAACGCGCGCAATCCCTTCGAGTGGCGGGAAACCATGATCCGGGTGGAGGGGCCTGTCGTCTCCCAGCTGCAGCACATCTTTTTCGAAGACTGGGTCCACACGACGGGCGAAGTCCTCCATGGGAGCGCACAGTTTCCGGAAGCCGCCCCCGCAGGGGACATGCTCGCGCAGGCGATCTCGAGCTCTCGCACGGACCAGAGCTCGATGGCGAAGCTCCAGTACTACATGGCGATCCAGGCGGCGCGCCGGCGCATCTGGATCGAAAACGCCTACTTCGTACCCGACCGTCAGATCCGGGAAGGGCTCGTTCAAGCGGTTGCCCGGGGCGTGGACGTCCGGGTGCTCGTTCCCGGCAAGTACATCGACAGTCCAAACGTCCGCAACGCCTCCCGCTTCCACTACAACGAGCTGCTCGACGGGGGCGTGCAGATCTTCGAGTACCTGCCGACGATGATGCACAACAAGGTCATGGTCGTGGACGGGATCTGGACGTCGATCGGGTCGATCAACTTCGTAAACCGTTCGATGAAGAAGAACGGCGAGGCGAGTGTCTCCGTCTACGACCGGCGGTTTGCGGATCGCGTCGAGAAGATGATCGAGGTGGATCTTTCGAGAAGCGAGCAGTTCTCGAAGGAGAAATGGCACAAGCGGGGGCTGCTGGCGCGCTTCGGAGAGCTGTTCTTCTGGCTCTTCTCCGAGAATTACTGATTCTGACCGTCGAGGAGAAGCTCGCCAGACCTCACCGCTTGTCGTATGCCGGCCTGACGAAGCAAACGGCAAAGACGCACCGACTACCGGCGGCTCCTCACCCCGACCCCTCTACCCGAGCGCGGGGAGAGGGAGGGTTCACCACCATGGTGGCTAAGCTCGCACCGAGAGGAGTCTCCTGACCGAAGGGAAGGAGGAGCCTCTCGGTGCGGGAGCCGCAGCGAACGAAGGGACGAGGTCAGCGGTCGAGCCAACAGGCGAGCCGCTGACCGGCGCGTGAGCGCGTCCCGCAGTGAGCGGAGGCGACGGTTACAAGACCAGCCGCGGCCGACGCGTGCGCTCGGGGGCTTCCGCGACGGCGCGCAGGGCGCTCGACAGACGCTTCTCCGCCGCTTCCGTCTCTTCGGGCCGGCAGGAATACTTGATCGAATCTCCGTCCAGTTGGAACTCGGGAAAACGGCTCATGTCTTCCCGCTCCCTCCGGCTCAACGCCCGTGTAATTCTTGCGACACAGTAAACCACCGGTCGGCGGGTGTCCCACCGCGTCTCGACCCGAACGGCTGCTACGAGAGGAACCATGATCTCTCCCCGGCTGGATAGGGAGCAAGAGGCGGGCCATGGGCCGTCGGCCCGCGGTGGCGCAATCGGGTACGATCTTCTCTTCATGCTCGACAAGCTCCTGGCGCTCGATCGTCCGGTCGTCGTCTTCGACACCGAAACGACGGGGACGAATCCCCGGTCAGACCGGATCGTCGAAATCGCGTGCGTCAAGGTCCACCCCGATGGCCGCCGCGAGAGGTGGGTGCGTCGCGTGAATCCGCGGATGCCGATCCCGCCCGGGTCCACTGCGATCCATGGAATCCGAGATGCCGACGTCGCAGGGCTCGACGGTTTTATCGAGCTCGCGCCCGAGCTGGCCGCCTTTCTGGACGGTTGCGATCTCGCCGGTTACAACATCGCGGGATTCGACCTCCCGGTGCTGCGGATCGAATTCCTGAGGGCGGGCATCGACTTCGACGTCTCGACCCGCAGGCTCGTGGATGCGCAGCGGATCTTCTTCGCCCACGAGCCCCGGCACCTCTCCGCCGCCGCGCGTTTCTACTGCGAGTCCGATCACGCGGGAGCTCACGGCGCGCTGGCGGACGCGGAGATGACGCTGCGGGTTCTGGAAGGCCAGCTCGCGCGATACGAGAAGCTTCCCCGGTCCGTCGTCGAGCTGCACGAGCTCTATTGCGCGGGACTCGACCGGGACATGGACCCCGAGGGAAAGATCCGGCTCATCAACGGAGACCCGACGGTCAACTTCGGGAAAAATCGCGGCCGGACTCTCAAGGAGATGAGCCGGGAGGAACCCGGATTTATAAAGTGGATCCTGAAGGGGGAGTTCTCCGGCCCAGTGAAAGAGATCGTTCGCAAATTCCTTCCGCACCAGGCGGAGCCGTCGGGCCCGCCGCCCCGGCCGGCGCCGGCTCCGCGAGCGGAACCGGCGCCCCCCGTCGAGGGTCTCTTACCCTTTGGAGACCCTCTTGAACCGCAGCGTCTCCCCTGATCGATTGTCGCGTAGCCGAATCGATCCGGGCTCGAGCTCGACTGTCCACTTTCCCGCCGCGCCCCGCATCGCGAATGCGCAGCTCGATCCCGACGTTTCTCCCGCAAATCCGTCTCCGCGCGGAGCCAGATGGAACCCGCAGGCCGCGTTCGCTTCGCTGTCGGTGAACTGGGCCGCCATGGGCGACATGGAAGTCACCGTCGCGTCGAAGTGCGGGATGTATCCGAAGTAGACGTCCTTGCCCTGAAGCTCGAGCCGGACGAGGCCCTGCCGGCGAACGTTCTCACCCTGATACTTGCCGGTGACCTCCAGAAACATGTCGTAAGGGCGCGCGGAGTCGGACCCGACCGGCCGCAGGTCGAGCTTGAGCTCGTTGCCCGGAGTGGATCCCTGGAACGTCCCCGAGAGGATCGTCGCCAGCTCGAAGACCTGATTGCCGGGAGAAGCCGCAAGGGCGGCGGCGGCGGTCAGAGTCAGGATCGCGGCGGCTGTGGCGAGAGATGAGGCGAGCCTTTTCATCGTAGTCCCTCCGCGGGGGCGGCTGCGAAAGGCGTTCCACGGTCGGCAGCCGGGACGACGTCCGTAATCCCTGACGTCATGGGGCTTACGCTGCTGAGACGGAATGGCGCGGTCCGGGGGGTGTCCTCGGGCGAGGTCGAATTATCTCGTGGACGGGACGGAGCGAAGGCCGGCGAGGGTTCGACGCATCGCTTGATCGACGGCCTCCTGGAGCGCCGCCTTTTCGTTGTCGACGCCCCGATAGTTGGGACGCGAGATCTGCGATTCGGCCTGAAACTCCGTCAGCGTGCGCCCACTGGCGTCCCGGGCGGTGACACTCCACTCCGCAAACGCCTCCCAGTTCTCGTCCCGCTTGACCGTAAACCGGTGCACCTCGATTGCAATCAGCGGCGCCCCCGAATCGGTGATCCAGCGGCATCCGGGGAGGGACCGCACGACGGACTCGCGAATCGCCTTGACGACCTTCGCGGAGTCCGTCCGGTCGGCACGCTGATCCGAAATCTCCAGCCGCCAGGCGATCAGCCCTCCCGGGCAGGCGACCTGGGGATCGGGAGCGACGACGGGCGCGACGGTGACGCTGCAACCGGCGCCGACAACGGTCACGGTGAGGGCCAGGAGGAAATGGGCGACGCGCATGCGGAGGAAAGTATCAGTTCTCTTCAGGGAGCTCCCGGGATGAGAACGGCGCTTTCGCCGGGATCTTCGTTCGGGTGTGAAGCGCGGCTCCGATCCCGTTCTCGGCCACAGTCCTCTTCAGCGCGCTCTTTTGGCGGAGGCGCCCTCCGGCTGGTAGGCCCGCGCCATCGCGTTCGCCTCCTGCCGCAGATCCGCGATCAGCTCGGGCGGCTCGAGAACAACGGCATCTTTTCCGTACGCGAGCACGAATCTCCGCGCCTCCTTGATCGACTGCGCCGGCATTTCGAGGACGGCTTCTCCCGCGGCCGTCGTCTCGATCTTCTGCTCGGGATGAAACACCAGCTCGCGCACGTCGTCCGAAACCGCCGGAGAAAAGCGGACCCGCATCCGAAAGGGCTTGCCGTCCCCGACGAAGAGACCGAAGGTGTGCCGGAAGAATCGCTCCGCGTCGAAGTCTCGCGGGATCGAGTAACGCTCGCCCGTCGATGCCGCTCCTTCGATGCGCGCCAGGTAGAAGATCTTGACCTGGCCCGCGGCCTGGTCCTCCGCGAGGACCATCCAGTCGCGTCCCGCAAGCACGAAGGCGTAAGGACGGATCACCCTCGGCTCGCCGGGGGGCTCACCGGGCCGGTGGTACCGGATGGAAAGGGAAACCCCGCGTTGCAGGGCCTCGGAGACGGCCTCCCAGGTGTTCTCGCGCACCGGCCGGAACGCGGTGGCCCGGAGCGCCAGCTTTTCCATGACGATTTCGGGACGCAGGCGCACCGCCGGCGGCATCAGCAGGGCGAGCCTTTCGTAGCAATCCTTCAGGTCCCGCCCGAGGGGAGTACCTCCGAAAAGCTCCAGGAATTGTGCGGCGACGCCGATCGAGAAGAGGTCCTTTCCGTCGACCGGAAGGAAGGGAAGGACGTAGTCCGTCCGCGAGTAAGAGTACCCGTTCTCGAGCCGGTCGAACTGGATCGGCGCGTCGAGCTCGTCGCGCAGGTAGTCGAGATCGCGCTGGACGGTCTTCGACGAAACAGCCAGGGCTTCCGCGAGAGTGGAAGCGTTCGGAAACTTCCGTTCTTTGATCTCGTGATGAATGGTCTGCAGCCGGCGCCAGAGGGGCCGGTCCTTGAACGCGCCAGAGCGAGCCACGCCGGGATTCTCCCACGCGGAGTTGCCACAAATTGTCGGCGTTGGTTTAATCTGCCGTACATCACGTGTCAGTGCTGAAAAACCGAACAGAGAAAAAGCCTTTAAAAACGGGCTTTTCGGCGCTTTTGTGCCATGGCCCCCGGCTTGCTTTTGCACAGGTTAACTTGCGAATTGAACTGACGTTTGCTGACTCCTCGGATCCACTCCAGGAATTGCTCGGAGGACGGATCACGTTGACCGAAGTCATCGAAGGCCGGGATGAATTTCTGGATGCCTTCCTCTCGCGCCTCCAGGACATCACGGAGCCGAGGCAGCTGATCGATCTCGATTTCGACGCCGACTCGACACTGCCCCTGCGGGTCGAATCGGTTTCATTCCGGGACAGCCAGTGAATCCCCTCTTCCTCCTGCTCTCCGGTCTCTTTTCGACGATCCCCGGCCAGGTCTCGGGGGTCCTGCTCCTGTTCGCGATCGCCGTCGTCGTGGTCCTGGCGATCGACGACGACGACCTGCCGGGTCCCCGCCTCTGCCGCGTCGCCGCGATCCGGGCGTAAGCCGGATCTCGATGGGGAAATCCTTTACCGCGCGCTCTGACTCTGAGCGTATTTGGCCGCGCGTGGGATGCGCGCGACCAAATACGACGCGGCGACCTTTCCGCGCTTCGCGCGGGGCGCCGCTAGGGACCCGCGTGATGACCTTTACCGCTTGATCACGGGGCGCCGACCCTGAGCGTATTTGGCCGCGCGTGGGATGCGCGCGACCAAATACGACGCGGCGACCTTTCCGCGCTTCGCGCGGGGCGCCGCTAGACTACTTAACGAGCGGCAGCAGCTCCTTGGCGGTTCCCGCTTCGCTCCCGTTCGGCTCGAGCTCCAGGTATTTCTGGAAATGCTCGCGCGCGACAGGGTTGTGTTTGTTGTTCATCGCCGAGAGTGCGAGGTAGTAATGCGCCAGCGCGAAATCCGGCTTCGCTTCGACTGCCTTCGACAGAAGCTCCTCGGCTTCCTTCGACTTCTTCTTGTTGTACGCGTCGATTCCCTTGTTGTAGATCATCTCGGGCGTGTCCGGGTTGGCGTCCTCGAACTTCTTCCGCATCTCCGCGGCCGTCTTCTTGTCGCCTGATTTGTTCGCCGCGTCCGCCATGAGGCCGTAGAGGGAAGTCATCGACGGATCGAGGTCAGTCGCCTTCTGGCCGTATTCGACGACATGGGCCCAGTCCTTCTTGTCGTAGGCGAGGGACGTCAGTGCCTGCCATCCCTGGGGAAGGTCTGCGTTCTTGGCGACCGCCTCCTTGAATTTTGCCTCGGCCCCCGGCTTGTCACCCGAGTTCAAGAGGTCGACGGCGGCGTTGTAAGCCACGGCGGCCTGTTCGCTGCCGGACGGCGCCGCCGCCTGGGCGGGAGCGGGAGCCCCGCCCTTCGCGGCGGGCGCCTCGGACGTCTTGAGCAGGTTCTGGTCGAGGATGGTGATTTCGACGGTTGAAAACTTCTTGTCGGTCTCCGCCGGGACGAAGCCCTCTTTCTCGAACCGCACGTGGTACATCATCGTTGCGTCGTTGACGATCGAGCCGTATCGGCCGTCCGAGGACGTCTTAGCGGTCAGTTTGAAGTTCTTGATGGCCGGTGTGGTGATGGTGATCGTCACCCCTTCGATCGGCTTTCCGGTTGAGTCAGTGATGCGCCCGGAGACACGGCCCTGGGTACCGCCCAGGGCCGCGAGCGCAACGAGCAGAAATCCGAGTGCGGCGCAGGAGCGCGAGAGAGTTTTCATGGGCACCTCCAACTTTAAAAGAAGCGACTGAGGCTCCGAATTTCCGGGAATTCTATACAGGTTTCAGCATATTGGCCGCCCGCCTGGCGCGCGCGACCAAATACGAGGCGGCACGCCTATCCGCCCTGCGGGCGGGCCGCCGCCAGGGACTTTTCGCGTTTTGCGCGTGGCGCCGCGAGGAGGTCGGGTTTCCAGACTAGGCGCGGGACGCCTCGCGACGACGCGAGGGAACGGCCTGGAGAATCTCTCCGACGACCGAGTACCTGCCCATCGGCATGATGTGAATTCCCCGCGCGACCCCGGCGATCGCCTGCGCGAGCTCGCGGGCGATGGCGAGACCTTCGGCCTTCTCGTGGTCGGCGCCCTTTTCGGCGGCGGCGCGCATCCTCTCCTGGATCGGCTCCGGCACGACGATTCCAGGCACTTCGTTCGCGAAGAAGAGCGTTTGCTTGAGAGAGCGCAGCGGGATGAGGCCGACCAGCACCGGGATCGCACGGGCCTCCGGGCGGGAGAGGAAGCGTTCCAGGGCTTCGACGTCGTAGACCGGCTGCGTCTGCGCGAACGTCGCGCCGGCTTCGATCTTCGCCCGCAGTTTCGAGAACTCAACTTCCAGGTCGGACGCCGCCGGGTTGGCCGCGCAGGCGATCGCGAAAGACGTCGGGGCGCCGATGGCGTTGCCCACCAGGTCCGCGCCGGAGTTCAACCCCCGCGCCATGCGGAGGAGGCCGAGGACGTCGACCTCGGAGACCTGCTTCGCCTGCGGATAGTCACCAATCTTCAGGGGATCGCCGCCGAGGCACAGGATCGCTTTCAAACCGAGGCCGGCCGCGCCGAGGAGGTCCGATTGCAGCCCGAGGACGTTGCGATCGCGGGTCGTTATCTGGACGACGGCTTCGAGACCCGTCTCACGCTGCAGGATCGCCGCCACCGAGATCGAGGACATCCGCAGCCGCGCCATCGGGTTGTCGGTCACGTTGACGGCATCGACCCCGCCCGCCTTGAGAATGCGCGCGCCTTCGATCGCCGCCGAAACGTCGACACCTTTCGGCGGTTCGGCCTCGGCGGTGATCACGAACTCTTCCGGATCCGCGAGCTTTCTCTTCAGACGCGAGGTCTCGATGCCGGGACCCGCGAGGTGCTCGACCGGATTTTCGATTGCGACGGAGACGACGCGTCCGCCGGTCCGCGGCCGTCCCTTGACCGCCTTCGCCATCGCCCGGATGTGCTCCGGAGTCGTGCCGCAGCATCCGCCGACGATCGAGGCGCCCGCCTCGACGAATGCCGTTGCGTAGTCCCGGAGATAATCGGGTGAAGAGAGATAAACGTTCCGGCCGTGGACGACCGTCGGGTATCCGGCGTTCGGCATCGCGCAAAGCGGGGCCTTGACGGACGGAGACAGCCGCGCGAACACGTCGTGCGTCTCCTGCGGTCCCAGGGTGCAGTTCATCCCGACCACGTCGGCGCCCGCGAGCGCGAGAGTCGAGAGCGCGTGCGAGGCACTCTCGCCGAAGGCCGTGCGTCCGTCGGAGAGAAACGTCATCTGCGCGACGATCGGCACATCCGCCGAAAGTCCCCTGACGGCGCGCACCGCTTCCGCCGCTTCGAGCAGACTTCCGAAAGTTTCGAGAAGGATGAGGTCGACACCGCCTTCGAGCAGCGCGCGCGCCTGCTCCTCGAACATTTCCCGGACCTGCACCAGCGTCAGCCGGCCGTACGGCTTGACCAGCGCCCCGAGGGGGCCGACCGAGCCGGCGACGAAGACCATCTCGCCGACCGCGGACTCCCGGGCGAGGCGCGCGCCTTCTCGATTGATCTTTTCGAGCGAATCCGCCCATTCGTGCGTCGTGAGCTTCACGCGGTTGGCGTCCCACGTGTTGGTCGTCAAGATCCGCGCTCCCGAGTCCCGGTAGTCGTCGTGCACTTCACGGACGGACTCCGGATCCGTGACGTTCAGGGGAGACTTGGCCTGTTCCGGGGAAGCGCCCCTCGAGACGAGAAGAGTTCCCATGGCCCCGTCCGCCAGGAGAATCTCGTTTTCGAGGGCTTTTCGAAAGTCTTTGGGCATCGTTTCTCCCGAACCCGGAATGCTACACTGACCGCGTCTTCCGGGTCTCTTCTCACCGGCCCCTCCCCGTCCGAGGAGGGAAAATGGGACTCTATCTTCGCCTCTATCTTCGCGTCTTTCTTCACGTCTTCTGTCTCGTTCCGGGTCTCGCTGCCGAGCCGCCGGACTGGAGCGCTCTCGGGCTCCGGATCGAGGAAGATGCTTCGGTCTCGAGCGACACGGCGACTCTCTGCCGCGTGCAGGTGGTGAACTCCGGTCAGGGAACGTGGGATGGACGGGGTATCGCCTTCGAAGCGCGCGCCCTTCGCGACGGCCGGGTGGCGGCCCGGGTGCAGGGCCGCTTCGGGGGGACGCTCGGTCCGCACGAAACACTGGAGACCGCCGTCGGGTTCACGGGCAGATTTCACCGGTTCGAGGTTTCTTCCTCCACGGCGCGGAGCCGCGGCGGCTCGGCGGGCGGGCACCACCGGAAACGGGCGGGGGCGGCCGGGGGGAGAAGAAAAAAATCAGCGCCTCGGAAGTGAGGCGGCGGCGGCACAAAGCGACCGTTACAATGCGCGCACATGAAAGTTCTCGTCGTGGGGAGCGGCGGCCGCGAGCACGCCCTCTGCTGGGGTCTGCGCCGGAGCGCCTTCGTCGAAGACCTTTTCTGCGCGCCCGGCAACCCGGGGATCGCGGAGACCGCCGACTGTCTTCCCGTTTCGTCGGGGAACATTGTCGAGATTGCCGATCTGGCGGAGAAGCTCCAGTTCGACCTGACGATCGTGGGTCCCGAGCTGCCGCTCTCACTCGGCATAGCGGACGAATTTTCCAAACGGGGGTTGACGCTTTTCGGCCCGTCGCGGCTGGCAGCGCAGATCGAAACTTCCAAGGTCTTCGCCAAGGAGTTTTTCCGACGCCACGGGATCGCGACGGCCCGCGCCGTCATCTGCGCGTCGAAATCGGAAGCGGATGCCGCGATCCGCCAGATGGGCTATCCGTGCGTTCTCAAGGCGGATGGCCTTGCGAGCGGCAAGGGCGTCCTGACGGTGGAATCGGCGGAGGACGCCGAACGCGCCCTCGGGCTTTTCTTCCAGGAGCGCGTCTTCGGGGCCGGGGGCGACCGCATCCTCGTCGAAGAATTCCTGACGGGGAACGAGGCCTCCTTTCTCGCCGTCTGCGACGGCAAGAACGCCGTGCCTCTGCCGACCGCACGTGACTACAAAAAGGTTTACGACGGCGACCGCGGCCCGAACACCGGAGGGATGGGCGGCCACTCGCCCGCCGGAATTCTCGACGCCGCCACTTCGTCTCTCGTGATGAAGGAAATCATCTGGCCGACCCTTCGGGGTCTCGAGGCGGAAGGCCGCACGTTCATGGGGGTCCTTTACGCCGGGCTCATGCTGACCGAGGAAGGGCCGAAAATCCTGGAATTCAACGCTCGGTTCGGCGATCCCGAGACCGAAGTCATCATCCCGCGTGTGCAGTCTGACCTCGCCGGATTTCTGATGGCGGCGGCCCGGGGCGAGCTCGACCGGTTTCCCCCGCTCGAGATCAAGCCGGAAGCCTGCGCGGCCGTCGTTCTCTGTGCCGGGGGATATCCGGGGAACTACGAGCACGGCCAGCCGATTCGCGGAGTCAACGAGGCCGCCAAGCTGCCGGGGGTGGAGATCTTTCATGCGGGCACCGCGATCGAAGGCGACCACCTGGTGACCGCCGGCGGACGGGTCCTCGTCGTGACCGCGTGTGCGCCGACGATCGGCGAAGCCGCCTCGCGCGCTTACGAAGCCGCCGACGTCATCGAGTTCGAAGGGAAGCACGTGCGCCGGGACATCGGATCCCGCGGGGGCCGCCTGTCGCGCTGACGCTGCCGGCGTTGGAGGTTCGGGCGGGAATCCCGTTCGGCGGGGCTGCTTTCGCTTAACCCCTAACCCCTAACCCCTAACCCCTAACCCTACCCGCCTACTGCCCGCAAACGGTGTCCGCGCACTTCAACTCGTAGAACGACGAGTCCTTCGAGTTCACGTCGTCGATCGTGACGTACCCCTCGATCGTCGCCGTCTGGGAAGTTGCGTTTCGCACGTCGGCGAAGACGACGACGGTGTGCACGGAAGTCGGAATTCCGCCAGCCGTCCAGATGTCGCTGATTTCACGGACCTCGCCGGGGCGCAGACCCACGATGGGAACCGAGCCGCCCACGCGCTGTCCGGTGCTCGTGTTGTAGAAGGTCAGGTCTACGGTGACGGTGCGATCCGTTCCGGGAAATTGCGAGCCGTTGACGTCGCTGTTGCGGATCCCCACGTTGGACGAGAGGGTTCCTTCGACTCCCGGTGCGCTGCGCGTGTCCCGCGCCGTGCCGACCAGCACTTGCCTGGACGCTTCTGCGAACAGGGAGGCCGGTGTCGCGAAGCCGACCGTGCCCTTGAGCGGATCGGACTCGACGACACGCGAGTACGTGCGGGCCTGGACAGTCGCCTCGGATCCCTGCGCGCTCGGAAGATTCCGGAAGGTCACGAGCAGCGTTCCGTAGGATCCCTGCTCGGCTCCCGCATCCAGGATGCCGGGGACGGCGGCGAGGCTCCCGACGAAGTCGTCGAAATGCCGCGAGTCGGTGGCATTCAAGGAAAACGTCTGCAGGCCGGTGCGGGTGAAGTGGCCGGCCGGGCTGCATGCGGCGGACGCGCACGTGTAGGAATACTGGTACTCGACGGTGATCGGAACGTTGGTCGTATTGGTAATGTCGATCGACGTGCGGAGGTCGCTCGACCGGGAAGTGACGTTCAGCACCTCGGTGTCCAGGGGGCCTTTTTCTGCGGCGGCGGAGGCGGCGGTCACGGGAAACGCGGACGTGTCCTGCGCTCCGCAAGCGGCGTTCCCGGCGGGCTTTAAATACGTCTTCGTCCTGCCCGTCCCGTTCTCACGAACCGTGAGCGTGTACTCGAGGTCGGTCAGGCCGTTGTAGAAGACCCAGTAGGCGCTGTTGAAGGCGCGCCCGTCGATGATCTTGATGAAAACCTCGGGGTTGCTCGAGTTCCCGGTGAGGGCCGGAATGCTGAAGAAACCGAAGATGTCGTTCTGCGGGATTGCCAGGCCCGTTCCGGTGACGCCCGTCCGGGGGTCGCGGGCCGTGAGCGTGATGGTGAACGGGTGGTTGGCCGACAGAACGAGGGTGTCGACCGGGGCGGTGGCGTTGATGTGGGCGACGAGCGGGACTTCGACCGAATAGGCCGTCGTCGCCTGCGCCGCCTGCGGGCTCAAACCGCCCCGCCCGGCAGCAACCCTGCGCAGAACAGGGCCGCGATCGAGCCCTGAAGCTGCTGAGAGCGGCATCGCCAGGAGCGCGACGCCACCGAGGACCGCACCGAACCAACGCGGGTTTCCCATGACGCCCCCTTAGGAAAAAAATCTGGTGTCGTCGCCAGTTTAGCAAAAGCCGCTCCATCGACCGGTTCTCGCCGGGCGGCGGTTGTGGCATTGCGAGGATCCCGACCTGTCCCTTCGCGAGGACTTTCCGTCATCCGGCGTGGTCGTTTCCCCCGGAAGTGTCGCCGCATTGCCCGCGCCACGGACCCGCGGAGGAGCGCGAAATTGTCCGCCGATCCTTTCTCTCTCGAGGGAATCGCTCGGCTAAACTCCAAACATGGCTTCCGCCGCGCGCCTCGCCGCCGTCGTGCGGATATTGACCGGTGTGATCTTTATCGCGGAAGGCCTCGGCAAGATGCTCGGCGAGTTCGTGCACGGCGGTTTCGCGAAGGCCGCGAGCGGGATGATGAAGGAGGCCTGGCCTTTCTGGCGCGGCATTCTGCAGAGCCTCATCCTCCCCAACGCGAGCGTGTTCGCGTGGATAGTCGCCGGAGGAGAGCTCGCGCTCGGCGTCGCTCTTCTCGTCGGGTTGTGGACCCGGGCGGCCACGGCGGCGGGATCTCTTTTGATGCTCTCGATCCTCCTCGGCCAGTCGTACCCGGGCCCGCACGCTTCCTGGGACAAGTGGATCACCGCAGGCCTGACGACGAAGTTCGCACTTCTGCTCCTGCTGCTGCTGTGCGCGGCCGACGCCGGCCGGGCGTGGGGCCTGGACGGGCGAGGGCGGGGGCCCCGCCGAGGCGGTATCCGTCGCTGACCGTCGCATTTCTTCCGCAGGTAAGCGCTGCGATTCATTCTGGAGGGAGGAGGCCGATGTCGCGACGTGCCTGACTGAAGTCTTGACCACTTCCGCGAAGCTAGCAGCCCGTGGAAAAATGGATGCGGGTGTCGCGTTCGGGCTTTTGCAATCGGCGACAGGCGCCAGCGAGACTTTCGTCCTGCATGTCGGCCAGGGTCTTTTCCTGGCGTAACGCCGAGCAAAAGCCCGTCCGCCCTGCGGGTTGCGGCGGCGCG
>JBDTRB010000018.1:0-40287 GCA_039931865.1 Acidobacteriota bacterium | reverse complement strand
CGGGAATCGGGAATCGGGAGCCGAGCGACCAACGGGAGCGAGACGGCCGCGGTACTCCGCGGTCAACTCAAATCGGGAATCGGGAATCGGGAATCGGGAATCGGGAATCGGGAATCGAAGATGCAGGGCTAAGACGAGGTTCCCTCTATTTGTCGCTTCTTCGACGAGGTTCCCTGCCCCGTCGCCATCGCCCTCGACATCCCCCTCGATTCCCCATTCCCGATTCCCGATTCCCGTCTTCTTCAGCGGCCGACCGGCCGGTCACACCCCTCACGTTCCGCCGAACCCGACCGTCACCTTGCCGCCGTCCACGATCACCGGGACTTCGCGGCCTCCGGAGAGCCGTACCATTCGGTCGATCTCCGACGTGTTTCCTTTGACGTTGACATAAACGAACGGAACCCTGCGCTTTGCGTAGTCCTCACGGGCCGCAGTCGTGTAGGGTCACGTGTCTTTCCCGAAAATCTCGACGCGGGGAGCTTCCATCGTCACCTCCAAGGGGATGGTACCCCGGCCCAAAATGGTCGGAATGCTATGATTTTCGCCAATTCCATGGCCCTTCTGCTGGCGCTTGCGCTTGCCCTCTTCGGCTTCCCCGCGCCCACTCCCGGGGCCGGCCCCGCGGCGTCTTCCTCCGCAGGCAGCATCTCCGGCCGCGTCACGATCGTGAAAGCCGGCGTGCCTCTGCCGGAGGCGGCGAACACGATCGTCTGGATCGAGGGGTTGCACTCGCCGGGGGCGTCCGGCCGGTCCTCGCGCGCCGAGATGAAGAGCCAGGGGAAGAAGTTCGTCCCGCGTGTGATTGCGGTCTCCCGCACAGGAGAGGTGCAGTTCCCCAACGCCGACCCGATCTACCACAACGTTTTCTCTGTTTCGGCGCCGAACCGGTTCGATCTGGGCCTCTACCGAAGCGGTGGTTCGAAGGAAAAGCGCTTCGAGGAGCCCGGACTCGTGCGGGTCTACTGCAACATCCATCCGCAGATGGTCGGATTCGTGATGGTGGTCGATTCCGACTACGCGGCCGTGACCGGACCGGACGGTTCGTTCCGGTTCGGCGGGGTGCCGCCCGGAAACTGGACCGTGCGCGCGTGGCAGGAAGAGGGCGGCGAGGCGCAGGCGCCCGTTACCGTCCGCGCGAGGGTGGAGACTCCCGCCCTTGCGCTGACGATGGACGCGTCGGCGTACAAGGCGCAGCCCCACAAGAACAAGTACGGGAAGGAATACCCGCCCGCCGCCCCCTCGGACGATGAGCGTTACTGAGTCCCCGTCCTCCTCGCTGACCGCGGGCACGGGAACGAGCATCCCGATCCGCGGGTTGAAGCTGCCGCCCCCGAAGCCTCCCCGGTTTTCCCTGTCGCTCAAGATCTTCGCGGGCGCCGCGCTCCTGATCCTCATCTCCGTGGGAGGGGCCATCGCCATTTCCGCGTACCGGTCGCGCCGTGTCGCCGACGCGAAGATCGCGGAGGATCTCAAGAAGGCGGGCCCGGCCTGGGAATCCTTCGAGCAGAACCGATACGCGGGGCTGCAGCGCGCGCTGGCTGTCGTCGTCAACAACGCCGGAATCATCTCGATGATGACGAGCGACGTGGATCCGGCTACAGCGTTCGACACCCTGAAGAACGAGCAGGCGTCGGGGACGCGAGCGGATTTCCTGATCGCGGTCAACCCGCAGGGCGCGGCGTTCCTCCGGACCGACAAGCCGCTTCCGTACTCCGCGGACCTCTCGCGCGTGCCCACGATCGCGGCGGCGCTCGAGGGCGAGAAGACCTCCGGAATCTGGCTCTCGGGCGGAAAACTGTACAGCGTCGTCGCCGCGCCGGTCCTCGAAGGCGGCACCCGGATCGTCGGCGTGATCGCCGCGGCGTTTCAGATCAACGACGAGGTGGCGATCGCGTTCAAGTCGCTGATGAACGCCGAAGTGGTGTTCCTCGCCGATGAGGCGAAGCCGAAGGAGCCCGGGCGGCCGATTCTCGCCGCATCCACTCTCCAGAACCGGAGCGCGGGCGTCCTCGAGGCCGTCCGCCGCCGACCGGACCTGATCAACGCGGTCCTGCGGCAGGGGCGAACGATCGGTCCGCTCCCTCTCGATCTTTCGGGCGAGACCTACCTCGCGTATTTCGTCCCGCTCCGGTCCTCGACCGACGCGCTGGTGGGCTCCGCCGTGGCGTTGCGCAGCCGGGAAAAGGAGCTCGCAGCGTTCCGCACGATTCAAAACACGCAGGTGTATGTCGGGCTCGCCGCGCTCTTAGTCGCGTTCGGCCTCTCGTTCGTGCTCGCCCGCCGGATCACCGGCCCGCTCGCGAGGCTTCTCCGCGCGACGGAAGAGGTGCGCGTCGGAAACCTCGAGACCCCGGACCTTCCGATCGACTCCAAGGACGAGATCGGCATCCTCGCGAGGTCGTTCCGGGCGATGATCGAAGAGCTGAAGGAAAAGGAAGCGCTCGAAAAGTACCTCGGTGCGTTGACGCTGAATCTGGGCGACGAAGGCATGACGCTGGCGGCTTCGGGCAGGGTCCGCATGACCGCCGACATTCCGGCCGGAGGATCGAACGCCACCCCCGGCTCCCGATCCGCGGAGCCCCAGGTCGGGACGCTCTTCGCATCGCGCTACGAGATCCAGTCCATCCTCGGCAAAGGAGGCATGGGGATCGTTTACAAGGCGCTGGACAGGGATCTCGAGGACCTGGTCGCGATCAAGACTCTGCGCAGCGAGGCGCTCTCGGCGGATCCGACCCTTCTCGACCGCTTCAAGCAGGAGATCCGGCTCGCGCGCAAGATCACGCACCCGAACATCCTTCGCACGCACGACCTCGGGGAGACGGGAGGGGTGCGCTACCTCTCGATGGAGTTCGTCAAGGGAATCACGCTGAAACACCTGGTCGAACAGGACCAGCTCCTTCCAACGCCCGTCGCGCTCCGGATCGCCAAGCAGATGTGCGCGGGACTCGCGGCGGCCCACGAGGTCGGGGTCATCCATCGGGACATCAAGCCGCAGAACATCCTGATCGAGCCCACGGGGGGCCTGAAGATCATGGACTTCGGCATCGCGCGGCTCACACAGGAGCGCGGGATGACCGCGACCGGAACCGTGGTCGGAACTCCCGACTACATGTCGCCGGAGCAGGCGCGCGGGTTGAACCTCGACTTCCGCTCGGACATCTACTCGACGGGAGTCGTGCTCTACGAGATCTTCACCGGCACCCTTCCGTTCGAGGGAGACTCGCCCATCGCCGTCGTCCTGAAGCACGTGCAGGAAAAGCCGCCGGCGCCGCAGTCGAAGAACCCGCGCATCGACCCCCGGATCGCGGCCATCATCCTGACGTGCATGCAGAAGAGCCCCGACGACCGGTACCAGAGCGTCAACGATCTGTACGAAGCGCTGACGTCGGTCACGGCGGCGGCCGCCTGACCGCTCGCGGCGGCGGCCTCGCGGGCTTGCGAGCGGTACTTCCGCGAACACACCTCGCGCGGCGACTCCGCCCCCTTCTGTTCCTGCTGCTCGGAGCGTTCGCGGCTTCCGGCCGCTCGCAGACGGAGACCGCGTACTTCGAAGAGACTCCGAAGCCGCATCTCGAATTTACGTGGGACTTCCTCGCCCGATACGACCGGATCGAAAATCTGGTGTTTCGCCCGGACATCCACCGCGGGAGGTTCGAGTTCCGATCTGAGCTCGACCTGATCATCTCGGACCGGCTGCGGGTCGGCACGCGCGCGATCGGGGATCTCGGGACGGATCAGAACGCCGACAACACGCGGAACTTCGACAACTACCGGACGACCGGATCGACCCTCGAGCGCTGGTTCGTCGAGGCGAGGCCCGGCCCCGTCGACATCCGCGTGGGCAGCTTCGGGATGCCGCTCGTCACGACCGAGATGCTCTGGGACCGCGACATCCAGTCCGCCGGCGCGGCGGCCGCGTGGAACATCCCGGCCGGGTCCTCCACCTTCACGCTTGCGGGCGGTGCCTTCCGAGGTCCGCAGCGCGACGGTGACCGGACCAGGGTCGCGGCGGGGCAGGCCGTCTGGCGATGGGGCGACCCGGGCGCGTTCGGGATCGAAGCCGCCGGGTCGTTCTGGAGCTTCGAGCCGGACCACCTGCGTGCGTCGTACATCCGGCAGAACTATTCCCGGACGCTGGCGGGCGGGAGCCCGCGATTCATCTCCCGTTTCCAGATCGGCGACGCGATCGTGCGTCTCCGGTTTCCCGTCGGCCCGGTTCCCGTCACGGTTTCCTTCGACGGGTTGAAAAACTTCGGGTCGCGGGCGGAGGCGCGGGATGACGACAAGGCGTTCGAGGCGAGCGTCGTCGCGGGCGATGTGGGGACGCCGGGCCGGCTCCGTGGCTTCTACACGTATCAGTACGTTCAGAGAGACGCGGTCCTCGGCGCGTACAACACGGACGACTGGTGGTTCCACAGCTGGTACCGGGGGCACCGGTTTGGCCTGGCGATCACCGTGTTTCCCCGGGTCTTCGTGCAGGGCGCGGCGCTCTTCCAGCAGCGCCTCGATCGGAACTTCTGGCTGAACCGATTCACGGTCGATGTCGTGAAGATGTTCTAAGGAAAGGCGCTGGGGGGGCGATCGCCTCATGACTCCGCCGGTCTCCCGTTCCATGTCGCCCCTCGCCTCTCGGCTCCCGCCCTCGCCCCCTGGCCATCGCTCTCGCGGGACGCTCTCTTCGCGCATACAATCCGCCGCAGTGTCCAAATCCGTCGTCGCCTCCGTCGAGGATCTTTTCTTTCGATCCAAGATCGACGCGACCGCGCGTCATCTGAACGTCCCGGTTCGTTTCACCGACGCGTCGGGGCTCGCCGCGGCGTGCCGAGAGCCGGGGACCGTCGCCGCGTTCGTCGAGCTGACCGACGGGGCCGTCCAGGCGATCGCCGCGATGCGCGCGAGCGGACCGGACGGGGCGCTGCCGATCGTGGGATTTCTTTCGCACGTCGACCGCGAGCTCGCGAAACGCGCGGAGGCCGCCGGCACCACCACGGTGATGCCGCGGAGCCAGTTCGCGGAGACGCTCCCCGAGCTCCTGATGGACCTGATGGCTCCGGGCACGAAGCGCGAGATCCAGGACGAGCCCGAGCTCCCCGACGAGTAAGAGTTTGCCGCACCGGCGGTCCCTTCAGATCATTCAAGGAGAACCCTCATGAGCGGAACGACCCGGCGTGACCTGTTGAAGGGGGCGGCCCTCCTCCCGATCGCCTCTCAGTTCAAGAGCACGTCGCCGGCGGCCCGACCGGCGTCGCGCCCCCTCGTCGTCTCTTCGGCAAACGGACTCGAAGCCGTGCGCAAGGCGTACGAGATGATCGTGGCGGGAAGCGATCCCCTCGAAGCCGTCATCTCCGGCGTCAACATCGTCGAGGACGATCCGAACGACGTGACGGTCGGTTACGGCGGGATCCCGAACGAGGAGGGCGTCGTTCAGCTCGACGCGTCCGTGATGGACGGCAGGACGATGAAGTCGGGCGCGGTCGGAGCTCTCGAGCGGATCAAGAACCCCTCGCGGGTCGCGCGGCTCGTGATGGAACAGACGAATCGCGCGTTCTTGGTCGGCGAGGGAGCCTTGAAATTCGCCCGCGCGCACGGGGTCCCCGAACAGAACCTCCTCACGGAACGGTCGCGCAAGGTCTGGCTCTACTGGAAAGAGAAGCTGTCCGGGATCGACGACTGGATCGAGCGCGGTGACGAAGAGCAGAAGGACCCGGACATCCGCTGGTACATCGAGAAGTACGGCACGGAGGATTTCCGCCCGCAGGGGACGATCAACTGCAACGCGATCACCGCTTCCGGAGATCTCGTCGGAACGACCACGACCTCGGGCCTCTTCTTCAAGCTTCCGGGGCGGCTCGGCGACTCACCGGTCATCGGCGCGGGGCTCTACGTGGATGGGGAAGTCGGCGCGTGCGGCTCGACGGGATGGGGCGAGGGGAACATCCGCCTGTGCGGCTCCCACACGGTTGTCGAGCTGATGCGGCAGGGAAAATCCCCCCAGGAAGCGGCGCTCGCGACGCTCGAGCGCGTGGTCAACGCGTCGAAGTACTACCGCGACAAGAACGGCCGCCCCGACTTCCAGCTCAACTACTACGTCATCAACAAGAAGGGCGAGTACGCGGGTGCGGCTCTCTGGAACGGCTCCTTCGGGGTCGTCGCCGGCGCAAAAAAGTTCAACCCGTCGCGGTTCGCGGTCGCGGACGCCTCCGGCGCGCGGCTGCAGGAATCGGCGTACCTGCTGAAGCGTTGACGGAGTCTTCCCGGCCTCCGGGGCAAGGGCGCTCCGACCGGGAAGCCTGACCGGCTTCGAAGGAACCCCCGCCCGAACGGCCGGCTTCCCCTCAAAATAGATCCATGCGCTCCCCCCGCCGCTTCCTCGCAGACTGGTTCGTCGCGGAGATTACCCGGCAGCGGCGCTACTACCGCCGGTTCGTCTACAACGATGCCCTGAAGCTCAAGGCGACCATTGCCCCCGGCGACGTCCTCTTAGTCGACGGCGACCAGCGCGTGTCTCAGGCGGTCAAGTACCTGACGCAGTCGTCCTGGTCTCACAGCGCGCTCTACATCGGCGACGCGCTCCTCCGGGCCGATTCGGAGACCCGCGCCCGTACGACGCGCCGGTTCGGGCGCGAGGCGAAGTACCTGGTGCTCGAGGCGCTCGTCGCCGAGGGTGTCGTCGTGTCGCCGCTCATGAAGTACATCGACTTCAACATCCGGATCTGCCGGCCCATGCGCCTGCTCCCGGAAGACCTCGCAACCGTCATCGACCACGTCCTGTCGCGCGTCGGGCATCAATACGACCGGCGGAATTTTCTCGACCTGACACGGTATCTCCTGCCGTTCCACCTGATCCCTCCGCGTCTGCAGGAAGACGCTCTGCATTTCGGCAGCGGCGTCGCCACGGAGACGATCTGCTCGACGCTTCTCGCCGAGGCGTTCGCGAAGGTGCAATACCCGATCCTGCCTCAACTGGTCCGTCGGCCAGCCAGCACGGCGGGCGAGCGGCTCCGCCAGCAGATCCTGGGACGTCCGACCCGGCGCGCCTACAGCGGGCTGCTCCGGGCAAGGCATCCGACGCTCTGCGTCCCGCGCGATTTCGACCTCTCCCCCTACTTCGAGATCGTGAAGTTCAACGCGCGAGACGAGGCGCAGTTCGACTACCGCAAGCTCGAATGGGAGGCGGCTCAACAGGCGGTCAGTACCCCGGTTCCCACTGCGGGCTCGACGCCCAGACGCGCATCGACCGGCGAGGTGAAACGGAAGCTCTGAAGTTCGGAGGAACGAAGAGCCGGCGGACCGCCAGGAGCCTGTCCGAGTCATGTCCGTTGCGAGCGCGGCCGAGCCGAAGCGAGAGCGGGAGCGCAGGCTGCCCTTGAGCGGGGGACCCGACGGTCCCTCGAACCCCCTCCGCTGGCGGCGCGGAAGCGTAGCCAGGCTCCGCCTCACAAGCCACCAGGGGGTCCAGGGGACTGCAAAGCCCCCTGCCGAGAGTAAGACCGATCGTTCCGCTCGCAGCGAGAGACACGCCTTCGCGCAGCAGGAGATTACGAGGACAGGCTCCTAGCCCTGCGGCGCGCTTCCGCCGCGGCCACCCGAGAGAATCGTGTTGACCGCGTCCAACCGGCGCTCGAGCGCCTTCCGGAGCTTGCCAACCTCGCCTTCCGCCGCGGAAAACCGGACGCTGTCTCCCTGGAATTCCATGCGAAGCACGGCGTCGCGATCCTCGGGCATCAGGCCGAGCATGCCGGCGCGATAGGCGCGCATCCACTCGGGAGACGGCTCGGAGTCGAGACGGGCTCGGTAGTAGGTGCGGCCGTCCGGCGCCGGGCCCTCGGGAGCGGGCGCTTCCGATGACAGCCAGACTCGGTGCGTCGGAGCAGCCTCACCGGGCCGGCGACGAATGGGCTTGCGATATTGGGGTCTGCGCGGAATGGGAGCCTCCTGTTTCGGGGGATTCTGTCATACGAGTTCAGATTGCACGGTTGAGAGCTCGGAGTTGACAGTTCAGAGGCGCGGAGAGGCGGAGTGGCGGAGTGGCGGATTGGCGCGCCCCCCTGTCAATCGTCAAACATCAACTCTTCACTCCCCCAAACGTCCCCGCCGAGACGATCGTGAACGCGTCGGGATTCACCATGGCGGCAAAGGCCGCGTCGGCTTCCTCCTTGGTGACCGCGGATACGAGCGCTCCGAACCGGTCCAGGTACTCGAGGCCGAGGCCGTAATAGAGGGCCGTGTCGATCGCCTGGGCGATCCCCGAGTTCGACGCCAGGTCCACCTTGAATTTTCCGATCCGGGCGCTCTTCTCGTCCGCGAGCTCCCGTGGGGTCAGGCCGTCGCGCACGAATCTGGAGATCTCGTCCAGGGTCGACGCGACCGCGGCGTCGCGGCTCTCCGGCTTCACGGTGACGGTGACCACGAAGGGCCCCGGCACGTGAGTCGCATGAAAGCTCGAATGGATGCCGTAGGTCAACCCCTCGGTGTCGCGGACCCGGACGCCGAGTCGGGAGGTCAGCGACGATTGGCCCAGCGCGGAATTCGCCAGGGCGCAGGGGAGAAAAGATGGATCGGGCCGCGTCAGGCGCGCCGGGGCTGCGAGCACCACGTCGGCATTCGCCTTGTCGGGCATCTCGATCGTCTCGGAGACCGGGACGGGGGGCGGAACGGGCACGATCGGGATCTCGGGAGGCGCGCCGCGTTTCCAGTCGCCGAGGCGGCGTTCGAGGCCGTCCAGCAGGGCATCCGCCTGCACGTCGCCGACGATCACGAGACGCAGGGTGCCCGCCGCGTAGCGCGCCTCGTAGAAGGACTGGAGATCAGAGCGCATCAGCGCTTCCACCCGCGCGATCCGCTCCTCGCCCCGCCGGCGGTGAAACGGATGTCCGGGCGGGTAGATGCGCCGCGCCGCGGCGTCCTGCGCCCGCGCGGAGGTCTGGTCCTGCTGCTGGCGGATCGCGCCGACGAGCCGCTTCTTCTCCTTGTCGAGCTCGTCGTCCGGGAAGGAGGGGCTCCGGAGGATCTCCACCAGCCGGTCGAGAAGCAGGTCCACGTCGCGCGACAGCGCCGCAGCCGCGATGTCGGCGCCGACCGGGTCCGACGAATCGGACGAAAACGAGAGGGAGGCCCCGCGGCTTTCCAGGTCCTCGGCGATCTCGAGCTTGTTCCGGAGCGCGGTGCCCTTCGTGAGCTCACCCGCCGTCATCGACGCGATGAGCCGGCGGTCCGCGGGCGCGTAGAGCGGTCCGGCGTAGAGGGAGCCCGAGAGCGCGATCGTCGGATTGAACCGGTTTTCGAGGACGAGAAGCTCGGCGCCGTTCGAAAGGGTCCGCCGGTGAACCTGCTCGGCGAAACCGCGCCGCGTCATTCCTCCTCCCCTTCGGCCTCGGCGCCCGCCGCCGAAGGCTTCGGAAGGAACGTTCCGACGGTCAGGGCATCGTCCTGGAAGTATTCCGCGGCAACGCGCTGCACGTCCTCGCGCGTTACCGCCCGCACCTCGACCGGGTAGCGTACGTACCACTCCCAGTCCGCGACGGCGATCGCTTCCGACAGCGAGGCGGCGATCTGGTCGGTCGAATCGCGGTCGAAGATGACCTCCGCCTCGATCTGGACGCACGCCTTCTCGAGCTCGGCCTCGGTGATTCCTTCGCGGCCAACCCGGGCGGTCTCCTCCCGGATGACCGTTTCGACGGCGGTCGGTTCGACTCCGGGACGAACCGGCGCGAAAACCGAAAAGAGCGCGGGATCGCGGAGCTGCCAGGGAACCACCGTCACCGACAGCGCCAGGCTCTTCTCGACGAGGGCCTGATAGAGCCTCGAGGTCAACCCTCCACCGAGGACGTTTCCGAGCACCGCGAGCGCGTGCGTGTCGGCGTGGAGGGCTTCGACCGTGCGCCAGGAGAGCGCGCACCACGCGACCTGCCCGGCGCGGCGGACGATGAACCGGCGCTCGCCCTCTTGCGGGGGCTCGACCGTGTGGACCTTCGGAATGGGCGCAGCCGATGGCGGGATCGGGCCGAAGTGACGCTCCAGAATGGCGAGAGCCTCGGATTCCGTGAAGTCTCCGATCAGCATCGCGGTCGCGTTGTTCGGGTGATAGAAGACGTCGTAGAACTCTTTCAGCCGCGCGGTCGTGACGCCCTCGATGTCGCTGCGCCATCCAATCGTCGGGTGGTGGTACGGGTGTTCGCGGAACGCGACTGCGAACGTGTCCTTGTACAGAACCTGAAACGGCGAGTTCTCTCCCCGCTCGAACTCGTTCCGGACGACCGTCATCTCGGGCGCGCGGTCCTCGTCGCGGAGAAGCGATCCGCGCATGCGCGAGGCCTCCAGTCGCACGGCGGTCTCGAGCTGATCGGAGGGAATGGTCTCGTAGTAGTTCGTGCGGTCGAACCACGTCGTCGCGTTGAAGCGGGCGCCCATCGCCTCGAGAACGGCCGCGATCGCGGTGCCCTTCTCGCGGTTGTACTCGGGGGTGCCCTTGAACATCAGGTGCTCGAGAAGGTGCGTCGAGCCGGTAAATCCGACGGCCTCGTTGCGGCTTCCGACGTGGTACACGATCGCGAACGTCACCACCGGCGCGACGGCATTGTCGAGAAGCAGGACTTTCAGTCCGTTCGACTTGAGCCGCAGCTCTCGAAAGCCCGCTTTCTCGGTGACGAACTCGAAAGCGGAGCCGGCCGGGAGCGTGGTCGGAGGGGCGCTCAAACCGGGAGGAGTCCCGGGAGGCGGTGCGAGAGCGCGGAGCCTGCGGGAACGCCCGCGCGCCGTGAAAACTCCGCGGCCGTCCGGGTCAACGGCCGCCCGCCACGTCCTCGGCGCCGTCGACGCCGATCACGTTTCCGCTGATCCAGCCGGCTGCCGGGGAGCAGAGCGCGACGAGAGCGCCGGCGACGTCCTCGGGTCGGGTGAGCCGCCCGGCGGGGTGCATGCGTCCGACCCGCTCGATCATCTGTTCGTTCCCCGGGATCTTTCGGAGCGCGGGAGTATCGGTGACGCCGGCGCGAAGGGCGTTCACCGCGACGCCGCGCGGTGCGAGCTCGACCGCGAGCTGCCGGACGTGCGATTCGAGCGCCGCCTTCGCGGCAGAAACGGCGCCGTAGGAGGGCCACACGATGTGGTCGCCCGCCGAGGTCATCGCGAAGATCCTGCTGCCGGGCGCGAGAAGGTCGGCGAAAACGAGGTCCTGCGTCCAGTAGACCAGCGAATGCGCCATGACGTCCGACGTCATCTCGACCTGCGCCTTCGAAATCGAGGCGGCGCGGTCGGGGGCAACGAACGGCTTCAGGGTGCCGAAAGCCAGCGAGTGCAGCAGCACGCCGACGCGCGACTCGGGCGGCGCCTGGCCGCAGGCGGCGCCGATCGCCGCGATCACCTCGCCCCGTTTCTCGTCATCCGCCGCGTTGACGTTGAAGAACTCCGCTTTGCGGCCGAGCGCCGCGATCTCCGCGACGATCCGGTCCGCGTTCGCCTGCGTGGACTTCCGGTCGAGGTGGACTCCGAAGATGTTCCAGCCGGCGCGCGCGAGCGCCAGCGAGCACGCTTCGCCGAAGCCGGACGAAGCGCCGAGGACGAGTGCCCAGCGGGTTGCGGTTTCCGTTACCAAAACGGGCGCGATGTTATCAGCGGCGGCGGGGGCCGGGGCGGGGAAACTGGGGCGGCCTCGAAGGGGGAGTCTAGACTCTCGGGATGCGCGAGCCCGGACGCGGCCTTCTTCTCGCTTCGCTCGTGCTTCTGCTCGCCGCCGTGTGGCTCGATCCTCCGGGCTCCTTTCTGGCTGAGCCGGACGAGCCGCGCTACGCGGAGATCCCCCGGGAGATGCTGGCGACCGGCGACTTCGTCGTGCCGCGGCTGAACGGGGTCCCTTACTTCGAGAAGCCGCCACTGCTCTACTGGGCCAATGCGGGCTCCTTCGCGCTCCTGGGGGAAACGCCTTTCGCGGCACGGCTGCCGACGCGGCTCGCCGGGCTCGGGACGACGCTTTTCGTGCTGTTCGGCGTGCGCCGGATGTGGGGGGCGCGCGCGGGCGTCTACGCCGCCGTCTTCTTCCTCATGGCGCCGCTGCCGTTCACCTTTTCCCGACTGAATCTTACCGACGGGGTCCTGACATTCTTCTTCACCGGGACGCTCTTCGCCGGCTACGAAACACTCCGCGCCCGCGAGAAACCGGGAGGGTCGGCGCTCGCGCTCTCGTCGCTCACCGGAGCGTTTGCGGCGGGAGCGTTCCTGTCCAAGGGGCTCGTCGGAATCGTTCTTCCGGGTGGGATCCTCCTCCTGTGGTGCCTGGCGGCCCGGCGCACCCGGGCCCTCGGCTCCCTCCTCTTCGGGCCGGCCGTGCCGGTGTTTCTCCTGATGGCCACTCCCTGGCTGTGGCTGGCCGAGCGCCGCAGCCCCGGCTTTCTGCAGTTCTTCTTCATCCACGAGCATTTCCAGCGCTTCGCGACGAACGTCGCCAATCGTCCAGGGCCGATCTACTACTTCGTTCCCGTGCTCGTCGCGGGATTTCTGCCGGGGCTCCTCTTTTTCCTGCGGGGCGTCCGACCGATCCGGCGGGACCAGGTGGAGGCGCTTTTCTTCGTGATCTGGTTCGCAGTCGTTTTCGTCTTCTTTTCGGTCTCGCACAGCAAACTTTCTCCCTATCTCTTTCCCGCGTTTCCTCCTGCGGCGGCGCTCGCGGCGCGCGCGTTGATCCGGGACGGGTCGTCCGGCCGGAGCTGGCGGATCGCGGCTGTGACCTGCGCACTTCTGCCTGTCGCGGCCGTGGCGCTTCCCGGGGTGCGGGCCGCGATCGCCGCCGCGGGAGCCTGGCCGCTCGCGGCCGCCGGAGCCGCGAGTCTCCTCGCGGGAGCGGCGGCGTGTGTTTATCTGCGGCGACGTCCCGAGTCCGCTCTCGGCGCGCTCGCGATGGGATGGGCGGGCCTCTACATCGTCCTGGCGCTGATCTGGCCCCGCATGCCGCTCGCCCGCGACATCCACGACCTGACGATCCAGGCGAAGGCCGGGGCCTCCACGAACGGCAGGGTGAGAGTCGTCTCCTACCGGACGTACGTCCAGGGCTTCCCCTGGAACCTTCAGACCATCGTGCCGCTCGTGGACCACACGGGCGAGCTCGAGTCGTGGTGGCTGCCCGAAGCGCGCCGCCGCGAGATCTTCTGGACGCGCGAAGATTTCTGGAATCGCTGGCGCTCCGGCGAGAGGCTCGTCGTCGTGATGCGGACGCGAGACGCCGCAGATTTCGGAACCGCCGTTCCCCCCGCCACGGTGCTGGCCGAGCGGGGAAAGTTCCGACTCATAGCGAATTGGAAGGGTCCGTAGCCAGGTCAGACGCCGGGGCACGTCCCTCGGACTCGAGATTCAGGCTGGACGTTCGCCTTTCACTCCACCCTCTCCGTCCCCGAGCGCGGGGAGAGGGAGGTGGCGATCGACCGCCCATCGTGGTGAATACGCTCGCCCCGAGAGGAGTCTCCCGACCAGAGGGAGGGAGGAGCCTCTCGGGGCGGGAGCCGCAGCGAACGCAGGGACGAGGTGAGCGGTCGAGCCGACAGGCGAGCCGCTCGGCGGTCGGCGAAGCCGACGTCCCGTAGTGAGCGAAGGCGACGAGGCCTATCCCGGAATGTAACCCCTGACCGTCCTCACCGTCACGCCGGGCTTCGTCGCGACCTCCACAGCGCGATACTCACCCGGCGCCTTGCTCGAGGTGCTGCGGTAAGCGACGACGTACTGCGAGCGAAGCTCCTCTTCGATGCGTTTGGTGACCTCGGACATCCTGGCCGCGCTGCTGATCGAAAAGACCTCGCCTCCCGACTCGGCCGCGATCTCCTTCGTGATCCGCCTCGACTTGAAGTCCGTCAGCGGAATGTTCACCGCGATGAAGTAGATCGGCGCGCCGGCCGAACGCGCGTATCGCAACAGCACGTCGTAGTCCACGTGCGACCGGTTGTCGTCCCCGTCCGTCACCACGATCAGAGCCTTGCGCCCCTGAAGCGTACGGAACTGGTACAGCCCGAGAACCATCGCGTCGTAGAGCGCGGTGGCCCCTTCGGCCCGCACTTCCCGCGCCGCCCTCTGGAGCGCCTGCGAGTCTGACGTCAGGTCCTGGAGAAACCGGGGCTTGTCGCGAAACTCGATCACGAAGCCGTGGTCCTTGTCCCGCATCAGCGACTTGAAGAGCTCGGCGGTAGCTTCATGGACGAAGGGCATTCCCTTCTCCATCGAGCCCGAGGCGTCGACGACGAGGCCGATGTTCAAGGGCAGGTTTTCAGCGATCTCGAACCCGCTCACCGGCTCCGGGTGCCCGTCTTCCTTGACAGTGAAGTCTTCCTTTGCGAGTCCCTTGACGAAGTGGCCCGCCTTGTCGAGCGCCGAGACGTGGAGCTGGACCACGTCGACGCGCACGCTCTCGACGGTCGTGCTCGGCCCGCGCAGCATGCGCATGTCGTTCGACTCTTTGCCATCCTCGCCATAGGCGGTGGCGCGGATGTAGTTCGCGCGCGTGTACTGCGCGTAGGGAACGGTCGTTTCGTAGGGGCCGGAGGTCCAACTGCCGATCTTCTTCTCGTCGAGGAAGAGCTCGACCTTTTTCGCCACGCCGCCCGAGATCGACTGGACCGCCACCTTGATCCGGACGCGCCCCTCGGCGGGCTCCGGTTGCGGCAGCACGCGAACGGCGAGCCGGGCATTTCCTTCGTTGATCGCCCACGCGTCCTCGTCGACGACGCGGCCGCCTTCGTCGTAGCCGACCGCGCGGAGGGTCTGCCGCCGCGGAACGTTCCCGAGGTCGATCTCCACTGTGTAAGGCGGACGCGTGCGCGCGAGCAGCAGCTTCTCGTCCAGGTAGAACTCGACCTTCTGGATCGGCGGCTGTACCTCGGCCTCGAGCCGAAGCAAGCCGACCGGCGCTTCCTTTGCCGGCGGGAGAATCTTCAGAAGCGGCTCCGACGTCTTCGCCGGGGCTCCCACGGCTTCGTCGGCGATGACGATGCCTTCGGCGTCGGGCAGAGTGCTCGCCTCCGCGGGAGCCATCTCCGGCCGGAACGCCGCGGAAACCTCCGGAACCGAGACTTCGACCTCTCCGTCCCCCACGACGTGGCCGCCGTCCGGGTCGGTGAAGACGAGCTTCAGCCGGTAAGTGCCCGGCTTGACGGCGCGAAGGAAGGAGTAGGAGAAGGCCGCCCCCGAGGCGAGCGACGCGGTGACGGGGTAGTGAAAGCTCTGCGAAATCTCGCCGTTCTGGAGCAGCGTGCCCTGGAGTTGCCCGGAAAAGCCGCGGACTCCCCGGGCGGAGAGGCCCTTCGTGAGCTCGGGGGAGGCGAGGCGGATCCGCACGACGGTCTTCCCCGCCGCCATCCCGAGGAACTCGGAGGAGATCTCGAGCGGGAACTTTCCGACTTTCGTGTTCAAGTCGGCCGCCTTGCGCTTCTGGGCTAAGGCCGGAGCCGCCGCGGCAAGACACAGGCAGAGGGAGACGAGAATTCGAAGTTTTTTCATTCTTCCCGAACGAACCCGGAGAGAGGGCAGCCCCATTCCCGGATGCGCCCCCGCGCCGCGTTTTCAGCGGCCGGGTCCGGCATTTCCCGGAAGCGGGGACGGACTCTAGCCCGTCGCGGCCGCCGCGAGCTCGGGCACGGCCGCGGAGCCGGCCCCGGCGTTGGTAACCTCGTCGAAAAGCCCGGCAAAGAAGGCTTGGACCGCGTCCCGGAAGTCCTGCGGAGTCTCGAGCCCCGAGATGCGGACCCGCAGCGCGCGGCCGTTCGGCAGCCCGTGGGTGTACCAGCCCGTCATCGTCCGGAGCTTGTGGAGCGCTTCCTTCGGCTCGAACGACATCGCCTCGATCGCGGTGAAATGGCCGAGCATCAGATCGCGTCTTTCGTCGAGGGTCGCTTCGCGGGGCTCCCGTCCCGCCAGGAGGTCCGCAGCCTGCCGGAAGATCCACGGGTTCTTCATCGTCGCGCGCCCGATCATGACGGCGTCGCAGCCCGTCTGGCGGAACATCTCGACAGCGTCGGCCGGCGAGTCGACGTCGCCGTTGCCGACGACCGGAATCGAGAGATGCGCCTTCAGCTCCGCGATGCGGTCTCGGTCCGCCCGTCCCGTGTACATCTGCCGCGCCGTACGCGCGTGCATCGCAACCGCGGCGACGCCTTCGTCTTCGCACATCCGGCCGAGGTCGAGGAAATTGATGCGGCCCGTGTCGAGGCCCAGCCGGAACTTCACGGTCAGCGGGATCGTCAGCCGCCGCTTTACCTGCCGGACGATGTCGCGGGCGAGAGGCAGGTCCCCCATCAGGGCGGCACCCGAGCATCCCTTCAGGACCTTGTTCGCCGGGCAACCCATGTTGATGTCGCACACGTCGGGCGAGAGCTCCTGGACGATGTCCGCCGCCGCGGCCATGCGCACCGCGTCGGACCCGTAGATCTGGATGGAGAGAGGCCGCTCCTCATCCGAAAAGATCAGCTTGCGCATCTGCCGGGCGTTGCCGCGGGTGATCGCCTCCGAAGAGATGAACTCCATGGTGACGAGGCCCACTCCGCCGATGCGCCGGAGCATCAGCCGATACACGTGGTCCGTGATCCCGGCCATGGGAGCCAGGACCAGCGGCGGATCGACGAGGACGTTCCCGAAGGACGGCATACCGGGCGATTTTAGACGGTACGGAGGAGCACACCAACCGGGCCCGGGTTTGGGTAATATCCGCCGCGAAAAGGGGGCTTCGATGGCATCGACCACGGCGCTGGCGTCGGAATCGGCGGAAAGCGCGGCCGGTCCCTGGATCCGGAGCCGCCGCTTCGACCTGATCTTCCTGACCGCCTCGGGAGTCCTGGTTTTTCTGCCGTATCTTTCTTACGGACTCCTGCGAAACCTGGGCAGCTCGCCCGAGAGCGCGAGCCTCATCGTCGGTCTCGTGGTGACTCTCTTAGTCGGCGGTCCGCACATGTACTCAACCTATCTGCGAACCGCGCTCGAGCCGCGGTTCCGGGAACGCTTCGGCGTCCTTGCGTACGCACCGCTCGTCATCATCCCGACTCTGGTCATCTTAGGATCGCTGTACTCGTTCCTCGCGCTCCTGACCGGCTTCTTCTTCTGGGCGTCTCTTCACGTCACGCACCAGGCCCAGTACATTTCCGAAACGTACCGCCGCAAGGCCTCGTCGCGAACGTCGCCGGTGGACCGATGGCTCGACGGCGCGGTCATCCTCGGCGCCCTCTACACCGTCGCGATGTACAAGTTCGTGGAGGACCGGTTCACGCTCGGGTCATCCACCCTCTTCTTCCCTCAATTTCTGAAGCATCTCTGGGTGGCGCGCGCCTTCACGGTCGGCTTCGCCGCACTGTTCGTCTTCTACGCCATCCGGACGGCGCGTGAGATACGGCGGGGAGAATCGAACTGGCCGCGGCTCGCCTTCATGGCGACGACCGTTGCGCTGGCTTTCATCGTGCCTCTGTTCGACAATCTCGACATCGCGTTCCAGGGATTCAACACCTGGCACTCACTCCAGTACCTCGCGCTCACCTGGTTCATCCTGAGCCGCAAGGCCGACAACGGGGAGATCGGAAGCGGGTTCGTGCAGGGGCTCGCGGGAGTGCGGCACACGGGCCGCTTCTACGCGGCGATGATCGGGGCGACGCTCATCTCCGGCGTCGTGTACCTCGGGCTGTGGAAGGGCCTCGGAATGCCTCAGGTGCGCAGCTACTATGTCGTCGTCCTGTCGTTCCTGCTGATCCACTACTTCTACGACCACATCCTGTTCCGCGAGTTCGGGCCGTTCGACCGCACTGGCGCGACGGCCCCCGCCCGCGGCTGACGCCGACAGCAGCTCGTCGAACGAGATCGCCGGGAATCTCCGGGCTCAGCTCTTCTGCCGGCGCAGCTCTTCGTACGACGCGGCCGGCTCGTACCCCTTCGGCTTCTGAAACAGGTCGGGGTCGGCTCCCACCTTGACGTCGACCAGCCGAACCTCGAGCGTGGGCTCGTACTCCTCTTCCCCTTTTTTCCGCTGATGCTCGATCCGGATGGGGAGCCGCTCGAAATCCCGCGCCGCCCAGATGATCACGCGGTCCCCCGACGGAAGGTCCATCTGATACCGATCGCAGGGGTGCCCGGCGAGCGCCGAGTCGGCGATCTTCAAGAGCTCACCGTGAAACCGTGAGGCGTACGCCTGCGCGTCGAACCGCGGCTCGAGAGGGTACCCGGGAACGATCTCGTCCGTCGGCCCCCACGCCTCTTCCAGGATGCGCTTCGAAGACGGGCCGAACTGCCACGTCTTCTTCAGGTCCGGCCGAAGGATCCTGACGAGCGGCGCTCCGTCCACTGTCCCCTCGGCCCGCCCCCACTCGCCCCGCACGGCGATGCCGTACCGCTCCCCGGTCGAGTAGACGAGCGAGGCGCGATAGCCGTCCTTCGAGATGGTCCGGAGATCCCCGCAGAAGGAGAGAAAGAGGGAGGCGCAGAGCAGCGCCAAAGGGGGAAACCGGCGAGAAATCGTCATCGTCCGTCCTCCGACGACATCATCCCTCATCGGGGGGACAGGGCGGCGAGCCCGGGCGATCTTCCGGCGTCTGACCCTCCATGGATCGGCGCTGTCGGGCGCGCTCCCGCCCGGAAGATAATCGCCCTCACATGGCGTGGTGGGAATCGTGGTTCGGCGAGGAGTACCTCGAGCTGTATCCGCACCGCGACCTCGCCTCGGCACGCCGGGAAGTCGCCTTCGCTCTCGCTCGGCTCGGGCCCGAGCCGACTCCCCTGCTCGACCTCTGCTGCGGGACCGGACGCCACTCACTGCGGTTCGCCGAACGCGACGCCATTCCGGTCGGCCTCGATTACTCGGCGCCCCTTCTGGAGCTCGCGCACGCTCGCAACCAGGCCCTGCGCCTCGTCCGGGGGGACATGCGGGCTCTCCCGTTCCGGGCAGGCAGCTTCCGGTCGATCGTGAACTTCTTCACGAGCTTCGGGTACTTCCGGGCCGAGGCGGACAACTTCGCCGTCGTCGCGGAGATCGAACGGGTCCTCGAGCCAGGCGGCCGAGTGCTCTGCGATACCTTCGGCCTGAATCACGTGCTCTCGCGGCTCGTCGCGGAGGAGAGCCGCGCGATGGGAGGGCGGGAGTACCGGATCCGGCGCTGGTGGAATGAGGAGACCCGGAGGATCGAAAAAGAGATCGAGGTGCGCCGCGATTCCTCGACCGAAACCTTTTTTGAGAGCGTGCGCGCTTACTCGGCGGAGGAGCTGACCGGGATGTTTGAGAAAGCGGGGCTCGAAATCGAAGCCACCTGGGGAGACTTCGACGGGAATCCGGTCGGACCGGACTGCCCGCGATTGATCGTGCTGGCTCGGAAACGATGAGCGGCCCGATCATTCCGTTCGAGCGATACCCCGGGATTTCCCCGCTGTTCGCGCGCTTCCTCGCCGGGTTGCCGGAGTTCTACCCGGACCCTCCGACGATCGAGGCCGCCGCGGAGCGCGGGCGCCGCATTCTCGGCAGGCCGTCGCGGGTTCCTGCCGGCGCTTTTCGCTTCCGCGGGGAGGCGGCGAAGGCGCGCGCGGAAGATCTCGCCGCCGGACGCGCGGTGGCCGTCGTGGCGGGCCATCAGGTCGGCCTGTTCACCGGGCCGCTTTTCACGATCACGAAGGCGTTCGACGCGATCCGCGTCGCGCGGGAAATCTCCGACCGCGGCGTCCCGGCCGTGCCCGTGTTCTGGGCGCTGACGGACGATCACGATCTCGAAGAAGTCGCGCGGACGGCGCGGCCCGGCAAGGACGGTCCCGAGGTGATCGTGCTGGAAGGCGCGGACCGGTCCAATCGGGCGCCGGTCGGGCGGCGCGCGATCCCGGAGGGGGTCAGGCCGATCCTCGACGCGTTTGCGGCGGACGCCCGCGCTCCCGGATCGGAGGAGCTCGTCGAAACGCTGCGCCGCCGCTACTCGCCGGGAACAACGTACGGCGAGGCCTTCATCGAGTCGCTGCTCGATCTCGCTCCGGAGGGACTGCTCGTACTCGATCCATACCAGGAGAGCCTTCGAGAGGCGACGGCGGCGTTTTTTCAGGAGGCGGTCCGGCGCGAGGCCGCCCTGCGGGAAGCTCTTGCCGGGGTCAGCGGGCGGCTCGAGGCGGCGGAGCTGCCGGTGCCCGTCGCGTTCCGCGCCGAGGTGTTTCCGTTCTTCACGATCGAGAAGGGTGAACGGCGCCGCGTCGATTCGGTCGCCGACGCGGCGGCCCGGATCGCGAGCGGGGAAAGCTGGGTCTCCTCGGACGTCCTGACACGGCCGGTTCTGAAGTCGTGGCTGATGCCGAACGCCGCCTCCGTTCTCGGCCCCGCTGAGATCGCGTACCACGCGCAGTCGCTGCCCCTCTTCCGGGTCTTCGACCTGGAGCCCCCGGTGCTTCTGCCCCGGTCGTTCGTGATTCCGATCGGTCCGCCCGAGCGGCGGGCGATGGAAGCCCTGGGAATCACGCGCGAGAACCTGCTGGTTCCCCCTCCGGAGAGGGGTCCGGTGGAGGTTCCGGGCGCCGCAATCCTCGACGGCGCGGCCACGGACGCGGACAAAGCGCTCGACACCCTGGAGCCGGACATCCGCGCGCTCGACCCGACGCTCGTCGGAGCGCTCGAAAACACGAAGAAGAAAGTCGCGTACCAGCTGGAGCAGCTGAAGGAGCGCATGAAAAAGGCGGTCGACAGGAAGAACGAGGTCGCGAACAGCCGCCGCCGGCGTCTCGATTCGATGCTCCTTCCTCAGGGTGCGCCCGCCGAGCGCCTCTACCCGCCGCTCGTTCCGCTGCTCGCGTACGGCCCGGCGGCGCTCGAGAGCATCCGGGAGGCGGCCAGCGGATCCCTCGAAGGGGCTACGCTCGCGGAGCTCGGGACGGAGGGCACCGGCACCGATCACGCCGAAGGCACCGAAGGCGCCGCGGATCGGAGCTCCGATGGCCGTTGAGATTCTCGCGATCGCCGCGCATCCCGATGACATCGAGCTCGGCTGCGCCGGAACGCTGATTCGATGGAAATCCCGGGGCGGACGCTTCGGCATCGTCGACCTGACCCGGGGAGAGATGGGAACGCGCGGCGACGCCGTGATCCGCGACCGGGAAGCGCGCCGTTCCGCGGAAATCCTGGGCGCGGAATTCCGCGAGACGCTCGACTTCGGAGACGGGGGCCTTCGGCAGACCCGGGAGAACGAGCTCGCGCTGATCGAGGTCATTCGCCGGGAGAAGCCCCGACTGATCCTCACCTCGTTCCCGGAAGACCGTCATCCGGACCACCGCCGCGCCGGGGAGCTCGTGACCGATGCCGCTTTCTACGCGGGGTTGCGAAAGATCGAGACCGCGCTGCCCGCGCACCGGCCGCAGCAGACGATCTACTTCTCGACAGCCTACGTGCACGCCCCGACTTTCGTGGTCGACGTCACCGAAGCGATGGAGACCCGGCGGGAAGCCGTGCGCGCGTTCGCGAGCCAGTTCCACGATCCGCGCTCGACCGAGCCGGCGACGCTTCTTTCGACGGCAGGATTCCTCGAGGCGATCGAGGCCCGCGCCCGGCACTTCGGTTTCATGATCGGCGTCGAATTCGGCGAGGGATTCGTCTCGAAGCGTCCTCCGCGCATCGACGACCCGGTGGCCGCGTTCGAGGGCTTCGAGCCGGGGTTCGCCGCCGCTCCCGGCAGCGCGCGATGAAGATCGGAATCACCTGCTATCCGACGTACGGCGGCAGCGGCGTCGTGGCGACGGAGCTCGGCATCGCGCTCGCCGACCGCGGAGACGAGATCCACTTCATCTCGTACGCGCTGCCGACCAGGCTCGCCCTCCCGCGGCCGCGCGTCTTCTTTCACGAGGTCGTCGCGCCGACGTACCCGCTCTTCGTATCGCCTCCCTACACTCTCGCGCTGGCGACAAAGATGGCGGAGGTCGCCACACACGTCGGGCTCGACCTCCTTCACGTGCACTACGCGCTCCCGCACGCGATCTCCGCGATCCTCGCCCGGGACATGATCGCGGACGGCGGGATTCCGCTGAAGGTGGTGACGACGCTCCACGGCACCGACATCACCATCGTCGGTCAGGACCGCTCGTACCTTCCGATCACCCGGTACGGGATCGAGAAGAGCGACGGCGTCACGGCGGTATCTGAGTACCTCCGGGACGTCACGGCCCGCGAGCTTTCGGTTCGCCGGGAAGTCGAGGTCATTCCAAACTTCATCGACGCGTCGGTCTATCGGCCCGACGGCGCCTCGCCGTTCGCGAGGACGCTGGTTCGCGAGACGGAATGCGTGGTGCTCCACGTGTCCAATTTCCGCCCCGTCAAACGCATCGCGGACGTGATCGACATCTTCGAGCGTGTCCGGCGGAGGATTCCGGCGCGCCTCGTGCTCGTCGGTGACGGCCCCGAGCGGTCGCTGGCGGAAAGGCTGGTCGCCGCCGGCGGGTTCGAAAAAGACACGCTCTTCCTGGGCAATGTCGCCGCGATCGAAACCGTCCTTCCGATCGGAAGGGTCTTTCTGCTCCCATCGGACGCGGAATCCTTCGGGCTCTCCGCTCTCGAAGCGATGGCGTGCGGCGTGCCGGTCGTGGGAACCATCGCGGGAGGGCTTCCCGAAGTTGTGCAGGACGGGCGGAACGGATTCCTGCGCCCCGTCGGCGACGTCGAGGGCATGGCCGAGGCGACGCTGCGGCTCGTGACCGACCCGGACCTCTGGAAGAAGTTTTCGCAATCCGCGCGCGAGAGGGCGATCTCGCAGTACCCGACCGAGGCGGTCGTGGGCCGGTATCGCGCCCTCTACGAAAACGTCCTGCGCGCCCCTTAACGGCTGACGCGGTGACGGACGAGCGCCACGTCCCGGCTCGGGAAGGCCGCTTCGAGCTTCGGGAACGCGCGTCGCGCTTCCTCGCCTTCGTCCTTCCATGCGGCGACCCGAAGGAGGGCGCGGCCTCCGTCGCCGCCTGGCGGCGCGAGTATCACGACGCTTCCCACGTGGCGTTCGCGTGGAAGATCGGCCCGCCCGCCGAGGCTCGAGCGCGCGCATCGGACGCCGGGGAGCCCGCCGGGACCGCCGGCAAGCCGATCGCATCGGCAATCGAGGCCGCGGGCCTGACCGACGTCGTCGTCGGCGTCGTACGATATTTCGGCGGGACGAAGCTCGGGACGGGCGGCCCTACCGCGAGGCCGCAGCCGGCGCGATCCGCGAAGCCGGCCGCGCCGTCCGCGCGGACACGTGCGGTGTCGTCGTTACGTGCGGGTATGCGCGGATCGGAGAGCTGCGCCGGCTCGTCGATCCACCGCGGATCACAATCTGCGACGAAACCTTCGGCCAGCAGGCGCGCGTGCGACTGGAGGTCTACCGGTCGCGTGTTCCGGCGCTCCTCGAGGCACTCGAGGAAGCGCGCCTGGATTTCGTGCTCGAGGGGAGCTGAGCCTTCAGCGTTCGCGGCGATCAGCGATCAGCTTTCAAGTTCGGCGAAATACGGCGGATCCGGCCCGGCCCCGCCAGGGGTCAGCGGCGGGACGGCTCGAATCCCGGGCGAACACCTGCGGCGCCTCGCTTCTGTTCGGCCGGAGAGAGACCGAAGGCGCTCGTCCATCCGAGGCGCGCCATGGACAGAAGAGCGCTCTCGCCGATCCCCATCGCCGCCGCGGCACGATATTCCGCGGAGGTGGACGTCGAAAAGAGGAGCGGATCGTCGGCCGAGAGCGCGACTGCGACTCCGGACGCGACGAGGCGCGGCAGCGGGTGCTCTGCGAAAGAGGCGACGGCGCCGGTCGCAACGTTGCCGGTCGGCGCGACGAACAACGGAACTCTCTCCTCGGCCAAGCGCTCGAGGAGCTCCGGATCGTCCGCCGCGCCGATGCCGTGGTCGATGCGGTCGGGGCGCAACGCGTCGAGCGCGTCGCGGACGGACTCCGCGCCGACCCACTCGCCGGCATGGATCGAGGTCTTCAGTCCCAGAGCCCTCGCGCGAGCGTACGGTCCGGCGAACGCGGCGGCGGGAAATGCCGACTCGTCTCCTCCCATCCCGAAGCCGACGACGCGTTCGAGACGCAGGCTTTCGTGCAGGTCGAGGACCCGTCCCGCCGCTTCCGGTCCCCAGTGGCGCACCGTGTCAAGCAGAATCCGGCAGTCGCAACCGTTCCGCGCCGCCGCCGCAAAACCGGCGTCGACCGCCTGGAGAGCGGCCCGCGGGTCGACTCCGATGCGCTCACAGATCTCGGGCGAAACGTAAACCTCCGCGTACGCGACTCCGTCCGCCGCGAGCGCGGCGGAAAGATGCGCCGCCGCGTCGGCGTAGTCGCCGGGAGAGCGGAACAGCCGGCAGACATCGGCAAAAAAAGCGAGAAATCCGGCCGAGTCCCGAACCGCCGCGCGGCGCGCCGAGAGCGCTCCGGGCTCGCCGAGCGGTGAGCCCGCGCGTCGGGCGAGAGACTCCACGACGTCGCCGGGGAGCGACCCTTCGAAATGCAGATGGCAGTCCGCGAGACCCGCGAACTCCCGGTCTTCTGGTTCCATCGTCCTTCCCTCCGATCTGGACCGCGGCCGTCTCGCTCCGGCTGGCCGCTCGGCTCGCCTCGCCGTCGGCTACATTGGGATCTTGAGACGCGACCGCATTCTGGCCTTCTTTCTGGATCTTCTAGTCTGCGCGGGGTGCGCGGACGTGGCGGGTCTCCTGTCGACCGCGCTCCTCTGGTCGGCGGTGCCGGGAGGGCGGACGGCGATTCCGTTCGTGTGGGGAGCGGCCGGCGCGGCCGCCGTCGCCGCCTTTCTGATGCGGGACGCCCGGGGCGGCCGGGCGCGCCGATGGCTCGGGCTCGAAGCCGTTCGCCCGGACGGGTCTCCTCCGGGGAAGTCCGCGTCTCTCCTGCGCAACCTGCCCCTGCTGGTGCCCGGCTGGAACCTGATCGAGGCCTGGCCGGTCCTGCGCGACGGAGAAGCCGTCCGCCGGGCGGACCGCAGGACCGGCGTCCGAATCCGGCGGACCGATTGACCGATTGACCGATTGATCCCCGCCGGGAGCCGGGGAGGCGGCGGAGAATCGGATAGTCTGGCGCTGGCGCGCCGGCGGATAGTTTGGCGCTGCGGGGCCGGCAGGCCGGCAAGAACCTTTCGGCCGGAGCGCCGTTTAATGATTCGGAGACACTGATGCGGAAAGCCCTGACAGCCCTGACAGCTCTCGTCCTCCTGTCCTGCGGCGCGGTCCTCGTGGCCGGGCAGGAAGAGGTCTTCGACAAGACCTTTTCGATGGAAGGAGTTACGAAGATTTCAATCGAAAACGTAAACGGCAAGGTCGAGGCGATCGCCTGGGACAAGCCGTTTTTCAAGGTCCGGGCGGTCAAGACCGCCAGCGGGAGCCGGGCCGAAGAGACCCTCCGCCTGACCGAGATCCGGGTCCGCAAGCTCGGCGACGAGATGCGGGTCGAGACACTCAACCCGAACCGCCACAAGCTCTTCGGGATCCTCGATTTCGGCGGTTCGAACGCGCGGGTCGACTACGAGCTCTACCTGCCCGCCGGAGCGGAAGCGCGCCTGCAGACCTGTAACGGCCACGTCGCCGCGAGCGGGTTCGGAGCGGCAGTCTCGGCCGACGCGGTGAACGGGTCGATCGAGCTGAAGGACGTCCGAGGTCCGGTCAAAGCGACCACGGTGAACGGGTCGCTCCGGATTTCATTCAAAGGCGCCCTGCGCAAGACGCAGCTCGAGACCGTCAACGGCTCCGTCGAGGTCGCGTTCGACCGCGCTTCGTCGATCCGCTACGACCTCGAAACCGTCAACGGACGGATCGAAGGGGACATCGAGCTCGCAGTCGAAGGCAAGCACGGACCCAAGGAAGCCCGCGGGTCGTACAACGGCGGCGGCGAAACGCTCCGATGCGAGACCGTGAACGGGTCGATCCGGCTGAAGACGAATTAACTGTCAGCTCTCAGCTCTCAGCTCTCAGCTCTCAGCGCTGAATCCACCGCCGCCATCCGGAAGACCGATCCGGCTCTATTTCCTTAACCGTCAGTTCAGCGATCTCGAAAGCTGTCGTCCGGGAAGATGCAGAGCTGACGGCTGACAGCTGATAGCTTTCCCGCATGTCAGAAGCCCGCCGGCGGCCCTCTTCCGCGCTCGTCCTGTCGTACCTCCCGCTCCTCGGCGTCATTCCGCTCTTCCTGCGGGGCTCCTCGCGCGAGGTCCGGTGGCACGCGCGCAACGGGCTCCTGCTTTTTGCGGGTGTGGTCCTGATCGCGGTCCTCGCCACGCTCATCGGCATGGTGCTCCCCTCATTGTCATGCCTGTACGGAATCGGGATGTTCTTCGTCGGCGTGATCTATGTCGTCGTGGTGATCCTCGCCATCGTCAAGGCGCTTTCGGGGGAGCGGCTCATCTTCCCGGGCCTTTCCCGCTATGCGGACCGGGGCTGATCCGGCCGCCTCCCGGCGAGTCCGCCCGTCGATCGCCCCGCTCGCGTTCGCGGCGCTGATCGGGCTCTGCGCCGGCGACTCGATGCGGCCTGTGAACGACCAGAACGGCACCCGCGCGGCGGTGGCCGCCATTGACGCCTACCGCGCCACCGTCTCCCCGGTCTTCGCGAAATCCGGCCTGGTCAGGTGCCGCTTCACCCCGACGTGCTCCGCCTACGGCCGCGAAGCAATCGCGCGCTTCGGATGGGTCCGGGGCGGCGCGTTCACCGCGGGCCGGATCCTCCGCTGTCATCCGTTCGCGCGCGGCGGATTCGATCCCGTGCCGGCGCGACCGTAGCTGTCAGCTGTCAGCGGCTCAGACCGCCGGGGTGCGCGGGACTCGACGCGAAACGCCGAACTTCGATGCTCAACGCTCAACTCCACTCTCACGGACACGTCGCAAACGCCGCCGTGTCCTGGATCGGCGCGAACGCCGTGTTCAGCGGATTCGTGTAGGTCTTCACCGTCCCGTTCGCGGCGTCCGTCACCGTCATCGTCACAAAGACGTTGGTCAAGCCGCCCGCAAACACCCAGTACCGCTGGTTGAATCCGCAGCCGTTCAAGACTTTTACGACCATCTCCACGTTCTGCGAGCTGAAGAACCAGAACTGTCCCGTGTCGCTCGTTCCCGGGATCGCGGTGCCGGTGCCGGAGCCCGTGGCGCTCTGCCACGTCGCGGTGACCTTGAACCGGCCGCCATTCAGGCAGAGGCTGTTCGCGTCCGGCGTGCAGGGCCCCGAGCCGAGAAACCCCGCGCTCTGTCTCTGGCCGAGCACCACGTTGGCGTCGCCCGACCGCACATCGGTGACCGTCGCCGCGGCGAGGATGCCGCCGGACGGAATCGCTGTCCCCTCCCGCACGGCGACGGTCACCTGCAGCGTGTCGTCGAGAGCGATTCCGGCAAAAGGATTCCCGACCCGAAGGAGGGACTTCGGCGCGATCGTGAACGAGTTCGTCGCCAGGACCGCCGTGCTCGGCGACTGGATGACCTTGACGTCCACGGGCAGCGGGACGCTCGAGGTGTTGACGATGTCGAGCGCAGTCGAAAAGCTCGCGTCTCCGGAATGGAGTCCGAAGAGCCGCAGCACGTTGACTGTGTCCGTCGCGGACGCGCGCGCGCCCATCGACTCCGACGACGGAACGGCGCCATAGGTCCCGCCCGCGGTCCCGGCGACGCTCGAGACGTACTTGTGCGCGGTTCCGAGAATCGCGACGTCCGAGGTCCATTCGATCGCGCCGAAGTTGCCGTCACCCGCCGGCAGAGTGGTTGCGGTGATGTCTGGAAAGAACCGCGTCTCGTGGGGAAAGAGGACGATGGGGGCCCCGGTCACCGCCGGCCCGGCGGGCGCGGGCGGAAGGGCCGGATGAAAAACGAGCGTGACGTGCGCCTGTGCGACCGGGTCGGGATTGAAGAGCCAGACGTCGGTCCGGATTTGCGCGTTGCCGGCTGCGGGCGCTCGTCCCGCGATCGGAAACCAGCCGTTCGTCGAAGCCGGCGAATAGGCGCCTCGCGCAGCGGGCGCCGTGAGCAGGAACAGAACGGACAGGACGAGGCCCGGAAGGGTACGGCGAGCCATGGGGACCTCCAATTGGAGGAATGGACGCGCGGGAAGGCGGGAGGTTTACCGGAGTCGGGAATCGGGAATCGGGAATCGGGAATCGGGAATCGGGAATCGAAGGGTAGATCGGGAGCCGCCGACAAACGGGAGTTAGACGGCGGCGGTACTCGGCGTCAACCAGATCCGGAGCGGAGCGAGAACGGCAGCGCGGCGCCGGTGCTCCGCAGTCAACCAGACCGGCTGCATTGAACGATTCCCGATTCCCGACTTCCGATTCCCGTCTTTATGGTGCCGTCGGCCGGACTCGAACCGGCATGGGTTACCCCATACGCCCCTCAAACGTACGTGTCTACCAATTCCACCACGACGGCACGAAGGGTCATTTAACCGAGGGTTTCGCGGGAGCCGCGGGAGCGGGAACGGCGGCCGCCGGCCGCGCGGGAGCAGGCCCGGCGGGAAGCGCCGCGGCAGGCGCCTTCTGCTGCGAGGTGGCCGCTTTTGCGGGCACCACCGACATCACCGAGCTGCGCCGGTTGCGCTCCAGAATCGTCAGCAGCAGCGAGAGGACGATGAACCCGATGAAGGCGCCGGTCGTCAGCTTGTGGAGCAGCGTCGTGGCGCCCCGGGCGCCAAACGCCGTCTGCGTCCCGCCCCCGCCGAAAGCGCCGGCGATGTCCGCGCCCTTCCCCTGCTGGACGAGGACGACCAGGATCAGGAAGAAGCAGATGAAGATGTAGACGACGACAGCGACGGCGTATGCGATTCCCACGGTGCCTCCCGGCGGAAAAGGGGTCGAATCTTACGTTCCGGGGCCCTTCCCGTCAAGGCAGGCCGGCAATCGACGCGAACCCGTTGGGGTCGAGGCTCGCCCCCCCGATTAAGAAACCATCCATCCCGCAGCCTTCCAGGAGTTGCCGCGCGTTGGCGGGCGTGACCGATCCGCCATAGAGAATCCGCATTTCCCGCCGGCCCGCGAGGAGCCTCTCCAGGATCTTCCGCGCGCGCCCGGCGTCCGCAGGGGTCGCGGCCCGGCCAGTCCCGATGGCCCAGACGGGTTCGTAGGCGACCACCAGCGGCCCGTCGCCGTCGTGCTCGAGTGTGGCGACCTGCGAGGCGAGAACTTCCTCCTCCTGCCCGGCCTCCTTCTCCTCCTGGGTTTCCCCCACGCAGTAGATCGGAAGGAGCGCGTGCTCGCGGACCCGCGCGATCTTGGCCGCGAGCGCCGGGGCGCGTTCGCCGAAAAGGTGCCGCCGCTCCGAATGTCCGACGAGCACGTATCGGCACCCCGCCTCGGCGAGCATTCCGGCCGAGACCTCTCCCGTGAAAGCTCCTTCTCTGTGGGACGAGACGTTTTGCGCGGCAAGATCCCATCTCCCGTCGGGATCCCGCGCCTCTTCGAAAGCCGAGTACGGAGGCGCGACGACGAGCTCGACATCTCCAGTCGAGCCGCCGATCCGTTCGCCGAGGACGCGCGCGTACTGTCTCGCCTGTGCGCGGGTGGAGTGCATCTTCCAGTTCGCGACAAAGAGCTTCCTCATGGTCGCGCCCGCTGGAGAAAGAGTCGGCGCACGGTCAACCTTCCAGGGCGTCGATGCCGGGGAGCGACTTGTTCGTCAGATATTCGAGCGAAGCTCCCCCGCCCGTGGAGACGTGCCCGAAACGGTCGGCCACGCCGGCGAGGTTCGCGGCGGCCACGCTCTCCCCTCCCCCGACAACCGTAAACGCGTCCGACTCGGCGAGCAGCATCGCGAGGGCGCGCGTGCCGCGGTCGAACGGCGGCTTCTCGAACACCCCCATCGGACCGTTCCAGAAGATCGTGCGCGCCGGCTCGAGCAGCCGCTCGAACTGCTCGAGCGTTCGCTGGCCGACGTCGAGCGCCATCTGATCGGCCGGGATGGAGGAGATGTTGACGGTCCGCGCGTGGGCGCCATCGTCGGGGGATTTCGCCACGACGAAATCGGACGGGATCGCGATCGTCTTGCCCTCACGGCGGCAAGTGTCGAGGATCTCTCGAGCGAGCGGCACCTTGTCTTCCTCGAGGAGGGACCGCCCGACGGAGAGCCCGATCGCGCGCACGAAATGATTCGCCATGCCTCCGCCGATCAGAAGCGCGTCGGCGCTGCTCGCAAGGGTCCTCAGCGTGTCGATCTTTCCGGAGATCTTGGCGCCGCCGAGAATCGCCGCAAACGGCCGCTCGGGGTCGAGCAGCCTGGAGAGAACGGCCACCTCTTTCTCCAGAAGCAGGCCCGCGGCGCGTTCCGGAAGAAGCCGCGGAACTCCCACGACGGAGGCGTGCGCGCGATGCGCCGCGCCGAAAGCGTCGTCGACGTAGACGTCCGCGAGAGCCGCCAGTCCACGCGCGAACTCCGGGTCGTTCGCTTCTTCTCCGGCGTGAAAGCGCAGGTTCTCGAGCAGCAGGACCTCGCCCGGCTGGAGTGCCGAGGCGAGCGACTCGACCTCGGGACCGACGCAGTTTTCGACGAAGCGGACGGGCCGGCCGAGAAGAGCGGCGAACTCGGCGGCGACGGGAGCGAGCGACAACTTCGGCGACGCCTTGCCCTTCGGCTTGCCCAGATGCGACGCGCAGACGACCCGCGCGCCCGCCTCGAGAGCCAGGCGCACCGTGGGAAGCGTCTCCGCAATCCGGGTCGCGTCCGTGACCCTCCCCTCTTCCATGGGGACATTGAAATCGACGCGAAGAAAGACGCGCCGGCCGGACAGGCGCAGATCCCGGATCCCTTTCATGGCGAGCGCGATCTTATCCGCGACACATAGAATGAGAACCAGATGAAAAGGGCGCTGTGGGCGTGGGCCGGCTTCCTCCTCTGGGCGGCGGCGGCGGGAGAAGCCCCGCGGGTCACACGAGGCATGGGCGGCGCGGTCGCAAGCGAAGAAGAGACGGCGGCGCGCGTCGGCATCGAGATCCTGAAGAAGGGCGGCAACGCCACGGACGCGGCCGTCGCGGTCTCGTTTGCTCTGGCGGTCACGTGGCCGGAGGCGGGAAACCTGGGAGGCGGAGGATTCTGGCTGTCGCGCGACCCAGCCGGGAAAGTGACCGCCGTCGATTTCCGGGAGACGGCGCCCCGCGAGGCTCGAAGCGACCTTTACACCCGGCCCGATGCGAAGGGCGTGACGCCTTCCTCGGTCGAAGGGCCCATGGCGAGCGGCGTTCCCGGCACCGTGGCGGGACTCGCGCTCGCGCATCGCCGCGGCGGCCACTTGCCGTGGCGCGACCTGGTGGACCCGGCCGTCCGGCTGGCGCGCGACGGCTTCCCGATGACGGAGAACGTCGCCGCGTCGATCGCCTGGAACCGGGAACGGCTCGCGAAGGACGCTGAGACCGCCAGGATTTTTCTCCCCGGCGGCGCCGCGCCCGTGGTCGGATCGACGTTCCGCCAGCCCGACCTCGCCGCCACGCTCCTGGCAATCCGCGAACGCGGCGAGGACGGCTTCTATCGCGGGGCCGTCGCGCGCACGATCGAGGAAGGTCAGGTGCGCCAGCGGGGGCTCATCAGCCGCGGCGACCTCGCACGATATGAGGCGCGCGTTCGCCCACCGGTGCGATTCCGATTCGGCAATGCCGAGGTGCTGACGACGCCGGCGCCGTCTTCCGGCCCCGCGCTCGCCGAGATGGCGATTCTCGCCTCTCTCGTCGGTGTCGAGAAGCTGCGCGCGCGCGACGTGCCGTCCGCGCACTGGACCGTGGAGATCGAGAAACGCGCGTTCCGCGACCGGAACCGCTTTCTCGGCGACCCCGCGTTCGGGGGCGTCCGCCAGAAGCTGTTCACCGACTTGCTCCGGCTCCGCTCGATCGCCGCGTCGATCCGCGCGGACCGAGCGACCCCGACGCCGGCCCTGACGGGAGGCGAGTCCGACAGGCCGAGCACCACGCATTTCTCGATCGTGGATGCGTCGGGAGGCGCCGTGTCCGTCACCACGACCTTGAACGATTCCTTCGGCAACGCCCGCGTCGCCCCGGGTCTCGGGTTTCTCTGGAACGACGAGATGGACGACTTCACGACGAAGCCGGGCCAGAAGAACATGTACGGGCTCGTGCAGGGAAAGGTGAACGCGGTCGCTCCCGGCAAGCGGATGCTCTCCGCGATGTGCCCGGTCATCGTCGTCGCCGGAGGCAGAGTCTCTCTCGTCTGGGGGACCCCGGGCGGGTCGACGATCCCGACCACCAACTTCCAGATCCTGCTCGCGACACTTCTGAGGCACGAGAGCTTCGAGGCGGCGGTCGCGGCACCTCGCTTCCACCAGCAGGACCTTCCGGACACGGTGCAATACGAGCGCGGCCGGTTCGATGCGGACTGGATCGAGGGACTGAAGCGGCTCGGCCACGTCGTGGTCGAACGCGGCGGCGGGATCTACAACTCCGGGCTGATGGGACGCGTGAACGGAATCGCTCGCAATGCCGACGGGACATGGACGGCCGTCGCTGACCCGCGCCGGAGCGGCGCCGCGCTCTCCGTCCGGCCCTCCCCGTGAGCCAGGCCGGTCCCGGGACGGGCGACGCCCTGCTGCGCCCGCTGTACCGCGAGGGGCGGATCCTCCGAATGCTCGATCAGCGGCTCCTTCCCGGCGAGGAAGCGTGGCTGACCCTCGAGAGTCCCGAAGAGATAGCCGCGGCGATCCGGGACATGGCCGTGCGCGGAGCTCCCGCCATCGGGGTCGCGGCGGCGTATGGAGCGGCGTTTTCCCTTCGGGGCTCCCGGGCCGCCGGCTCCCCGCGTGAGCGTTTCGGCGCCGCCCGCGCGTTGCTGGCGGCCAGCCGACCGACGGCCGTGAACCTGTTCGCCGCCCTCGACCGCCTCTCCGCCCGCTTCGACGCTCTCGGCAGTTGCGCGGAGGCGGAAGTCGAGCGCGCACTCGTCGCGGAAGCCGACGCCGTGGCGGAAGAGGACATCGCCTCGTGTCTGCGCATCGGCGAGACCGGCGCGGCGCTTCTCTCGGGAGGCACGACAGTCCTGACGCACTGCAACGCCGGCGCGCTCGCGACCGCCGGGTACGGAACCGCGCTCGGCGTCATCCGCGGAGCCGTCGCCCAGGGAAAGGCGATCCGGGTGCTCGCGGATGAAACGCGGCCGTTTCTTCAGGGCGCGCGCCTGACCGCGTGGGAACTCGCCCGTGACGGAATCCCGGTCGAAATCCTGACCGACAGCATGGCCGGCCACTTCCTTTCGCGCGGCGAGATCTCCGCCGTGATCGTCGGCGCCGACCGCATCGCCGCAAACGGCGACACCGCGAACAAAATCGGCACGTACTCGCTCGCCGTGCTCGCCCGCGAAAACGGCGTGCCGTTCTACGTTGCCGCCCCGGCGACCACCCTGGATCTCGCGTGCCCGGATGGCGGTTCGATCCCCATCGAGGAAAGGACGTCGGGCGAGGTGCTCTCGATCGCCGGACACCGCATCGCTCCCGAAGGAGTGCTCGCGCGCCACGTGGCGTTCGACGTGACTCCCGCGCGTTACATCACCGCGATCGTCACAGACGAAGGGATCTGCCGCCCTCCATTCGGCGAGAGCCTCCTCGGAGCGGTGCGGAACTCGAAGGAGAGAACCCGGAGGAGTCGACGCTGACGGCGGCGCTGACTTTTTTCGCATGCTGATCCTCGGAATCGAAACCTCCTGCGACGAGACCTCCGTCGGGGTCCTCGAGCGCTCCGGCCGCATCCTGGCGAACGTGGTCGCGTCGTCGGCGGAGGCTCACGCGATCTACGGCGGCGTGGTCCCCGAGGTCGCCGCCCGCGCTCATCTCGAGAATCTGCCCGGCACGTTCGAGGAGGCCCTGCGCGTGGCGGGCGCGCGCCTTTCGGACGTGTCTCTCATCGGAGCGACCGCGGGGCCCGGCCTGATCGGGGCCCTCCTCGTCGGACTCTCGGCGGCGAAGGCGCTCGCGTTCGCGAGGGGGCTCCCGCTCGTCCCGGTCAACCACCTCGAGGGACACCTCTTCTCTCCGTGGCTCCGCGCCAGCGGAGAGCCCGCCCGCGAAGTCACATGGCCCTTCCACGGCCTGGTGGTCTCGGGAGGGCACGCGGAGCTCGTTCGCGTCGAGGAGAACGCCGTGATTCCCATCGCCCGCACCCGCGACGACGCGCCCGGCGAAGCCTTCGACAAGGTGGCGCGGAGAGCGGGACTCGGGTATCCGGGAGGGCCCATCATCGACCGGATCGCGGCGCGCGGCGACGGCGCCCGGTTCCCGCTCCCCGTCGGCCGGCCCGGCGACGGGTCGGACGACTTCTCCTTCTCGGGCCTGAAGACCGCGATGCTGCGGGAGTTCGAAAAGCGCGGCGTCACGGGCGCCGCCGCGGATCCGGAGGCGCTCCCCTCCGACCTGGTCGACCTGTTCGCGTCGTTTCAAAGGGCGATCGTGACGGCGCTCGTGGGTCGCGTCGAGACGGTGCACGCCCGGGAGGGAATTCGTGCTCTCGCGCTTTCCGGCGGGGTCGCCGCGAACAGCGAGCTGCGTTCGACCTTCGCGCGCTGGGGCGTTGAGAGCGGAGTCGAGGTCCTCCTGCCCGATCGCGCGCTGACCTCCGACAACGGGGCCATGATCGCGTGGGCCGCCTGGCTTCGCTTTCAGAGGGAAGGCCCGTCCGACTTTCGCGACGCGAACGCGAGGTCGAGGTGGCCGCTGGGGACGTGAGGCGTGAGGGGTAAGGGGTGAGGCGTTCAGTACAGCTGTCAGCTCTTAACCCTCAACGCTCAGCGCTCAACGCACCTCCTCCCTCTCTCAACTACACTCCCCTATTCGCCCATGCCCGATCCCAGCCGCATACGCAACTTCTCGATCGTCGCTCACATCGACCACGGGAAGACCACGCTCTCCGACCGCATCCTCCAGCGGTGCGGGGCGGTCTCCGCCCGGGAGATGCACGAGCAGATGCTGGACGACATGGAGCTCGAGCAGGAACGCGGCATCACGATCAAGGCGCGGTCCGTTACCTTGAAGTACCTCGCGAAAGACGGGCTCGAATACACGCTGAACCTGATCGACACGCCCGGGCACGTCGATTTCTCCTACGAGGTGTCTCGGTCGCTCGCCGCGTGCGAGGGGGCCGTGCTCGTGGTCGACGCGACTCAGGGCGTCGAAGCGCAGACGCTCGCCAACGCGTACCTCGCGATCCACAATAATCTCGTGATCGTCCCGGTCATCAACAAGATCGACCTGCCTTCGGCCGAGCCGGAGCGCGCGCGCGAGCAGATCGAGCAGGTCGTCGGGATCCCGGCCGAGGACGCGATCCTGACGTCGGCGAAGCAGGGCATCGGGATCGAGGAGCTCTTAGAGCGGATCGTCCGCGACGTCCCTCCTCCGCGCGGCGATCCGAACGCGCCGTTGAAGGCGCTGCTGTTCGACTCCTGGTACGACCCGTACCGCGGCGTCACCTCGCTCGTCCGCATCATCGACGGCAAGCTCGAGCCGCGGACGAAGATCCGCGCCATCGGCACCGGCCTCGAAGCCGAAGTCGAGGAGGTCGGTGTCTTCCGCCCGGAGCGCGAGACGGTGCCCGGCCTTTCCGTGGGAGAGGTCGGCTCGTTCTGGGCGAACATCAAGGACCTTCACTGGACGCGGATCGGCGACACGATCACCGAGGTGCACCGGCCGACCGCCGAGGCGCTTCCGGGATTCGCCGAGGCCAAGCCGATGGTTTTCGCGGGGCTCTTTCCGACCAACTCGGACGATTACGGGAACCTGCGCGAGGCGATGGACAAGCTGCGGTTGAACGACGCCTCGTTTACCTTCGAGCCGGAAAACTCGACGGCACTCGGCTTCGGGTTTCGCTGCGGCTTTCTGGGACTTCTCCACATGGAGATCGTGCAGGAGCGGCTCGAGCGGGAGTTCGACCTCGACCTGATCACGACGGCGCCGGGCGTGAGCTACCGGGTCGTCACGACGTCGGGAGACATCATCGAAGTGGCCAATCCCAACCACCTGCCGCCTCCCAATCACATCGAAAAGATGGAGGAGCCGTACATCTCCTCGACGATCATCACCCGCGATGACTTCCTCGGCGGCCTGTTGAAGCTCTCGGAGGACCGGCGCGGCGTCCAGAAGTCGCTCGAATACCTCTCCTCGAACCGGGTCGTCCTGACTTATGAATTCCCGCTGAACGAAGTCGTCCTCGATTTCTACGACAAGCTGAAGTCGATCTCGAAGGGTTACGCGTCCTTCGACTACGAGTTCATCGGCTACCGCGAGGGCGACCTCGTCAAGCTCGACATTCTCGTGAACGGGGAGCCCGTCGACGCTCTGTCGCTGATCGTCCACCGGGAGGAATCGGCCGTGAAAGGCCGGCTCCTCGCCGCAAAGATGAGAGAAATCATCCCCCGCCAGATGTTCGAAGTGATCATCCAGGCGGCGATCGGCGCGAAGATCATCGCTCGGGAGACGGTGTCCGCGATCCGCAAGAACGTCATCGCGAAGTGTTATGGCGGGGACATCACGCGAAAGCGCAAGCTGCTCGAAAAGCAGAAAGAGGGGAAGAAGCGGATGAAGAGGGTCGGGCGGGTGGACATCCCGCAGGAGGCCTTCCTCGCCGTTCTGAAAGTCGAATGAAGAAGAAGATGACCACGGCCGAAGCGCCCGCCGCGGCGGACGCACCCGCCGAGAAGGCGACCCCCGCGCACTCCGCCGGCCGCGAATGGTACGAGTCTCTCCTCGTCGCGGGGATTTTCGTGCTCTTCGTCCGCACGTTCATCGTGCAGACCTACCAGGTGCCGACGGGGTCGATGGAGCGGACGATCCTGGTGGGCGATCACGTGCTGGTGAACAAGTTCGCGTTCGGGCCCCGGCTGCCGCTCTTCGCGAAGTGGATGCCGTACAGGGACGTGCATCGCGGCGACATCATCGTGTTCAAGAAGCCGGGAGACGACAGGAACGACAACAACGTGCTCGTCAAGCGCGCGGTCGGCGGGCCCGGGGATCTGCTGCAGGTGCGCGACAAGGTGCTCAATGTCAACGGCGCGCCGAGCGACGGCCCTCAAATCCAGCACATCGATCCCGAGCTGTATGCGGCCGGCGATCCGCGCGTTCCGGAGTCGAGTGTGATCCGGGATCAGTTCGGCCCGTACCGGGTGCCGTCCGCGTTTTATTTCGGGATGGGCGATAACCGGGACAACTCGTTCGACAGCCGCTTCTGGGGACCCATTCCGCGGCAGAACATCTTCGGCCGTCCGTTTCTCATCTACTGGTCATACGAGGCGGAACCGAACTCCCACATCTGGCGGGGACCGCTCGACAAGCTCCGGCAGCTCGGCAGCGTCGCGGTCCACTTCTTCTCGCGGACCCGATGGGACAGGATGTTCCGACTGGTGCGCTGACGGAGGCTCCTTCCCCGCGAGAGGCTCCGGCCGGGAGCCGGCGGCCCGTTTCCACGGCGCGCGAGTACGTCGAAGTCGTTCTCGTCGCGGTGGTGTTCGCCCTGTTCGTTCGGACCTTCCTCGTGCAGGCGTTCGTCGTCCCGACCCCTTCGATGGAAAACACGGTCCTCGTCGGAGACCACCTCGTCGTGAACAAGTTCATCTTCGCGCCGCATCTCTGGGGCCGGTTGCTCCCATACCGGGAGTTGAAGCGCGGAGACGTCTTCGTGTTCAAGTTTCCGGAAGATCCGCAGCGCGACTTCATCAAGCGCGCGATCGCGCTGCCGGGAGACGTGCTGGAAATCCATGACAAGGTCGTGTACGTCAACGGAGAAAAATCGCCCGACACGCGCGCGATCCACGCGGAGAGCCGCATCTGGCCGGACGACCGGGAGCTTCCGGAGGCGCTCCGCCGGCGCGATCAGCTGGCGCCGATGCGCATTGGCGCCGACTCGTGCTTCGCGCTCGGAGACAACCGCGACAGCTCGTACGACAGCCGTTTCTGGGGTCCGGTGCCCGCGTCGAACGTGAAGGGCCGGGCGCTCTTCATCTACTGGTCCCTGGCGCCTCCCGCCCTCGCGAAGTCCACGGGGTTCGCGGCGCCCTTGAAGGATCTTCTGCAGCGAACCCGATGGAGCAGAACATTTCTCGCGGTCCGCTGAAGCGCTCCGGACCCGGGAACCTGACACCCCGCCGCCGCTTCTCCGCACACCTGTTAGAATTGCTCGAAATCTCCGAGGAGGTCTGATGCGGGACACGCGCCGGATGCGCGGGGCGGCAACCCTGGGTTGCATCGTTTGGCTCGCGATCTGCGGGCTGATCGGCTATGTCCTGTACAAGGTCGTGCCCGTGAAGGTCAACACCTCGGCGTTCGCGGACTTCCTTCAGGAGGAGGCCGCCTTCGGGTCCATCAAGAGCCTCCCTCAGCTCCAGGCCGAGATCCTCGCCAAGGCCAGGGAGATGGACATTCCCGTCACCCGCGACAACCTGAGCGTCAAGCGCACCCGCGAGTCCATCACCGTAGAAGCGCACTATGAGATCACCGTCGACTTCTTCAATGGCGCGTACAAGTACGTGTGGAAATTCGACCCGGTCTTCGCGCGACCCATCTTCAACGTCTGATCGCCGGGGTTCGGGGCTCATGATTTCCTGCCGGACGCGGGCGCGGGCCCGCCCTCCGAACGCGCCGCCGCCTCCGCCGTCATGAGCGGCCGGCGCCGTCTGACAACGCCGGGGGTTTCGATCGCCGAAGTTTCCCGGCGCACGGGGATTCCCGGCTCGACGCTGAGGCACTACGAGCGGGAGATGCCCGCCCTCTTTCTCATCCGGAAGACGGCGGGCGGCCACCGCCGGTACGAGGAAAAGGACGTGGCGCGATTTGCGACCATCCGCCGGCTCACCGAGGACGAGGCGCTCCCTCTCTCGGAGATCCGCCGGGTCCTTTCCTCGAGCGGGGATCACGACTCGCTTCGCGAGGAGGTCTCCCGCCTTCGAGCCGCGCTGCAGGAGGAGGGGTGGGCTGTTGCCGAGCTATCCCGCCGCGTCGGGCTCCTCGAGGAGAGACTGGCGAAGCTCTCCGAAAGGAAGCGCTGGTTCGACAAGAAATAATCGCCCGGGTGCAGTCCGTTCTCCGTTCCGAGTCCTCCCGAGCCGGGACAGACCCGGAACCGGCCGCGGAACCGATGAAGAACCGACGACGAAGAGCGGGCAGGCAATAACGACAGCGAAAGCGAAAGGAAGCCTTCATGCGTGCATCGAAGCCGTTTCTGCTGGCCGCCGCGGCGGCCCTGGCGCTCTCCTCCGTGTCCCTGGGCGCAGTCGCCATTGGCTCGGCGGCGCCCGATTTCTCCCTGACGAGCCTCGACGGGAAGCCGCTCGCGCTCGCCGAAGCGCTCAAGACCCACAAGGCGGTCGTCGTGCTCTTCGTCGCGACGAAGTGTCCGTATTCGAACGCCTACAACGAACGCATGAAGCAGATGGCGGAGAGCTACGAGAAGCAGGGCGTCCTGTTCGTGGGCATCAACAGCAACAGCTCGGAGCCCGAGGCGGAGGCGCGGGAACACGCTCGCAAGCACGGGCACACGTTCCCGATCGCCAAGGACCCGGGCAACAAGATCGCGGATCTGTACAACGCCAAGCGCACGCCGGAAGCGTTCGTCATCACCCCGGACGGCAAACTGCGTTACCACGGCCGCATCGACGACAACTCCGAAGACGCCGCCCGTGTCACCTCGCCGGATCTGAAGAATGCGCTCGACGCGCTCCTCGCCGGCAGGCCGGTCCAGAGCGCCGAGACCAAGGCCTTCGGTTGCACGATCAAGCGCGTTTGACGAAGCGCCGGGGATCCTCGGCGATCGCCCTGTGCGTGGCCGCCCTCTTTCCCCTGTGCTCGACTCTGGGCGCCCGGCCCTCTTCGCCTCCTTCGCGCATCGCGGGAGAGCTCGACGCGGCCGGGTTCCGGAGCCTTCTGGCGTCAAACCGGGGCAGCGTGGTGCTCGTGAACTTCTGGGCGACCTGGTGCGTCCCATGCCGCGAGGAGTATCCGGACCTTGTCCGACTGCAGAAGGACCTCGCACCCCGGGGCTTCCGCATCGTCGCCGTCTCGACCGATTTCGCGAGCCAGCGAAGCGCCGTCGACAACTTCCTCGAGTCGATGAAGCCCAACTTCCCGAACTACAGGAAAAAGAGCGGCGGCGAACAGGCGTTCATCGAGAGCGTCGACCGGGACTGGGGCGGGGAGCTCCCGTTCTCCGTCCTCTACGGCAAAGACGGCGCGCGGGTGAAGTCCCTGTCGGGCAAACACAGCTACGCGGACTACCGCCGGGAAGTCCTGAATGCGCTGGAAGGAGCTCCTGCCGGTCGTGCGCGGAAAGCCGCATCGAGCCGATAACCGTTTTTCCCCTGGCAGCCCGTGGAAAAAGGGTGTGGGATGGCGTTGCGAGCGCCGCGGGGCCGGCTG
>JBDTRB010000017.1:0-42412 GCA_039931865.1 Acidobacteriota bacterium | reverse complement strand
CGAAAAATCAGACCCGCCTGCGCAGGGAGGTGCCCGGGACTCAGCTATCGCGGCTGATCGCGCTCAGGCTTGCGGTCCGTGAGAATTGGAAGAAGGGGCCTTGCGCGTCGCCGCGTCGGCTGCAGCGGTGACGGCGTCCAGGGCGGCAGAGATCCGGTGGGCCGCCTCCTCGTCGGAGAGCTCTCGAGGGATCGGGAAGGGCTCCCCGTAGGCCACGATGTTGCGCGAGAACGGCAGCGGCAGCAGATAACTGTCCCAGGATTTCAGGAACTTCGGCCGGGCGCTCGAGAAGGAGATCGGGAGGATCCACGCCCCCGTCAGGCGGGCCAGCGCCACCACGCCCGGCTGCACCGTCCGGGCGGGGCCGCGTGGCCCGTCAACGGTCAACGCCGCATGGCGGCCGCGCCGCACCTCCCGAACCATCGCCCGCAGCGCGGTGCCGCCCGCCCGGGACGAGGAGCCGCGCGCCACGACATAGCCGTTTCTCTCGAGCCAGAGGGCGATGATCTCGCCGTCTTTCGAGCGCGACGCCATCGTCACGATCCCCTGCTGGCGGTGGGCCTGGATCGAGAGAAACATCCGGCCGTGCCAGAGCGAGAAGAGTATCGGCGTGCCGCGGTCGTGAAGACTCAGATACCGATCCCGCCGCAGGAAGGCGACCGACAGCGTGCTCCGGTAGGCCATGAGGGCCGCTCCCATCAATCGCGAAAGCGCTGAGGCGAAGGTCACGTCGGGAACGGAGCGCGCGTCACAGTCCCGCCCGCGCGACCCGCCCGATCACGGGCGTGGCCTCAACGCGCCGGCGCGGGAGGAGCGCCCGAAAATCGCTCCGCGACGCGGGCGTAGACGCGAGGAATCACGTCGGGAACCGTTTTCACGCCCTTGGTGAAGACGGCCAGCACGAAGTCGGCTCCGTTCGGCAGCACGATCCTCGAAACCAGGTGGTGGACGTCGTAGGCGTCCCCGGACTTCGACCACATGCGGGTCCCCGCGGGAAGTCCGTGGCCCGAGAGGCGGGCGTCCTCGAGCTCCCCGTCCTCGAGCGGCTTGTCGGACGTCACTTCGCGGGAGAGGAGCGCAAGCATCTCGGTGGTTCCCGCCTGACCGGTCATCTGCCCCCGCGCGATCTCGGCGAATAGGCGCGCCACGACGTCAGACGTCATTCGATTGCGGTTGCGCCCCCCGTCTCGAAAAACCTGCTCGCGGCCGTAGGCGTCCTCGCAGAACGTCTTCTGGTTCGCGTTCAAATCCCTGTAGCCGCGCTTCTCGAAAAACCGGTTGACAGCGTTGCGCTTTTCCTTCCAGCTCTCCCACTCCTGACCGGTCAGCTCCGGACCGGACGTCGTCCCGGTGATCGCGTCCATGACGAACCCCGTCGCGTCGTTGGAGGAGAGCCGGATCATGTCCCGCACCGCGCGCACGATCTCGGAGGTGTCCGACAGCGCGCCCGATTCTTTTTTCGCTTCGTAATAGGCGAGGAAGAAGGTCTTGATGACCGACGCGGGATAGTAGGAGACGTCGCCGCGAACCGACCCGGACAGCCCCGCGCCCCCCGCCCGAAGGTCGAGGACGGAGATCGACAGCCCGTCGACCGTCAGTCCCTTGCTCGAGAACTCCGAAACGACGTCGTTCGCGATTGCCGCGAGCCAGGAGGGGGACTCGGATCGCGCGGGAACCGGCGTGACGGGCGCTGAGGACGCCGCGGGAAGGGCGGCCACGGGGGTGCCGAGCGACGCGACGGCGGCGAGAAGGAGCGCCGCGCGCCGGGAGTTCAGGGCCGGGACCCCGCCGGACCCGCCAGGAATTCGGGAGCGGCCGGTTCGTCCGCGGCGGCGGTTTCCTCCCGCTGGAGCCGCCGGCGCGCGAGAACCACCCTCGTGATGAACGCGCCGATCACCGCAAACGGGGCGCAGACCATGAACAGAATCGAGTAGTAGAAACCATTCGGCAGCGACGCCGTTCCGCCGGCGTAGTCGGTATCCGCCTTCGCGTCGCGGCAGAGGGGGCACGCGTCCGCCACGGCGGGAAAGAGCGACACGAGCAGCACGACCGCGGCGAGGAGAAGTAGGACGCGGACAGCGGGCTTCATGCCGAAAATCTTATCGGATCGTCCCGGGCGGGTAAAGCCGGTAAAGCATCCAGTAGACGACGACGCCCGTCACGGACACGTACAGCCAGAGCGGGAAGGTCCAGCGCGCGATCCGGCGGTGGCGGTCGTCCTGGCGCTTGAGACCCAGGTAGAGGGTGCGAAGGACCAGAGGGACGATGACGACCGCGAGCACCGTGTGCGTCAGCAGGATGCTGAAGTAGACCGTCCGGACGGTTCCCTGCCCCGTGAAGCGCACGGACCCGACGCGCGCGTGGTACGCCAGATAGGACGCGAGGAACACGGTGGAGGTCGTCGCGGCGGCCAGCATCCAGCGCCGGTGCGTCTCGACGCTCCCGCCGCGAACGGCGACGTACCCGAGCAGCAGAAAGAGCGCGCTCGACGCGTTCAAGACCGCGTTCCAGGCGGGGACGTCGATGAGTCCGAAGCTCAAGGGCGGCCTGCGGAGCGCCGCCCGGCCCGCGAAACAGACCCTCTCAGCCGCGGTCCCGGGTCAGGCGGAGGCGTCTCAAAAGAGATAGATGATCGTGAAGAGCACGATCCACACGAGATCGACGAAGTGCCAGTAGAGGCCCACCGTTTCGATGCCCTGGTGATACGCCTGCGTATACTTTCCGAGCAGCGCTTTTCCGGTCACAAAGGCCATGCAGATGACGCCGCAGAGCACGTGGAACCCGTGGAAGCCTGTCGTCGTGAAGAAGATCGACCCGAACAGGCTGACGTGAGGATTGAAGCCTTCGTGCAGCAGCTTCCAGTACTCCACCGCCTGGATGCACAGGAAGAACGCTCCGAACAGCACGGTCAGGCAGAGGAAGAGCTTCATCTTCCGGTAGTCCGCGCGCTGCACGGCCGCCAGGGCCTGGACCATCGTCACCGAAGAGCAGATCAGCACGAACGTGTTGAACGCCGTCAGGGGAATGTTGAGCACGGTCCCGGGAACGGGCCACAACGGGCTCGCGAAACGCAGGACGATGTACGCGCCGATCAGGCCGGTGAAGAACATCACCTCGGAGCAGAGGAAGATCCACATCCCCATCTTGTCGTGCCGGATGCCCGTCGTCGTGTATTCCTCCTCGGCATGGCCGGTCCCGTGCCCGGAGACGTGGGCGGGGCTGACGGAGGCGGAGGCGGAGGCGGAGGCGGTGAGCGCTGCGGCGTGTTCCATCGGACTCCCTTTTATCTCGCTCTCGCTTTTATCTCTCGCTCTTCGATTTCAGTCTCTCAAGGTCTCAAGGCCTCGGCAGGAAGTGCTCCGCCATTCCGACCGATACCAGGATGGCGCCGAGGATCAGCGTGGACGCGAAGATGATTCCGAGGGTCTTTCTTTCGAAGCGCAGATGCATGAAGTAGAGCGCGACTAAGACCGCCTTGATCCCGGCCAGGATCAAGAGGCCGCTGATCAGAAGCGCCTTGGGAGGCGTCAGGATCGTCGAGTACGCGACCTCGAAAACGGTGAACCCCGCGAGCCACCAGAAGATCGTCATGTACTTCGGGCCCTTATGGGCTTCCCCGGGACCCGGATCGGCTTCGATGTGTTCGTGCATCACATTTCCTTTTCGAGTGCCCTACGGGCGCGGCGCCCGCGACAGGATGAAGAGGACCGAACCGGAGAACAAGGCTACCGCGAAGAGGATGAGAAAGATCAGTGTCAGGTTCTTGCGCAGCGATCCCGACATCGCGGTCACCGGTCGAGAACCATGAGACCGAGAAGGATCGGAAGGTACAGGATGGAGACGAGAAAGAGCGATCGGGCCGAAGAATGCGTCCGGGTCACGGCGAACCGCGCCGAGCCGGCGAGGAAAACGATCCCGAGCACGACCGCGCCCCAGAGATAGAACCGGCCGGCCGAGACGAGAGCTCCGGCGAAGAGCGTCACCGGGAGCAGGGCCGCGGAGTAGAGCACCATCTGACGGCCGGTCGACGAGCCGTCCCGGTCGGTGACGGTCAGCATGGGAAACCCCCCGCGGGCGTAGTCCTCGCGGAACATCCAGCCGATCGCCAGAAAATGCGGGAGCTGCCAGAAGAAGAGGATGGCGAAGAGTCCCCACGCTCCGGCGTCGAGGCTTCCGCGACTGGCGGCCCACCCCATCATGGGTGGCAGCGCTCCCGGTATCGCCCCGACGATCGTGCAGAGCGACGAGACGCGCTTCATCGGAGTGTAAAGAAGAACGTAGCTCGCCAGCGCCGCGAGCCCGAGCGCAGCGGAGAGGGGGGACGCGGCAAAGAGCAGCGCGAGCCCGCCGCCGCAGAGGACCAGCCCGAAGGCACGGGCATCCGCAGGGACGACGCGCCCGGCAGGGACCGGGCGGTTCCGAGTGCGCTCCATCAGCGCATCGGTGTCGCGCTCCCGATACTGGTTCAGTGCCGACGCCCCCCCGGAGACGAGCGCGGTGCCGACGACGAGGGCCAGGAAGACCGCCGGATCGAAGTGACCGGGCCCGACCGCGTATCCGACCGCAGCCGTGATCACGACGAGAAACGTGATGCGCGGCTTGGCAAGCTCGAGGTAGTCGTTCGCCCGCGCGGGAGAGGCGGCCAGTGCGCCCGGCACTACTTCCATGCCATGGCTCCACGGGCGCCCGGGGGGGCCTCGGACTCCGCCTCGGCGATTCGGCCCCCCGCGCGCGCGAGCGGGATGCGCCGCGAGCCGAGAGCCAGGCTGAGCGCGGTCGCCAGGAGGAGAGCGCCGGTCGCGACGTGGGCGGTGGCCACGGGAACGGCCTTACCGGTGAGAACGGTCGCGGCGCCGAGCGCGATCTGCACGGCAACGAGCAGGGCAAGACCGGTGCCGGTTCTCACGAGACCGGTCCGTCGGGAGCGGACGGCGGAGGCCAGGCAGGCGATCACCAGTCCGGCACAGACCAGGGCCCAGACCCGGTGGGTGTAGTGAATCGCCACGGCGAACGAGTGGATCGGCGGCACGATCCGCCCGAACGCCAGGGGGAAGTCGGGAATCGCGAGCCCCGCCTTGCCATGGCGCATGACCGCCCCGATCAGGAGCTGCAGGAACACCGCGCCGACGGTCACACCGGCGATCCGGCTGACGGCGGAGCGTTCCGCGGCGCGGCCGGCCCGCCAGCGCGGGGACGTCACGACGGCGAGCGTCACGACGAGGCAGAAAAAAGTCTGCGCGAGGCACGCGTGCGCCACGGAGATCGCGGTCGGCAGGAGAAGGAGAACGGTCAGCCCGCCGAGAACGCCCTGCGCGACGACTGCGGCGAGAGCGGCGTACCCGAGCCGGCGCACAGAGCGGCGGGGCTCCCGCCGCGCGAGCCAGACCGCGAGGACGATCGTCAGAAGCCCGACCGTGGTCGCCACCATCCGGTGCCCATGTTCGTAGAAGATCCCGCCGACCATCGGCGGCATGAGCCGGCCGTAGGACAGGGGCCAGTCTGGAACCGAGAGGCCGGACTCAGTCGAGGTGACGAGGCCGCCCGCCACGATCAGGAGGAGCGTCGCGCACGCGGTCAGAACGGCGAAACGATGCAGTCCGACGTTCGGGGCGGCGCCGCCCTCCTCCGGATCCCGGCCGCCCATCCCGTCCCGCGCTTTCAAGGGCACGATCAGTGGGCGGCGGCGCGCGCAGGCCCCGAAGGCGGCTCGTTCTGCGGCCAGTGGTCGTCCGCACGCTCGGGCGCGGAAAATTCGTAGGGTCCGCGGTAGACGGTCGGGATTTCCGCGAAATTCTCGTGGGGCGGAGGGGACGGTGTCTGCCACTCGAGCGTGTTCGCGCGCCAGGGATTCGGCCCCGCGACTTTTCCGCGGCGCATCGAGAGGAAGAAGTTCAGGACGAGGATCACCTGCGCCGCGCCCAGGACGAAGAGAGAGATCGTCATGAACTGGTTCATCGGCTGCAGGTCTTTCAGATGCTCGTACTCGAGGTACGTGTAGATGCGCCGCTGCATTCCACGCATCCCCAGAAAGTGCATCGGAAAGAAGACCAGGTTGAACGTGACGAACGTTACAGCCCAGTGGATCCTGCCCCACCGCTCGCTCATCATCCGGCCGAACATCTTCGGGTACCAGAAGTAGAGGCCGGCAAACGCGCCGAAGAGCGAGCCGCCGAACAGCACGTAGTGGATGTGCCCGACGATGAAGTAGGTGTCGTGGATGAAGATGTCGACCGGGGTCGACGCCATGAAGATCCCCGAGAGCCCGCCGATCACGAACATCGACACGAACGAGAGCGCCATCAGCATGGGAGTGGTGAACCGGATGCTGCCGCCCCAGAGCGTTCCCAGCCAGTTGAACGTCTTGATGGCGGACGGCACCGCGATCACCATCGTCGAAATCATGAACGTGGTGCCGAGCAGCGGGTTCATGCCGCTCTGGAACATGTGGTGTCCCCAGACGATGAACCCGAGACCCGCGATTCCGATCATCGAGTACGCCATTGCGCGATAGCCGAACACGGGCTTGCGCGAGAAGACGGGCAGGATCTCCGAGGTGATGCCCATCGCGGGCAGGATCATGATGTAGACCTCGGGGTGCCCGAAGAACCAGAACAGGTGCTGCCAGAGGAGTGCCTGCCCGCCGCCCGCGTTTTTCAGCGGCTGGCCCGAAATGACGAGGCCGGCGGGCAGGAAGAACGTCGTCCCGAGGATCCGGTCGAAGAGCAGCATGATCATCGCACCCGAGAGCACCGGCAGCGCCAGCAGCAGCAGGATCGCGGTGATGAAGAGCGCCCAGGTGGTCAACGGCATCCGGAAGAAAGTCATGCCCGGCGCCCGCATGTTGATGATGGTGGTGATGAAGTTCACCGCCGTCAGGAGCGACGAGAGCCCGAGGATGAGGAGCGCAATGAGCCAGAGCGTCTGGCCCTTCGGTTGTATCGCCGAGAGCGGAGCGTAGGACGTCCATCCCCCCGCGGCCGCGCCTCCCGTCACGAAGAAGGACCAGATGATCACGACCGCGCCCGGCACCGCGGTCCAGAACGACGCCATGTTCAGGACCGGAAACGCCATGTCTCGCGCGCCGATCTGGATCGGCACGACGAAGTTGCCGAACGCGCCGATCAAGATCGGCATGATCGCGAAGAAGATCATGATCGTCGCGTGCATCGTGAAGAGCGAGTTGTAGAACTCGGGGAGCATCCGGCCGCCCGGCATCCCTTCGGGCGCGAGCTTGCCCATGAACGGGATGGCGCGCTCCGGCCACGCGAGCTGCCACCGCACGAGCGTCGCGAGGAGGCCTCCGATGACCAGCATGAAGAGCGCGTAGAAGAGGTACTGCTTCCCGATCACCTTGTGGTCGAGCGAGAAAATGTACTTCCGCCAGAACGAGGTCGGGGCGGCATGCACGCCCGGGGCGTGTTCGTGAGCGACGGCGACGGTGCTCATGAGCTCGGTTTCTCCGTAGTTTTGAGGTGAGGCGTCGGCTTCGACGGCACCGGACCGGCGGGAGGCGCGACGGCCGCGGCCCCGGGCTCCGGGGGCGCCGCGCCGCCGGTCGACTGGATTTGAGGCTCCTGCCCGGCGGCGACCGGAGCGCCTTCGGGCAGCGCGGCGGCCGCGGCCGGCGCCTGCTCGGACGCCTGCTGCGCCGCCGCGTCCGCCAGCCACTTCGCGAACTCCTCGTTGGTCTCGACGGTCACGAAGCCTTTCATCCGATAGTGGCCCAGCCCGCAGAGCTCGGCGCACGCAATCTCCCAGTGTCCGGTCCTCATGCCATCAAACCAGATGCGCGTCGACATGCCCGGCACCGCGTCCTGCTTGACGCGAAACTCGGGCAGGAAGAAGGAGTGGATGACGTCCTTGGAGCGCAGCGTCGCGACCACGGGACGTCCGACCGGAAAGTGCAGCTGGTTCAGCGAGACGATGTCGTCCGGGGTGCCGAACTTCCCGTCCACGCCGGGATAGCGGATCGTCCAGGAAAACTGCTCCCCGGTGATGTCGATCGGCATCGCGTTGGCGGGCATGTTCTGCTTGATGTCCGCCCAGGTGCGCCGGGAAAGGAGAGCGAGCACGACGCAAATGAGCGCCGGAATGATGGTCCAGATCACCTCGATCCGGTTGTTGCCGTGCGTGTATGTGGCCTTCTTCCCCTCGCGGTGCCGGTACTTGAAGAGGAAGAACAGGAGCATCGCCTCGACGATCACGAAGACGATCCCCGTGATCCAGAGGATCAGCCGGAACAGCCCGTCGATGCGGGCGCTGTAGCTCGAAACCCCTTCCGGCAGCTGCAGCCACCGGGGAAGCTCCGCGGCGCGGGCCGCGGCCGCCGCGAGAAAGGCGGCGCACGAAAAAAGCGCCGTCCGGAGAAAACTCCGGGCGGCACGATGGCGGATGAGTCCGTTCGTTGGTTTCACGACGTCGTTTCTCGCGAGTCGGGAGCCGTTAACCCTTGAACCCGAAGTCGACCGTCTTCGTCTCGGTGGCGCCGACGGTCACGCTCGAGGTCTGGGTGCCGTACTTTTCGTGCCACGCCTCGATCGTGTAGGTGCCGGCCGGGAGGTTCTTGATCTCGAACGTGCCCTGGTCGCTCGTCGTCGCGAAGAAGGGGTGGCTGAAGACGCCCGCGTATGCGCCCATCCACTTGTGAACGTCGCACTTGAACCGGACGGGGACCTCCGGCTTGTCGAATTTCTTGACGGTCTCCATTTTCGGGAACGGCTGTCCGATGTTGAACTCGGCGTTAACCTTCGGAAGCGCGTGGATGTTGTGGAGGGTCCCGTCGCTGTTGATGATCTTCAGGTCCTGGCCGGCCTGGATGCCGAAGACGTGCGGGTGGTACTGGCATCCGCGCTGGTCGAGCGTCACGGCCGTCGCCGGAGCCGGGAACTTGCCCTGGACGTCCTTGACGTACACGAGCACCCATTCGAGCGTCCCGTTGGGATTCACGACCGCGTCCTCGGTGTAGACGGGGCCGCTGTGGGCCGCCTTGCAGAACGCGTCGGCCTCCATCTTGATGGTCTCTTTCGCTGGATTGGCGCCCGCAAACGTCACCTTGCCGGAGATCGTCGCTCCGCCGGTCGTGGCAGCCGCGGCCGGGGCGCCCGAGCCGGCGGAAGCCGGCGCTGCGGCGGCAGATTTCGCGGCCGGGGTCGTGTCTTCGTCCGAGTCCGCGTCTTCGTCCTTACCGCCGCAGGCGGCCGAAGAAAGTGTCAGCGCGGGAAGCAGAAGCAGAAGCAGAAGGGAACGCTTGAGCATCGATTCTCTCCTTGACGCCTTCGGAGGCGTTGCGACATCGATTCCTTGGAAAGTCTCGGGGACGGCGGCCTTCATGAGGGGCATCTCCGGCGCCGAGATCGAGTGATTCATGAGATCGCGCGGATCATATAGAACGGCACCTACCCTTTCAATACGGGACGTAACGACAATAGCCGCGGAAGCGCAGCTCTGCTCCCTCTCCCACGCTCGAGGAGACGGTCGGGGTGAGGGGGCTCGCAGGCAGGCGTGGCGTCATCTTTCTGAGGCTGATCGCGCCGACTGAGAGCGGATTTCCTCGCGGGCGACCACGGTTCTTCTCTTCGCCGGGACGCCGATAGACTGCTCTTCTCAAATGCCGACGACGATCCGGGCGGAAGGACTCGCCAGATCCTGGGGGGAGCGCCGCATCTTCTCGGGGATCTCACTCCTTGCGGAGCGGGGCGTCATCGGCGTCGCGGGAGAGAACGGCAGCGGGAAGACGACCTTACTGAAGATCCTCGCGTTGCTCCTTCGCCCCGATTCGGGATCGGTGCGCGTCGAGACGGACGGCCGGGAGCTTTCGGGGGACCCGAGGCGGCGGGCGGTGGGCTGGGCGGGGCCTGACCTCGCGTTTTATGACGATCTCTCGGCGGCGGAGAACCTGACGTTTTTCCGGGCGGCCGGCGGACTTCCCGCGCCCGCGGCCGAAATCCGCGACCGGCTCGCGCGCGTGGGACTCGCGCCGGCGGCCGGCCGCGGGGTGGGCGCATTTTCCACCGGCATGAAACAACGCCTGCGGATGGCGTTTGCCACCCTGTTCGACGCCCCGATCCTGCTCCTGGACGAACCGATGATCGGACTCGACGCGGAAGGCCGGGCCGTGGTTTCCAGGACGATCGAGGAGCGGCGCGCAACAGGGCCCGTTCTCCTGGCGTCGAACGATCCACGCGACTTCGAAAGGGCCGATCAGATGATCGTCCTTCCGCCGCCCGCTCCATGAGCGACGCCGGGAGCTCGTCCTTTCTCGCGCGCACGTGGGCCGTCTGCGCGAAGGACGCCGCCGTGGAGCTGCGGCGGCGCGTCGCCAGCGCATCCGTGCTCTTTTTCGCGGCCGCCTGCCTGACCCTGGTCTCGTTTGCGATCGGTCCGTTCGGAGTGCCGCCGGACGCCCGCGAGACGGTGTGCTCGGCGCTCCTGTGGGTGGTGCTTTTCTTCTCCGCCGCCACCGGCCTTCCGCGGGCGTTCGTCCGCGAAGAAGAGAGCGGGACCGCCACGGCGCTCCGTCTCGTCTCCCCCGCCGCTCCGATCCTCGCCGGAAAGACACTGTTCAATTTTTTCCTCTTCGCGGCGATCGCGCTCGTCACCGCCCCGGCCTTCGCGCTGCTCCTCGGGTGGCGGATCGCGGCTCCGGGGGCGATGTGCGGAGTGCTTCTGCTCGCGGGGCTCGGCTTGTCAATCGTCTCGACCTTCCTCTCGGCGCTCGTGGCGCGCGCGTCCCACAAGAGCGTCCTGTTCGTGTTGATCTCCTTCCCGATCGTCGCTCCCCTCCTCCTGTCCGCGATCGCGGCGACCGTGGCCGCTTCACGAGGCGACGTGCCCTGGACGGCGATGCGCGTCCTGGTGGCGTATGACGGCGCGGCGGCGTGCGGCGCCTACCTGCTCGCGTCGGCCGCCTGGGACGAGTAGATTCGGCGATCGGACGGGTCCTCGGTTTGTTCCTGAGACCCTCCTGTAAACTTCGCCCCATGCAGACCGAGGCCGCCGGACAGAGATTTCGCGGAGTCCGCCGATGACTTCCGAGAAGCCCGGGGCCTTCGACGCCGCCGCCGGGGAGACGATCCTGCGGGAGGGCGACACGGGTCGCGAGATGTACATCGTCGAGCAGGGCCGCGTCGAAGTCGTCCACGGCGAGTCCGGAAACGAACGGCAGCTCGGCGTGCTCGAAGCCGGAGACTTTTTCGGAGAGATGGCGATCTTAGACGACCAGCCGCGCGGGGCCACCGTCCGCGCGCTGACGGCGTGCCGCCTGCTCCGGATCGACGCGGCCACGTTCGACCGGATGCTGCGCGAGTACCCGGAGATCGCGGTCCGGATGCTGCGAAAGCTCTCCGCGCGGCTGCGGCAGGCGTCCGCGAATCCCGAGATCGTGCGACCGCCGGCGGAAGAGGCCGCGCCGCCCGCTCGGGAGCCGGCATCAGCCGCCGCGGCACCGGTCTCAGCGACGCCCCTGAAGACGGACCCTCACGCCGCGAGCGCGCCCGCCCCGCCGGCGGCCTCGACCGCGCCCGCCCTGGAAGCGCTTCTGGCGGTCGCGAGCGGGGCCCGATTCGAGCTCCCGGCGAAGGACGAGATCAAGGTCGGGCGCTTCGACGCGGTGACGGGCGTTCATCCGGACATCGACCTGACCTCGGTCGACACCAGCAAGCTGACGAGCCGGCGCCACGCCCGGATCGTCCGGGACGCGGGTAAATTTCTCCTGAGCGAGGAGATCGGCACGCCGAACGGCACGTTCTTAAATGGCACTCGCCTCGAGACCGGCGTCCCCGTCGCGCTCCGCGCCGGAGACCGCGTTCGTTTCGGCGACATCGAAATGGTCTTTCAGGCCGGATAGCGGATGGAGATCCGCGAGAGTCAGCGCGACGGCTTCGTGGTGCTCGAGCTCGTCGGGCGGCTCGAGACGAAGACCTCGCATCTCTTCGAGCAGAAGGTGATCGAGCACTTGAGCGCCGGAGCGCGACAGTTCGTCATCGACTTCAAGGACATCGAATTCGTCAGCAGCGCGGGGCTTCGAGTCCTCTTGATGCTCGCGAAGAAGGTCAAGTCCGGAGAAGGGGCCCTGGCGCTTTCGGCGGTCAACGACTCCGTCCGTCAGGTTCTCGACGTCTCCGGTTTCGCTTCCTTCTTCACGCTCGCTCCCTCGATCGACGCGGCGATCCAGGAGGCCGGGAAGCGCAATGCCTCGCCAAAGATCCTGGAACAGGCCGCGCGAGTCCTCGGGGTTCGGAAAGCCGCAGCCCCGGTGGGCAAGGCGTCTTCCGAGATCCTGGACCGGGCCGCGGCGATCCTGAAATCGGCTCCCGAGAAGAAGAAGTAGGGCAAGCGCCGGCAACCCCGAGGGGGAGAGCGAATCCGCTTGGCCCTCACGGGCACGGCTCCCGTCCGCCTCACCCCTGACCCCTCACCCTTCACGACCCCGGCTTCCCAGATAGGAATCGCGTGCCCGCCTAAACCCTTGCGACCGGCACCGTCGGTCCGGGTCGGGGCCCTGTCGGTCCGACCGCCCCGAACGCGAGGAGCGTGAGGTCATCGCTCTGCGGCTCGCCTTTCGTGAATCGAGCGACCGCCGCGAGCACAGCCGCGAGCACAGCCTCCGGGGTGCTCCCGGCGGATTGAATCGCGGCCTTCAGGCGTTCGTCGCCGAAGAGCTGCTTTCCTTTCCCGGTCGCCTCGGAGATCCCGTCCGTGTACACCACGACGGTGTCCCCCGGATCGAGATCGAACGCGCCGGAAGGAAACTCGGCGTCGTCGCGGGCGCCGAGCGGCGCATTACGCGGCGTCTCGAGCGCCGCGATGCGGCCATCGGCGTGCCGCAGGATCGGAGGCATGTGACCCGCGCTCGCGACGACGAGCCGGCGCCACACCGGGTCGAGAACGATCAGGACCGCCGTCACGAACATCCCTTCGTCCGCGGGATCCCGGCAGATCGCGGCGTTCACGCGCGAGAGGATCTCCGCTGGATCGGTCCGCCCCGCCGAGTGGTAGCGGATCTCCCCCCGTACCTTCACCATGTAGAGCGCGGCGGACACGCCCTTTCCCGAGACGTCGCCGACGGCGATCCCGAGCTGGCCGCCGGGAAGCTCCAGGAAATCGTAGTAGTCACCTCCGACCTCGAGCGCCGACTGGTATTGCGCGCGAAAGTCGAACCCGTCCCGCCGCGGCAGCGCCTTCGGCAGAAAGCCGGCCTGGATCCGCTTGGCGAGGGCGAGGTCCTGGTCGAGCAGCTCGCGGTCGAGGATCTCCTGGTGGAGGCGAACGTTCGCGATCGCGAGCGCGGTCTGCCCCGCCACTCCGACGAGAAGAGAGAGGTCCTCCTCGTCGAAGGCGCCGCGCTCGTGCTTCGAGTCGAGACCGACGATCCCGTAGATCCGTTCGCGCGCGATGAGCGGAACGCAGAGCGCCGAACGGATTCCGATGAGGCGGATGCTCTTCTGAATCCCGAAACGGTCGTCGCTCGACGCATCCAGGGTCAGCACCCCGCGGCGCGTCGTGAGCGCTTCCGAAACGATCGTCCGGCTGACGCTGATCTCCGACCGCTGTCCGGACCTCGTCCGGACGGCGCGGGAGTGCAGGTCCCCCTCCTCCGTCTCGCGGACCATGACAAAGCCCCGTTCCGCCTGCGGGAAGACGTCGAAGAGCTTTTCGAGCACGGCGCGGAACATCGCGTCCTCGTCGACGGTCTCCGAGATGGCCGTCGCGATGCTCGACAGGACCTTCACCTTCCGCCGTGCCCGGGCGAGCGCACCCGCGTCTTTTTCGGGCCCGACAGCCCACGCGCTCTCGGGATCGACGACCGGCAGGCTCCGGATCACCGACTGGGCGAGATCCGTGAGAGTCACGACCGAGACCCTCCCAGCCGCCGGCCGCCCCTTCGTCCCGCGATGGAATTCGAGAAAAACCTCGCCCAGCCGGACGAGGTCGCCCTCGTGGAGGCGGGTCGGACGCGTGACCGACCGCCCGTTCACCCCCGTGCCGTTCTGGCTTCCCAGGTCCCGGATCCACCATTCGGAGTCCTGCCGTTTCAGCGCCGCGTGCCGCCGGGAAATCGTCGGGTCTTCGATCGACAGACCGGTTTCGAGCCCGCGCCCGATCTCGACGTCGGTGGAAAACTCGTACTTCCGGCCGCTCTTTTTCGCGAGGAAAGTGGGCATCTGGCCTGTCGGGAGCTCCGAGTCGATCGTTTCGGGCGAGACGGATTATAACGGGGCGCCGCCCTTCCTTCCGGCCGGCGCGGGCGCAATAGTAGGATCTAGGATCTTTCCTCAATCCGAAAGAGAGCGTTCATGCGCGAAGACCTGGGCCAGATCGACGCTTCGATGATCGCGGACCTCGCGAGAATCAAAAAAGAGGAAGAGCTCCTCTCCGAGCGGCTCGCCAGAATGGAAGCCGGGAAGCAGAAGGTTTCCGCGAAGGTCTTCACGCGCGTACGCGAGGACTACCAGTCGCGCCAGGCCGCGTTCCAGAAAGAATCCCGGCCCCTGCAGGACCGCGCACGCGCCGAGTATCGGAAGCTCCGGGGAATCCGGGGGGCCGTCGAGGCGTCTCTCGAAGAGGTCGCGCTCGAAAAGGAAGAGCTCGAGTTCCGCCGCGACCTCGGGGAGTACGCGGCCGGGCAGTTCGAGGAACGTCTCCGTGAATGCGATCAGCGGCTCGCAGACAGGAAGAGCGAGCTCGAACGGGTCGACGCGATCGGCCGGGAATTCGTCGCCGCGTTCCATTCGGAGAAGGATCTCGAGACTCCGGCGGACGAAGCGCCGGCGGCTCCCGCCGCGCCCGCGATGTCGGCGATGAACGCCCGGTCCACGACTCCCGCCTCGAACGCCCCGCCGGCACCGCAGTCGCGCGCCACGGCTCCCGCGCCCGCGGCTGCGGCGACCGCTCCACCGCCGGGCGGCGATGCGACCGCGATCCGTTCGGCGCCCTCCCTCTCCATCCCGTCGAAGCCGCGCGAAACGCCCTCCGAGGCGCTGCGGGTGACGCAAGCCGACGCCCCCTCCGAGGCCGGCAACGCGACCGTGATCGGCCCGGGGGGCGGCCCAAAGCCCGCGCCGGCGGATTCAGCGGACGCGACCCGCATCGACGCGCGGCCCGCGCAGGCCACATCGCGGCCTCTCTCCGCACCGGCACTTCCGACGAGCCCCGCGCCGCCGCCGGCCGGCCCGCCGGGGGCGACGAAAGCGCTCCCGCGCCCGCGGCTCATCATCCCGACGGAAGGCGCGAAAAGCCGCGAGCACGTCCTCTCTCCCGGCGTCACCTCGATCGGTAGATCGCCGAAGAGCGACCTCTGCCTTTCTCAGAGCGAAGTCTCGCGGCACCATGCGGACATCGCGTTCGGGCCGGACGGCTACTCGGTGATCGACATGGGTTCGCCGAACGGCATCTTCGTCAACGGGAAACGCGTCAAGGAGCACTTGCTCGCGGAAGGGGACGTGATCCTGATCGGGATGCAGAAGCTGACGTATCGCGCGTAAGGGCCTCAGCGGGCCGGAGACTCACCGCTTCGGCCGATCCTCTTCCGGAGCACCAGCCGGTTGCGTCCGCGGACGCGCTCGTACGTCTGCGTGTCGGTCAGCCTCTTGATGAGCAGGATTCCGAGGCCGCCGACCGGCCGAAGCTCCAGCGGGGCCGCGGTGTCCGGGTCGGGACGCCCGAGCACGTCGAAAGGGCGCCCGTCGTCGGTGAAGCGGAGCTCGAGGACGCCTGCCTCCGCCTTCGCCGCGAAGCCGATCCGTTTTCCCGCAGCTTTCTTCCAGGCGTGGCGCCCGATGTTTGCGAGGATCTCGTCCAGAACGATGAGGACGTCCGTGCAGGCGCGCGGGGGAATCCGCTCCTCGGCCGCGAACCGCTCGAACCGCTCCGCCGCGCGCCCGCGGCCCACTTCGGTCGCGGGCAGCCGCAGCCGGAACGCGCGCGCCGGGCGCCTCATCGGACCGGGACGCCGCCGGCTCGCCGAACGGCCGCGAGGCGCTCCGGGAGATCGGGGCCCGCGGCGGCGAGCTCGTCGAGCGACATCGCGCCCAGGGCCGTCACCCGTTCCCGCACATCGGACTCGCCGGCCCCCATCGGCTGCGAGCTCTCGAGTTTCGCGAGGTTGACCGCCGCGTCGCGGACGAGCCGCGCCGCGATCGAGAGCGCGGCCTCCGAGAGGGGCGGGGTCCCCCGGTAGTTCTGCAGCCGGCCTCCCTCCCTGTATCTCGGAAAATCCTCGAGACCGAAAAAGAGAAGCCCCAGGTCGAGCCGATACTCGCCAAACGCGGCGATCAGACCGACATAGTCGGCGATCAGCTCGTCCAAGAGGTTATTGCGCATCGCACCGGCCAGGCGAAACGTCGCGTAGTGCGTCGCCTCGTGCGCCTTTCGGATGCGCCCCGAGATCTCGATCCACTCCGGCTCCGGAAAGCCCGCCCGGGCCGCCGGCACCCCGCTGTATGGGCCGACCGAAAGAATGAGAAACCGGTCCTCGTAGAGCTCCCGGCGGCCCGCAACCGAAGCGAACTCGACGGACCAGTCGCCGAAGACGTTTGCCGCCTGCCACCGCTTCCGGTATTCGTGGAGCCGGTCCCAGTTGTTCAAACCGTTGACGATGCACGCGCCCATCGAGTCAGGGACGGCGACCGGCTCGTTGCGCGCGGAGAAAGCGCGCACCAGCGTCTCGAAGTCGGCGCGCTCCGCGGCGACGAGGACGGGCACGGGACCCGTGGAAGTCCGCGCGATTTCGAGCGTCACCCGGTCGGGAGCGGCGAGCGCGATCCCGGACGCCTCTCGATCGCCGTCGGGACGGACTCCCTGGCGCGTCGCGCGCCGGTACGACTCCGTCGCGCTGACGCCCTCGCGGACCGGAAAGAGAAGCTGCGCGAACCGGGCCGAAAGCGCGGGGATCGCCCCGGCCGAGCGGGCTTCCTCCGCGTAACGGGTCCACGCCTCGAGATGCGGCTCCGCGGCGCCGTCGAACGCGACCGCGCGCGCCGCTCGTTCCGCGGAAAAGAGGGGCGTGTCGTAGGCGAGGAGCTCCTCGATCACCTCCGGAGACGCGCCGAGCGAGGCGAGCCACTTCCCGCGCGAGGGAAGGGAGAAAGAGAGATCGGAGACGCCGCTCAACGCCGCCCTTTCCGCGCCGCCCTAACAGGCTGCTGAAAAAAGCCTGCGGGCGTCGTGTCCAGGCTTTTGCATTTGGTATCGAGTTGCGTTTCTCATCCACTCACCATCTCGGCACTTCAGATCGCCTTCTTAAGGACGCGAGCAAAAGCCTGTCCACCCTGCGGTTTGCGGCGGCGCTCGCAACGCCATCCCACACCCTTTTTCAGCAGCCTGCTAAACCTGCTGGCGGCGCGCGAGCTCCGCGAAGAGTCCGTTCTTCTTCATCAGCTCGTCGTAGGAGCCGACCTCCGCGACTACGCCGTTCTGCAGATAGCAGATGCGATCCGCGTTGGCGATCGTGGACAGGCGGTGCGCGATGCAGATCCGGGTCGAGTTCATCTTGTCCATGCTCTGGGTGACGGTCGCCTGGGTCTTGTTGTCGAGCGCGCTCGTCGCCTCGTCCAGAAAGAGGATCTTCGGCTTGTTGACGATCGCTCGCGCGATCATCAGGCGCTGCTTCTGCCCGCCCGAGAACCCGCCGCCGCCTTCGCTGACGTAGGTGTGCATCTGCATCGGCATTTCACGGATGTCTTCGGCGAACCCGGCCGCTTCCGCCGCTTCCCACGCCTCGTCGATCGTCCGCGAGGACGTTCCGACAATGTTCCGATAGATGTCCGAAGGGAGAACACGATTGTCCTGCAGGACGACGCCGAGCTGCTGGCGAACGAGGCGGGTGTCGAGTGTGGCCAGGTCCTGCCCGTCGAAGTAGATCCCGCCCTTTTCCGCGGTCTCGAATCCGAGCATCAGCCGCATGAGCGTCGACTTCCCGGACCCGGAGCCCCCGACGAACGCCACGAACTCTCCGGGCTCGATCTTGAGCGAGACGTCCTGCAGGATCCACGGTCCGTCCTCGATGTAGCGGAACCACACGTGGGAGATCTCGATCTCGCCTTTCAAGGCCCCCGGCGCCGTCTTCGTGTCGTCGATCTCGGGCGGGGTCGTTAAGATCGGCTTCAAGCGCTCCCAGATCGGGACGGCTTTCAGCATGCCGAGCGAGGCGTCGGAGAGCGACTGCATCGCCACGAGGAACAGGGCGAACGCGGTCGAGAAGCCGATGAACTGCCCGGTCGAGATGCTGGACGGGATTCCCTTCGCCGCCGCCGCCGTCTGCACGCTCACGAGCGTGAAGAAGATGGCCATCGACGAGAAGATCGGGTACGCGGAATTGAAGACGGACACCGTGTTCTGGATCTGCCCGGCCTTGAACGCGAGCCGCCGCTGGTCGGAAAACTCCTTCGCCCACACGCGGAAGCCATGGTCCTCGGCCCCCGACACGCGGAGCTTTCCAACGCCGGAGATGAGCTGGAGGACGAGCCCCGTGATCCGCCCTTTCATCGTGAGCTGGTCCCGCTGATATCGCAGCTGGAGGTAGTTGGCGACCGTCGTGAACGTGACGAAAACGATCGTCAGCCCGATCCCGAGAAGCGCGAGCGGCAGGCTGTAGGTGAGCATCAGCGCGACGTAGAAGATCGACGACATCGCTCCGAGGATCGCGCTCACGCCCGCGCCCGCGAGCAAGTGCCGGATCGCGTCGATTCCCTGCGCCCGGTCGGCGAGGTCTCCCGAGGAGTACTTCCGGAAGAATGTGGACGGGAGATCCAGCAGGCGGTCCCACATCGCCGCCTGCACCGAGTAGTCCATCTTTCCCTGGACGCGGAGCACGGCGATGCTCTGCGTCAGTTTGAAGGCGATCGACGCCAGCGCGCCGATCACGAGAGCGAGGCAGAACTGCACGAGCATGCCGCGCTCCGCCTGCGGGATCGCGGTGTCGAACAGCCTGCCCGTGAAGTAAGGGGTCATCGCCGCCAGAATTCCCATTCCGGCGCCCATCAGTGCCAGCGTGATGAACTCGCGACCGAGGCCGCGCATCCCGAACTTCAGGACGTGCTTGACCGTCAGGAGCCCGTCGGGAAAGCGGCGGTAGAAGACCCAGCCGAACGGCTGCAGCTTCGTCGCGAGCTCCGCCGTCATCGGCCGGCGGGCCCCCGTCTTGCCGTCCACCCAGTCGTAGGCGGTCGGCCCGGTCGGAAGCAGAGCAACCGGATCCTTCGTCTCTTCGCTGCGCGCCAGGATCGGGCCCTGATCCTGCTCCCACCAGTTGTCTCTCAGCGCCACCAGGCGCGTGCGGAAGCGGGACAGGGTGGCGACCGCGTGGAGGTGATCCTCGAAGCTGCGCTCGGCCGTCGTTTCCGCCGGCTTGCGCGCATCCATCCCGAGCTCCTCGCACACCGCCCGGCACGCCTGGAAGACGGGCTCCGCTTCGCCAAACGCCGCGCGCGTTTTTCCCTTCCCGGCCCCGCTCGCGAGAACCGCTCCAATGTCCTTGTAAGCGGCTTCGCGCGCCGCGTTGAGGTTCTCCGACTTGAACTTCTGCCGGTTGAATTCGTCGACCGAGGCGAGTCGTTTGTTCAGGAACTCGCACTCGCAGAGCGCCTGGTGGAACGCGTCGAGGCCGCGCCACAGCTCCGGCCGGTCGAGCACCGCGGCGCCCGAGCGCGGCGTGAAGGACAGCCCTTCGACCGACGACTCGATCCACGTGTCCCGCGTGACTGGAAAGAGGATCGCCCCCGCGCCGGGCAGGACTTCGGAGAGGCTCACGAACAGGAGCGCGCCGCCTCGGATCTCCACCCAGACGACCCCCTTCTGCGCCCGCGCGCGACCCTGGAACGGGAGCGTCGCCGCTTCCCCGTCGGTCAGGTCGACCGCGGAGGGTCCCGGGGGCAGATCGCGCACGAGCGATTTCGAGAGGCCGGTGACCCACGTCTCGACCAGCGTCTGAATGCGCCCGGCGTGCTTCCCCGAGCCGGCGAGCTCCGCCAGACGGCTCCTCTGGAGCATCCGCAGCTTCGTTCCGGTCTTGCCCGCGGCGAGAAAGCCGGAACCGAGGCCGTAGCCCGCGAAGTCCATTCCGAAGAGCGCCTGGCCCGTTTCGACGCTGACGAAATGCGTGCGAGCGCCTGCGGCCTCTCCGTTCTGAATGGGAACCGTGAAGATCTCGAGACGGCCCTCCTCGACGATCCACATCGCGTCCGGGTTGTCGATGAGAAACGGCTGGTTCCCCGCGACGGGGATCGGCTCCCCTTCGTCTTCGAGACGCACCGACAGCGCCAGCCGGATGCTCTCGAGCATTTCGCGCCGGGGAATCTGCGCGGTCTGCACGAGGTCGAGGTCGTCGCCCTCGGGCTCGTCGTCGCGGAAGAACTCGAGGACCGTGCCGCCCACGCGGAACCGGTCGAGGTGGTCGAGCGGCGCCTGCTGGATCCGCTGGTCTCCGATCCACGTCCCGTTCGCGCTCTGAAGGTCGGTCAGCAGGTAGCCCGTCGCCGTCTTCTCGACCTTCGCATGCCGGCGCGACACACTCGGGTCCGGGACCACGACGTCCGTGTCCACTCGCCCGATGACGCAGCTCTTCTCCACGCTGAACTCCTGTCCAATCGTCCCGGCGCCGCCCTCGACCGCACGGAGACGAAAACCGCCGCCGGTGGCCACGGGCCGCAGCCGGATGATCTGGGTGGCTTCGAGGTCCGCCTCGCTGCTCATCTCAGTGCGCCGCGATCAGGTATTTGTAGAAACCCTCGACGTCTTTCATCCCGTCGTGGGTCCCGCGCTGGACGATCTTCCCGCGATCCATGATGACGATCTCGTCGGCGTCGCGGATAGTCGACAGCCGGTGCGCGATGATGATGCAGGTGCAGCCGCGCCGGCGGAGCGCGTCGTCTATGGTCGCCTCCGTGCTCGGGTCGAGCGCGCTCGTCGCCTCGTCTAAGAGAAGGATCGTCGGCCCGAGAGAAAGGGCGCGCGCGATCTCGAGACGCTGCCGCTGCCCGCCGGAGAAGTTCCCGCCGCCCTCCTCGACCGGCGCGCCGTAGCCGCCCTCGCGTCCCTCGATGACCTCGTGGATCTCGGCGTCGCGGCACGCGCGGGAGACCGTGCTCGTGGGAATCGTCGAGTCCCACATCGACACGTTCTCGCGCACAGTCCCGGAGAACAGGAAGATGTCCTGATCGACGAGCCCGACCGAGTTGGAGATCAGGCGCTGCGACAGCTTCTTGCGGGGGATGCCGTCGAACAGGACCTCCCCTTCCCACGGCTCGTAGAGCCCCGAGACAACCTTCGCGACGGTCGATTTGCCGCTGCCGCTCATTCCGACGAGCGCGACCCGCTGTCCCGGCTTGATCACCAGGTTGAAGTTCTCGATCAGCGGCTTCTCGAGCGGGCTGTAGCCGAACGTCACGTTGCGCAGCTCGACGTGCCCGGTCAGCTTCAGCACCGCCCGGTCGTCCTTCTCCTGTTCCTTCTCGCGCGTGTAGAGCGCGTCCTGCGGATAGCGGAGCACATCGTCCAGGCGGTTCATGTCCGCCTCGAGCTCCTGGAGGCTCCCCCCGAACGAGACGAAGGAGTTCAAGGGGCGGGTGAAGCTTCCGACGAGGGTCTGGTACGCAACGAGCATCCCGACCGTGAGCTGGCCGTTCATCACCTTCAGGCCGCCGATCAGAAGGACCAGCGTGGTCGTGAGCGTGTTGACGAGCGGCGGGACGACCCCGACGGCCTCTCCCAGGATTCCGAGGGTCTGGTCCGCCTTCAGCGCCTTCGCCTGATAGCCGGACCAGCGGCCGAAGAACTCCGTCTCGCCGCCGGTCGCCTTCAGTGTCTCGATCATCTTCAGGCCGTTCATCGCCGTGCCCATCAGCTTCCCGTGGTCCTGCGTGAGCCGGCGGCTCGCGTCGACGCGCTTGCGCGAGACGATCTTCACCGCGACGATGTTCAGTGCCGAAACGAGGATCACCACGAGAGTCAGCGTCACGTCGTAGACGAACATCAGGGCCGCGTAAAACAGGATGAGGACGCAGTCGAGCGCGGTGGTCGCGAGCTTCCCCGAGACCAGGTGCGCGACCTTGTCGTTGATGAGAACGCGGCCTCCGATCTCGCCGGCGTAGCGCTGCGAAAAATAGGACACCGGGAGGCGCAGCACGTGGTGGAAGAACTGGCTCGAGGTCTTCAACGCGAGCTTGGTCTCGAGACGCAGGAGGTAATAGTCCTGAAGCCACGTGAGGATCATCCGGATGACGGCCGTGCCGGCCATGCCGATCAGCAGGGACTTCAGGATCGCGGAGCGGTTCGAGACGAGGTACTCGTCGATGAAGATCCGCGCGAACGTGGGCACGATCAGCCCCGGGATCACGAGGGCGACCCCGCAGAGAAAGACGAAGAGCAGCGCGGCCTCGGATCCCTGCAGCCGGCGCCGCAGTGCCGCGCCCATGCTCGGCTTCTCTCCGCCTTTGACGAACTCGGGCCCCGGCTCGAACGTGAGGACGACGCCGGAGAAGGAGGCGTCGACGTCTTCCATCGTTACGACTCGCGGACCCTGGGCCGGGTCCTTCAGGAAGACCTTGCCCTTGCTTCCGAACCCCTCGAGAACGAGGAAGTGGTTGAAGTTCCAGAACAGGATCACCGGATACTTCTGGGTGTAGAGGTCGTCCAGCTCGTACTTGAATCCCTTGGCGACGAGGCCGTACTTCCGGGCGGCCTTCATGATGTTGCTCGCCTTGCTGCCGTCACGCGACACGCCGCACGCGACTCGCAGTTCTTCGAGCGGGACGACCTTCCCGTAGTAGGACAGGATCATCGCCAGGGCGGCGGCTCCGCATTCGACGGCCTCCATCTGGAGGATGGTCGGCGTCTTGACCCGCCGGTGCTGCGGCGATTTCGGAGTGGCGGGCGCTTCGTCGGTTTCGGGCTGCTTCTGGGCTTCCACTGAGTTAACCCCCGCCGAAGGACCTCTTGACGACCGGCAGCACGTAGGAGATCGGCGACCGGCTCTCGACGACGACCGACGCGGTCGCGAGCGTGCCGCTGTTCACCTGCGTGGGAGGGCCCTTCGACGACGACCACCGGTAGCCCGACGGAGTGGACTTGTCCGGGATCAAGGCCGCGACCGCTTCGATTGGCGCGCTCTTCCCCATGAGAGTCTCGACGAGCTTGTCGTTGCGCAGGACCTTTCTCAGTCCCTCGGGGGTCACCGGGAACTCGGAGACCGACTTCACTTTCCCGACGAGAAACCCGTATTCCTCCGCCTTCACGGTCGTGGGGGAGATGCGCACCTGCATCCCCGGCCGCACCTTCTTTCCCTCTCCGGCAGGAATGTAGATGACGGTCTCGAGCGGCGCGTCGAGGGGCTCGAGCGTGAGCAGGCGCGTCCCGGGCGTGATCATGTTTCCTGCCGAGCTCGTCACCTCGAGCACGCGGCCGTCGTAGGGGCTTCGCACGTCGGTCGAAGAGGCGAGCTGCTCTTCGAGCTCTTTTAACTGGCGCCTCAGGTCCTCCACGCGGATCACCTGTCCGGATTGCGAATCCTTGTTCTGGGAGATGAGCGCTTCCGTGGACGCGAGCTGCTCCTGCGTGCGCAGCAGGGTCCCGTTCGTCAGGAGTCCGCGCGCTACGAGCTTCTGCTGGACCCCGGCCTTGTCGCGCAGCGCGCGCGCCTGCGCCTGATACTGGACGACGATCGAGCTTCCCCGCTGGCCGGAGGCTGCCTTCTGCTCCTCGAGCTGCGCGAGGCCCGCCTTCGTGTTCGAGATCTTCAGGGTCAGCTCGGGCTGGGCGATCTTCGCGACCGCCTGGCCCTTCTTGATCCGGTCGCCGGCGGAAACCATCACCTGCTCGATGCGCCCCGCGGCGCCGGAGCTGACGTCGTACACGGCCGCGCCCCGGATCAGCATTCCCTGTCCGTCGACGCGGATGCCGATCGACCCGACGATGCTCCACACGACCACGAACGCGAGGATGATTGCCGTCCCGATCAGCGCGATCCACCCCGTCGGGGAGGTGACGCGCATCATGACGTCGAGTTGCTCGGGCGAGGACAGCTTTTCGAGCGCGCTCTTCCGGAAAAGCCCTTCACCTATGCCCATGGAATCTGCCCCCGATCTGTGCGGACGATGGTAGCCCCTTCCGCGCCGCTCGCGATCGAAATCGTCGGAATCCCTATCGGGTGCCCGACAGCTCGTAGATCCGAGGGTCCACTTCTCCAAACGTCACGTCTCGATCCGTCCGGCTGTACGGCAGAAGGGTTCCCGTCTCGAACCGCAGCCGGGTCACGTCGGACGCAAAGGTCTGCCGGGAGGAGACCGAGTCGAGGAGGGCGGACGTCAGATCGCGCTCGGTCAGGATCGCGTCGAGGAGGCTGATCTCGCCGCCCCGGTACTGCTCGAACGAATTCCGGATCGTCTCTTCGTAGTAGCCGGCCGCCGCTCTTCGCCGCTCGGCTTCCCGCGCCGATTCGCGCGCCGATCGCTCCGCCTGGACCGTGTTCGCCTGCACGTTGCGCTCGAGGTCCCGCGCGGCGATGCTGCTCGACGCGAGGGACGCCTCCGCCTGGAGGAGCAGTCCGCGCTGGGCGTTGTTCTTGAAAGGAAGGGCCAGCCGCATGTTCACCTGGAAACTCGGCCCGGTGTACTTGCCGCCGAAGGCGTTCCTGTAGCCTCGGAGATAGAACACGCTCCGCGACACATCGCTGACGTTTCCTGCCGAGTCCGTCCTGGTCGCTTCGAAACGGCTCCGGTAGTCCGCCTGCAGAGTGACGCCGAGGCTCGGCTTGAGGTTGCTGCGCGCCGCGCGCACCAGCACCTCGGCGGCGGTCTCGCGAGCGCGCAGAGACTTCACGTCTCCCCGGGCGCGGACCGCCTGCTCGACGAGCGTCTTCAGCGGCTGCTCGTCGAGGCGCGCCGTGGACGGAGCGTCCGGCAGCGGGTCGGCTGCGAGCGGCGCATTGGCCATCTCGTTGACGTCGAGCCCGACCTTGCGGGCGAGATCGACGCGCGCGAGCGCCAGCGCGCCTCGCGCATCGGCCACGGCCGCTTCGGCTTCCGCCCGGCGGGCGCGGACGCGGTCGATCTCCGCGCGCGGGATCTCGTCTCCCTGCACGAGCGCCTCGGAGAGCTGGTGGATGCGGCCCTGGGCCCCCGCGGACCGGTCGAGCAGCGCGAAACGCTCCTGCGCCGCCGCGAGTCTCCAGTACGCCTGGAGCGTGTCGCGGACGCTCTGCGAAGCAATCTGCGCCAGAAAGTCCAGCGAGGCTTCGTAATTCAGTTTCGCGGCCTTCAGCGCCGCTTCCGTCGAGGCGTAGCCGAAGCCGCGCAGAAGCGGGGCGTCGACGGAGAAGCCGAGCACGGCCGTGTAGCTGGTCGGGATCCCGCGGCCGCCGAACGCCGCCGTGTCGTTCTTTCCCTCGAAATTGTTGCGCAGGCCCTGGGCGAGGATGATCGGAGAAAAAATCAGGCCGTTGCGAAGCGGAATGTCGTATCGGAGATCGAGCGTCAGAGTGTCGCGGATGTCGTTGCGCGGCAGAGGTCCGAGCCGCGCGAGCGACTCGTAGGCGCGCCCGGAGACCTGCCGCGCGCCCGCGTCAAACCGGGTGAGCAGATCGGCGTAGAAATCCTGATAGCGCTTCTGCGCCGCCTGGATGTCAGCGCGCTCCGCCGCGTTCGGGTCGTTGGCGGCGAGCGCGGCGAGCAGGTCTTCGAAGTTCCGGCGCGCGAGCGCGCCCTGAACGACGGTCGGCTGGATGTTCGTGCCGCTGACGTCCAGGCAGATCGTCACTCCGTTCACGGTGAACGTCGACCCGGAGCACGGTCCGAAATACTTGTAGGAATTCGCCTTGCCCTGCGCGAGGGACGTCTCGATGTCCGTCGCCACCTGGGCGAGCACGTCGCCGAGAGTCTTCAGCGCGTACCGGCGCTGGACCTCGGGCGTCAGGGGCCCCCGCAGCAGGAACCCGATCGCGCGGTCGTACGACGGCATGAACACCAGGGCGTTGTCGAAGAAACCGAGCGCCTCCTGGTAGAGGCCGAAGCGCAGCGCGACGTCCTGCCGCGCGAGCTGGATCTGCGGCTGGAGGTCCAGAGTCTTGCGAACGGCTTCCGTCAAACGGATCCGTTCGATGGTCGGCTCGGGCGGCGCGAAAGGGCCGCTCGGCGGAGAGGGCGGACCGAACTGCGAAAACGCCGCGTCTCCGGCTGCGGGCGCGGACGGCTGCCCGGCGCGCCGGCGCGGCTGCGCACCCGGCTTGCCCGAGACCATCCGCCGCGCGCCTGGTCCCGGCGTCGGAGCCACGGCGGCTTTCCCCCCGGGAGTGACGCTTCCGTTTGGAGAGGCGCTCTTCGGCGTGGCGATGATCTTTCCTCCGGGGGCGACGGAGACGCGTGGTGTCGTGGCCGACGCGGCGGGACGAGGCGTGGCCGTCGGAACCGGCGCGGCGCGGCGCGGCGCGGCCGGGGCGCCCGCGGCGGGAGTCTCGCGGCGAGTCGCCGAGGGGGCGGCGGGCGATGACGGCGCCGTCGCGGGCCCGGCGGTCGGAAGCGCCGGAGAGGCGGCCACCGATGGCGCGGCAGCGGTCCGGGCCGCGGCCTTTACCTGGTAAGGCTCGACCCGGAGGACGTCCTCGCGGGGAACGCTCGTCAGGACTCCGTCCGGCGCGCGGTGGAAGAGGAGCATCGTTCCGCGCTCGACCGGCTTGTCCCTCGAGATGACGGCGGGCTTGTCCCGAAGCTCGATCCGGTACGGGGTCTCGGCGCGTGCGATCCCTGCCGCCAGGAGGAGGAGAAGCGCTCCGGAAAGGAAACGCTTCATTTCGCCGGCCCGCCGGCGAAGGGCAGCGTCACGAGATCGGCCGGTTCGATGCGCGCCTCACGCGGCCCTTCCCTGACGAGAGTCCCGCTTTCGAACCGCAGCTGCGCGAGAAGAGTCGCGTACTGCTGGCGCGCGAGCGCGTAGCTGATCAACGCCCCCGTCTGGAGCTGCTGGGTCAGGATCGTGTCGATCAGCGAGGACTGCCCGCTTCGAAACATCTCGTTTTCCGAATCGATGGTCCGGCCGTAGAACTCGACGGCGTCGCGCGCTTTCTGCACCTGGTCGGCGGTCTCCTGGAGGGACCGCACGATCTGAACAACGTTCGCCTTGATGTTGCGGTCGAGATCCACGGCCGTGATCGAGCGCTGCCGCATCGTCGCGTCTCTCTGCTGGAGGCGACCGAGCGCCGCGTTGTTCCCGAAGGGCTTCTCGAAATCGAGCGCCACGGAAAAGCTCGGCGCGCTCCAGCCGTGGCTCGTGTTTCCGATCCGGCGCTCGGCGACGGTCCCCGCCGTGATCTGGCTGTGAAGGTCGAGCCGAGGGCGCAGATCCGTCTCCGCCAGGCGCAGCAGCACCCCGCCGGACTCGATGAGCTTCCGCGCGGCGAGGCGGTCGTAGCGGCGGTCCACCGCGCTCGTGATGAGCTCGGCCGGCCCGGTCCCTCGGAGAACGCCCGGGTCGGCGGGGCCCGGGAACGGATCGGAGGCGAGAGGAGCGTTCGCTTCCTCGAGAACGGACAACCCCATCGCGCGGGCCAGGTTGACCCGGGCCTCATTCACCGCGCGGGCCGCGTTGAATACGAGACCCTGGTCCCCCGCCTGACTCGCGAGCACCCGGGCTCGCTCGGAGCGGGGAATCTCGTCACCCGAGATCAACGCGTTCGTGACCTCGACCCTGCGGTTCTGGAGCAGCACGGACTTGTTTGCGATGTCGAGCTGCTCCTGCGCGGCGACGAGCGCCCAGTAGGCGGCGATCGTGTTCAGCACGCTGACCGACGCCGAGTGCTTGAAGGAGAGCTCGCTCGCTTCGTAGTCGATCAAAGCGGCGCGCTCGGGGGCGCCGGTCGCGTCGATCCCTCGCCCGCGGAGAAGAAGCGCGTCGACCGTGAATCCGACCGAGTAGCTGTAAACGTCCTCCGCGCCCTTGCCGCCAAACCGCTCCAGGTTTCGCTTCCCCTTGAAGCGGTCCGAATCGAAGCTTCCCTTCGCGATGATTCCCGGCGTGATGCCGTTCCTGGCGGGCTGAATGAGCTGAAGATTGATGTTGCCGGCGATGCTCTGGTTTTCCTTCGGCAGCGGCCCGAGATCCGCGAGCTTCTGTTTTTCGCTCGCCAGCTCGATCACCGACTGATTGAAGACCTGCTGATTGGTCGAGAGCCCGCGCGCGATCAGGTCCCTCCGCAGGTTTTCGTAGATCGCCCGGACCTCGGGATCGGTCGTGTTGCGGATGGTCGTGTTCAGCACGTCGAACTGCGTCTGTTCGCCCGTGTCCGTCAGGCGGAACCCGGTCGGGTCGAGAGCCAGCCGCTGATACTCGGTGATCGCCGACGATGCCGTCTCGCGCGTCGTCGTGATGTCGGTGATGCTCCGCTGGATGTCGGTGCGCCGCTTCTGCTCGGCGATGACCTGCGAGCGGGTCAGCGCCGTCTGTGTGAGCGAAAAGTTCATGTTTCCGAGGAGGGTCAGGTCAAAGCGCCCGGTTTCCGTCTGGGCGACGCCCTCCTGAAGCCGGCTCTGCTGTTCGGAGAGCTTGATGTTGGGATCGTGCTGGAGCGTCAAACGCACCGCGTCGATCAGCGAAATGCGATTGTCCGGAAAAGTCAGAGCCGGTGGGTCGTAGGAGGGAGGCGGTCCCGCCGCCCGCTGATCGCCTGCCAGGGCCGGTCGCGACCAGGCGGCGACCATCGGGAGAACCATGAGGAGCAGGCGCAGGCGCGGAAGCCTCGCGGGCAACGCGTTCATCTCGAGACTCCTTTGCCCGGCGGACGCGAGCGCCCTCCGAGAAAAACTTCAATGTATGGACTGATCAAAACGTAGCATCGGCCCGCGATCCGCGTCAAGCCGGCGCGGATTTCGCGGCCATTCTTCGAACATCAGCACCGAGGGGAGCGAGCCGGGGACCGCGTACCGCAACAGCGTGTATCCGAGTCCGGACAGCCCTCGGAAGAATCCCGGATCGGAAAGGCCTTCCGACTGTTCGTTTTCCAGCCGGAACGAGCCGCGCGGGATCGCGGCGTGCAGAAGCCCCCCGAGACGGCGCCGCCCCGCCCGGCGCCAGTCGCCGCACGCCGCAATTTCGCCGGCGGCGAGAAGGATTTCGGCGATTCCCGCGTTGCCGCAGCAGAGATGATCGGTCGACAGGAAGCCAGTCGCGGCCGCGGCGGCCATCGCCCGGTCGCGCTCCCTTTCGACCGCGGCGTCCGGCGACGCTTCGAATATCGCGGCGCGGGAGAGAGCGATTCCGGGCGCGCCGTGGCACCACGCGCTCAGGAAGACGGGAGGGCGGTCCCGCTCCATCGCCAGTACGGGCCAGTTGCGGTGCGCCGCGTCGAAGAGGCTCTCCTCGTAGCGCCGCGCACGAGCGGCGGCCGCGGCGAAGCGGTGACCGTCGCCCGCGCCTGCCGCCGAAAGCCTCGTCAACGCGAGCGCAATCCCTGCCGTCCCGTGCGCGAAGCCGGCAAGGCAGGCCCCGGAGGCGGCCTCGGATCGCCAGCCGAGCCCGCCTTCGATCGGGACCGCGCGCGCGAGCAGAGCGTCGCCGCATGCCGCCGCGGCGGATAACGCCTGCGGGTCCGACGTCAGGCGGTGAAACGACAGGAGGCCGAGGGCGGCGCCGGCGATCCCACCCTCGACGTCCGAGAGGCGGCTCGCCGCGATCCGCGCCGGAGTGAACTGCGAAGCGGCACGTCGCGCGAGCTCGAGAAAGCCGGCGTCGTGCGAGATCGCCGCAGTCGTCGCGAGCCCGTAGAGGAGCGTCCCGGCTCCATCGCCGGTGCCTGGAGTGGCGCCCGTCAGGGCCTGGCCGGCGTCCTCCGCGTCCGCGTCCAACCGCTGCGCGAGGCCGCCGCAGAGGTCGCGAGCGGACTCCAGGAACGACGGGTCTCTCGCCGCGGACGCGAGAGCGGCGAAAAAGATCGCGATCCCCGCCGAACCGGAGTAGAGGCTCGAATCGTTCTCCCATCGTTTCTCCCCTCCGGCAGACGCCGCCAGGATGTCCCGGACCTCGTGCCCGAGCGACGATGCCAGCCCCATCAGCTCGTCGTTGGAGAATCCGGGATCGCTCGCCGGCCGGCGACGCTCGGCGTCGAGCCTGGGTCGAAGCCGCGCCAGCTGCGCGGCGAGGTCCGCTTCGGAGAGTCCGTCCAGGCGCACGCGAACGGCGTCGCTCCCCGTCCGGGCAATGCGTCCCGCAATCGGCGCGGTTCCGGCGACGGGGACCTCGAGATCCTGGACTCCGACGCGAAAGTACGGCACGTCGAGGTTCTCCAGCGCCGCGCGTTCTTCGCGCACCAGGGGCCAGAGCGCCGGCGGCTCCGCGCCCTCGCGGAAGACGCGGTTCACGGAGTCGATCGCGAAACTTCGCGAGACGCCGTCGCGGAGGTGGCCGGGGGCAGACAGCTCGAGCAGCAGGCGCGCGTACGTCTCGCTCGGGCGAAGCACGATGCGCGTGGACGTCCCGGCGAATGCCTCCAGGGCGGCGGAGACCGCGCCTCGATTCGCGATCAGCGCGCGGTATGCCCCCGAGAACCCCGACGCGAAGTCCTCCGGAAAGTCGTCCGGCAGAAGCGGGCGGCCCGAAAAGCGCGGCAGGTTGGCGGGCTCTGGCGCCGCCGGCGCCGCGAAGCCGCGCTCCATCGCGTCCGTATTGGGCTGCGACCACGCGGCGCGCGGCGCGGAGGGGGGCAGGACCCCGCCTCGAAGTCCCGAAATCTCCGCCGCCGTCCCCGTCGGTCCGACCCGAGCCGTCGTCAGAAGCCCGGATCGAAGCGCGGACTCCCGCCAGCCGCGCGCAAACCGCGCCACGGCTCCCGAGCCGCTTTCCACGCTGGAGGCAAACTCCGGCTGGAGCGCGGACTCGGCATCGACGACAACGGGTCCGTCCGCGGAACCGATCACATTTTCGACGTGAAGATCGTCGAGCCCGAGAAGCCACGCGAGGCAGAGGAGCGCCCCCGAGCGGCGAACGTAGCTCCGGGCGGCGTTCTCGTCCTCGAGATTCCCGGTGTCGATCAGCTCGAAGTAGCCGTATCCGGCGCGCTCGATAGAGGTGACGGACGGGAGGCGCAGGGACGGGTCTCCCGGACGCCACGCGCGGAGAAAACGGTTCCACGCCGCTTCGACGCCGGGATCCCGCGGCTTGTAAACGACCGACGCTCCGCTCGCGAACCGCAGAATGCTCACCGTGCGGCCTCCCCCGTGCCGGTCGGAGAGGGAGGGCCGGACCTCGATGACGGGACCGTGCGCGCCGAACACCTCGGACAGAGCCGCGCGATCGTCGGACAGGCGCCGCGCGAGCTCCGCCGTGGAGTCGACCCAGGTCTCGAGGAGGATCGCGAGCTGCCTCGCCAGCACGGCGTGCTCTCGGAAAAACCCCAGAAGCCCGCCCGAGAGGAGCGCCTCGACGAACGTCGCGTACGTCCCCGCGGCCCCCCCTGTCAATCCCGGCGCGAGCCGCTGAAGAGTCTTTCTCCGCGCCGCGAACTCTTCGAACACCGAAGGGCCGGCTACCGACGCCGCCTGTAAAAGAAGGAGCGACTCGAGCGTCGAGAGTGCCGCCGGCGCGAACGAGTCGAGCTCCCTGCCCGCGCGCGCGGCGAGACGTTGCCGCGCTTCGCGCACCAGCGGCATCCAGAGCTCCGGAAAAACCGGGACGGGGCCGGTCGTCCCTGCAGGCTCGGGCCCGGGCGGCGTGTCTCGCCCGGATCGATCGGACGCCCGGGCCAGATAGGACGCGAAAGTCGAGATCCATCCCGGCAAACCGCCGCCCGCAAACGCGACGGGCCGGACGAGCGTGGCGGAGATCCTCTCTTCCTCCAGACCGTCCCACGCCAGCCGGCGCGCGAACCCGTCCCCGCTTGCGCCCGCGACCATCCGCGCCCACGCCGCCATGCGCGGATCGCGAGGCGCACCCGCGTCGCGGGCCGGAGGCGCCGGATCGAGCTCCAGCCTTTCGTCGAGAGTCATCGCGCGGGCGGCGATCTCGGCGGCGGCGAAGGCGTCGAGGGTCAGAGCGCCTCCTTCAAAGAGCGAGGCCACCCTCCGCTCCGGGGAAGGTGGCCTCGCGGGGTCTGATGCGGCGGAGTCTGATGCGAAGAGTTAGACGAGTTTGATTTCGACGTGGGTGTTGATACCGCCCTGCGCCTTGTTGCAGTTGTGGTCGAGGAATCCGCCCGCCACCATCTCGAGGGCGCTGTCGGAGAGCTCGGCGCCGGCCTTGGGGACGAACGGGACCACGACGTAGAGGGTGTCAGCCGTCTCTTCGACCGCCTTGACCTTCATGCTCGAGGGAAGAGTCGTGTTGAGCTGCTTCTCCATCACCGACTTGGGATCCTTCAGGAGCGCCTCGCGATACTTGGCGTCGTTGGCGGCGAATTTCCCGAGCAGGTCCTGAATCTCCCCGCGACTGATATCGGCCATGAGAACCTCCTGAATTGTTCAGCCGGAAGTGGCTGAGCTCTTTGTTTGACTCCAGAGATTGCACGGCAGGTGCCAGGACTCAGGATCCGTAAACCTTGCGTCGAAACGACTTCTCTGGAGCTCGTCGAGACGGGCTGGAGTCACAGCTCCATTTGCGGGAGCTCTCGCTCCAGGTTCGGAAGTGATCACGGCTTCAAGTCGTGGTGCCGCAGAAAATCCATCATCTTCTGGTAGTCCGAGGAGGGCAGACGCAGGATATCGAGCAGCTGCCGGTAGCTTCCGGCCGCATCCGTGAGTCCCTGGCGCACGAGGGCCTTCACCTGGGTCCGGTTCAAGGTCCTGTCGAGAAACGGCGCGTGGACGACGTCCCAGAAGTTCCCGCCGTCGGCGGTGATCCTCGAATAGAGGTTGCGAGCCGGATCGTCGGTTTCGGCGCGGCCCTCCGAAAGATGCGCGATGAAGTGCTGAGGCTCGATCAGCTCGCCGTCCGCGAGCGCGTAACCGGTAGTCGTGACGCTGATGAGCTCTCGCACGTTCCCGGGCCAGTCGTAGTCCTCGAGGATCTTCAGCGACGCCTGCGAGAAGCGCCGCATCACCCCGTACTGCGCGCAGAGCTTCTGAAGAGTGTGCTCCAGGAGGTAGAACCAGTCGTTCTCGCGCTCGCGCAGCGCGGGCACGCGAATCATGAAATAGCAGAGCCGGTGGTAGAGGTCGTTCCGGAATCCGGCGCTCGCGACGAGCTGCGGGAGCGGCCGATTCGTCGCCGCGACGATCCGCACGTTGACCGACTGGGTGATCTCCGAGCCGAGGGGCTGAAATTCGCCATTGGCGAGCGACCGGAGGAGCATGACCTGGGCGCTCATGTGGAGATCACCGATTTCGTCCAGAAAGATGACTCCCCGGTCGGCGGTCTCGAAGCAGCCGCGGCGATCGGAGGACGCGCCGGTGAAGCTCCCCTTCTTGTGTCCGAAGAGCTCGCTGACGGTCAGGTTTCCCTCGACGTACTGGGGGCAGTTCACCGAGATGAACGGTTTTCCGCGCCGCGGCCCGACCAGGTAGACGGCCTGCGCGAGCGCTTCTTTGCCCGACCCGCTTTCGCCCATGATCAGCACGGGCTCGTTGAACGCCGCCACCTTCTCGATCGTCTGCTGAACCGCCAGAAACTTGGCCGCCGCGCCGACCATCTCGACCGGTTTACGGTATCCCCACTCGGTGATCGACGCTTTGCGCACGCGCAACGCGAAATCGCTCATCGCCTCCGACGAGTACGAGCTCAGAAGATCCTCCTCAAATGCCGATGGAACGGCTGGCCGGGGGCCGGCCGTCCGGTGACTTCACTGGATCCTGATATCTGAGTTGCGGGATCTTATCGAAACTCCGGGGCGTGTAAGCTCCTACGGGTGAAATTCGCGAAGCTCCTGCTCCTGCCGGGGATGGCGGCGATGGTCGCGGCCGCGTTCCTGTGGCCGAGCCCCGCCCAGGGATTTCTCGGGGAGTCGTCGCGGATCGTCTTCTTCCACGTCCCCTGCGCATGGACCGCCAGCCTCGCCTTTCTGATCGCCGCCGGATACTCCGCGGCCTACCTCGCCCGGGGCAATCCCTGGCACGACGAGATCGCGGCGTCGGCGGTCCGGCTCGGAGTGCTCTTTGCCACGCTCGCGCTCGTCACCGGCTCCCTCTTCGCGAAAATCATGTGGGGCTCCTACTGGAACTGGGATCCGAGAGAGTCCTCGTTTCTCCTGCTCCTCTTTCTGTACGGCGCGTATCTGTTTCTGCGCGAGGCGGTCGACGACCCGCGCCGGCGCGCGCGCGTCGCCGCCGCCTACGCGCTCTTCGCCGCGGTCCTGATGCCGTTCCTCGTGTTCGTCGCGCCGCGCGTCACGGCATCCCTCCACCCCCAGACCGTGATCAATCCGCAGGGAAAAATTCTGATGGACACCCCCACCCGGGTCGTGTTCTTCGCGGGCCTCGCCGGATTTACCGCTATCTTCCTCTGGATGCTCTCTCTCGACGCCCGATTCGCGCGGCTGACCCGCCGCGGGCGCGATGCGCGACTGGGGGCTTGAGTTCATGGAAATGTCCTCTCACGGGAACCCGTTGGACGCTGTAGCAGATATGCGTCGTTTGCTTTTATCCGGACGGGCGGAGACACTTTCCCGATGAACAGTCTCGGTTTCCTGGCGGCGGTGAACGTGGTCGTCTGGGTGGGGCTTTTCTTCTATCTCTGGCGCCTCGACCGGCGCATTTCCGAGCGGGAGCGGGAGGGATGAAAAAGGGTTACTGGATGGCCGCCGCTTTCGCAGTGGGATTCGTCCTGCTGGGGGTCACGGCGTTCCAGAAGACTCTGACGCCGTACCTCTCGTTCGAGGAGGCGCGGCACGCTCGCGGGACGGTCCAGGTCATGGGCGCCCTCGACAAACAGAGCGACCGGTACGACACGGCCCGGCAGGAGCTCTCCTTCGACATCCTCGATCCCTCCGGCCACCGGATGCCGGTCGTCTATCGCGGGATCAAGCCGGGCAATTTCAAGGACGCCATCTCGGTCGTCGCGATCGGCCGCTTTCAGGAAGGCCGGATCGACGCGGAGAAGCTCCTCGTGAAGTGCCCGTCCAAGTACCAGGGAGCGGAAGTGGAAAAGTCCTACGGTGCGGCGCCCAGGGTGGGGCGCACCTGATGTCGTACTTCTGGCCGGGCGTCGCCGCGATCTGGGGAGCGCTCGCCGCCGGCACCGCCTCTCTCGTCCTCTACCTGCGGGCCGATCGCGGGCGACCGCACCTCCTTCCTCTCGCGAGGAGCGCCTACGCGGCGTTTGCCACGTGCATCCTCGCCGCCTGCGGCGTGCTTCTCGCGCTCCTGCTCCAGCATCGGTTCGACGTTTCGTACGTCAACGCGTACTCGGCGCGAGACCTCCCGCTGCACTTCCTGATCTCGTCGTTCTGGGGCGGCCAGGAAGGCTCGTTTCTCCTGTGGTGCTTCTGGGGAGCGATCATCGGGTTCTTCGTCTGGAGGAGCGCGAAGGAACAGGAAGCGCCGGTCATGGTGGTTTACCTCGCCACCTTCCTCGGCATCGTCGCGATCCTGTGCCGGCAGAGCCCCTTCCGGCTGCTCCCCGGCGGCGCGCCTGAGGACGGAGTCGGATTAAACCCGCTCCTGCAGGACCCCTGGATGGTGATCCATCCGCCGGTCATGTTCTCCGGGTTCGCGTCTCTCTCCGTTCCGTTCGCGTTTGCCATCGCCGCGCTCTGGAAGAAGCGGTGGGACGGATGGGTGACCCGCGCGATTCCCTGGGCGCTCTTCTCGTTCGTCACGCTCGGGACCGCCATTCTCATGGGCGGATACTGGGCGTACAAGACGCTCGGCTGGGGCGGATACTGGGGCTGGGACCCTGTCGAGAACACGAGTCTCGTGCCCTGGCTCTTCACCGCCGCGCTCGTCCACGGGATGTTCCTGCAGCGCGTGAAGAAGCGGCACCGCAAGGTGAACCTGATCCTAGCGTGCGTCGCCTACATCGCCATCCTGTACGGGACGTTCCTGACGCGATCCGGAGTCCTCGCGGACTTCTCGGTGCATTCGTTCATCGATCTCGGAATCACGGGCTGGCTCGTCGGGATCCTCCTCGGTTTCCTCGCCCTTTCGGCCGCGCTCATCGCGTGGCGCTGGCGCTCGATCCCCTCTCTGCAGGAGGAAGAGCCGGCCCTTCTTTCCCGCAGCGTCCTCTTCATCCTCGGAATTTCGGCGTTCTGCGCTCTCGGGTTCGTGATCCTGCTCGGAACTTCCGCGCCGCTCTTAACCCGGCTGACGGGCAACCCCTCTCAGGTGCAGACGAGCTTTTACAACCAGACGACGTCTCCCGCCGCCGCGCTCCTGATCCTTCTCTCCGCGCTCGTGCCGTTCGTCTCCTGGAAGGGCGACACGTACCGGGCACTTGCGAGAAGCTCCCGCCGGTCACTGCTCGTCGGCGCCGGAGTCGTCGCCGTTTCCTTCATCGCCGGAGCCCGACAGCCGCTGACGCTCGTTCTCCTCTTTCTCTCGGGATTCTCGGCCGACATGAACCTGCGCGCGGTCATCCGCAAGGCGCGGAACGGCAAGTTCGGCGGCGCGGGAGGATACCTCGCGCACGTCGGGGTCGGCATCTTTCTGGCCGGCGTCGTCGTCTCGGGGGTCTATGCGAAGTCGACCCGCCTGACGTTGCCGGCCGGCAAACCCGTGAAGGTCGGCGACTCGACGCTGACGTTTCTGCGTGTCGTCCCCGGAACCGCGACCTCGAAGCAGGCGATGGAAGTACGCGTCGAGTCGGCCGGCGGGAGGACGGGCTACATCTACCCGAAGATGTACGTCAACACGAAGACGAACCAGATGATGGCGAACCCCGCTATCCGCAATTCACCGCTCTTCGATTTCTACGTCGCTCCTCAGGCCTACGACCCGGGGCAGCCCGAGCAGTTCGGCCGTGAAGTCCGCCTGACCAAGGGGACCACGACGAACATCGAAGGGACGGGATTCACGTTCCGCGAGTTCAACGCGGATCGGGCCGCGATGTTGCGCGGCGAGAAATCGATGCTCGTCCTGACCGAATTGACCGTGACGCCGCCGGATGGGACAAAGCACGACCTGACCGCCCGGTACGTTTTCTACACGGACGGACGTCCCGCCGACTCACCGGAGATCGCGGTCCCCGGACTGCCCGCCGCCTTCCTGCAGGTCCTCGCCGTCTCCCCGACCGACGGCGCCGTCGTCCTGAAGATGCGGGGAGTCTCGAAGAACCCGGCGGCGGAGCACCAGGCGGCCACCGTCGAGAACCTTTCCGTGGACGTCACGCGCAAGCCTCTCATTGCGCTCGTGTGGGGTGGTTTCTACGTGATGATGGCCGGCGCGCTCGTGGCCCTGGTCAAGCGAGCTCGCGAGGCCAGCCGGGCGGTCGCCGCTCTCGAGGCCGAAGCGGCGCCCCGCCGGAACGCGGGTCCTGCCGAGTCGGCGCCCCCGTCGTCCGTCGGGCCCGCCGTCCCGGTGCACCCCCGCAGCCGGATCTGACCCCGGCCGCCCCCCGTTCCGGAACGCCCGCGGTACCGGACCTGCCGTGCCCCGTTCCGGATCCTGCCCGTTCCGGAACGGATCCTGCATTGCTCTCCGCATTATGAAAACACGAAAAATCACACTCGCGCTTCTGCTTTCCGGGGTCGCCGGACTCGCCGGCGCCCGCACGCTCTACCGCATCGACCTTCATGGAAATACGGCGATTCTGGCCCGGGACGAGCCGGTGGTTCACGGGAGCGTTCTCCTGTTTCACCGTCACCCCGATGGCCGCCTGACGGGGGTCCCGGCCGAATCGGTCGCCGGGGTGACGCCGACCGATACGACCCGAACGACGCGCACCTCCACGACGACGATGCGGACCACGACGGTGAAGACCGCTCGGGCCCCGCGGCTCGCCCGCACCGCGCCGGGCAGCGCCGCGCCCGCCCCCGTCACCCCTCTCAAGCCGGGCGAGGCCATCGCGATCGGTCCGACCGGCGCCGGCAGCGACGCCGCCGCGGGTCCCGCTCGCGCGAACGGGCAACCCTCCGGGCCGATGAGCCCGTCGGGGGACATCAAGGCCCGGGCCGCGATCGACGCTCAGGTCTTCCCGGGCGATCTCCCGGCGCAGACGGGGAACGGCGGAGGAACGGGCTCCGGCACGAACTACGGCACGAATAACGGCACCGCCGGGACCGCGATCAACCCGACGCTCTCAACGACGGCCACCGGAGCCGGGCAGACCGGGAACACCCCGAACACGACGAACGCCGGTCAGCCGGGTGCGCCCCAACCGATCGGCCCGAACGGGTACCCGACGACCTCGGGTCCCGGTCCTCAGCCGGGCGCCGCTCAGCCGATCGGGCAGAATGGATTCCCGACCACCGGGACCGGCACGACGACCACGACCGGCAACGGTAACGGCACGACGACAGGAACGGGAGCCAACGGAGCCGCTACGACGACGACGAACGGGAACAATACGAACGGGAATCAGAACAACTCGACCGGCACGACCGCGCCAGCCAACTCCACTTCGGCGCCCGCGAACAACAGCGGTGCGAAACCGAACGGATCCGGAAAAAACTGACAGCCTCTCCCTGCCCGGTCTGTTTCTTTTCCGCCCGGCTCGAGCCGGGCGGATTCGTTCAGGGGCGCAGGACTCTTTCAGGGGCCCCCGGGCGCTCGGCTCGACCCGGGAACTCGACCTCGAATCCGTCTCGCGCCACGAGGACGCGGCAATCCGGGGCCGCCTTCGCGGCGAGCTCCTGGATCGCGGCTTTCAGGCTGCGATCTCCCATCGCGATCGGCTCCTCGCCGAAGTGAGAGAAGACCGCCGCCGGAACGCTCGCGTTGCCGAGCCAGCCGAGCTGCGCCCGGATCGTGGTGTGCCCGACGAGAGCACCGCTGCCGTGACGGCGCACCAGCGATGCGGTCAAGGTGGACCCATCGCCCACATAGACATCCGCGCCTTCCAGGGCCCGGTCTCGCGCGGCCGCGCTCTCGAAGCTGACGATGTCGCCAGAGTAAACGATCGTTCCCTCGGGCGTCTCGATGCGGGCGGCGACACACGGGCAGCGAATGGAATGGACCACTTCGAAGGTGGTCACCCGAAATGGGCCGACCGCCCGGGCGGCGCCGGGGACGGCGCGGACGCGCGCCGAGATCGGAAATTCGGACATCAGAGCGTGCGAGATCTCCGACGCCAGCACAGGAACGTCGGTGCCCTTCGCGAGGCCCCACGCGTGGTCGGGATGCGCGTGCGACACGAACACCGCGTCGGGCGCGATCCTGGCGAGCCGGCCGCGCCGGTTCTCCCCAAAATCGCACAACAGCCGGAACCCGGCGGCCTCGACGGTGAACGCCGAGTGGCCGGCGTGCGAGCGCGACGAGGCGTCGACGTATCCCTTCGTCCCGTAAAACCGCAGGCGCATGAGGTGCAGCCTCGGGACTTCGGAGCCCGGAGTCAAGTGTTTCGGAGAGAAATGCCGGGCCGTGACGGCAAGGCGCTACGATCCCCGCATGCGCTTCGGGGATCTGCGGCTCGACATCGTCCGCGACGCGAACTTCCGCCTCGACGGAGGCGCGATGTTCGGTGTCGTGCCCAAGGTTCTCTGGGAGAGGAAGTTTCCGGCCGACGCGGAAAACCGCATCGGCCTCGCGACGAACTGCCTCCTGGTCCGCGGCGACGGATTCACGGTTCTCATCGAGAGCGGGCTCGGAACGAAGTGGAGCGTCCGCGACCGCGAGATGTATGGGATCACCTACCCTCCCCGATTGACCGAGTCGCTCGCCCGCCTGGGAGTCCAGGCCGAGGACGTCGACGCGCTCGTGCTCTCCCACCTGCACTTCGACCACGCGGGCGGCGCGACGCGTCTCGAAGAGGGCGTCCCGGTCCCGGCGTTTCCGAACGCGACCCTGGTCGTGCAGTCCGCCGAGCTCGCCCACGCCCGCGCGCCGCACGAGCGCGATCGCGCGTCCTACGACCCGGCGAACTGGGAGCCTTATGCCGCGGCCGGCCGCCTCGAAGAGATCTCGGGCGAGCGGGAGATCCGCCCGGGCGTGCGAGCCGTCCCGCTGCCCGGGCACAACGCGGGGATGCAGGCCGTGCGCATCGACTCCGGCGGTCGTACGGCGTTCTACTTCGCCGACGCGCTTCCGACGTCCGCCCACATCCCGCTGCCGTGGATGATGGGATACGACCTCTACCCGGTGGAGCTCCTCGACAATAAGCGCCGCCTTCTTTCACAGGCCGTCCTCGAGCGATGGCTCTGCGTCTTCGAGCACGACCCCGACGTTCCGTGGGGAACGCTGGTCGACCAGCCGAACGGAAAGAGAAGAGTCCACGTGGTCCCGGTTCTTCAGGACGCGTTCGTCTGAGCCGGAAGCCGCGGGGCGTCCGCCGGCCCGGGCCGCCGTTTCCATGATCCTGTCGGTCCTGTTTCTGCTGGTTCCCGGGCTCGTCGCCTACGTCGCGCTCGACCGGGCGGAGCTCGTGAAATCCGGGATGGCCCGGTTCTTCATCGCGTGGGTGTACGGCGTTTTCGCCGCGACGACGGTGGTTTACGCTCTGGGAATCGCGCTGTCGCCCTGGTCCCAGGGCGTCCTGCGGAACGCCGCCCTCGTCACGCTCGCGAGCGCGGCCGCCGCACTGGTCGCGATGCGCCGAGCTACATTGCGTACGGTCCGCTCGTGGCGCGCGCTCGTCTCCGGCGGATTGGGAGCGCCGGCTCTGCGGAAGCTTCTCTTTCTGGCGGCTTGCGCGGCTTTCGCTTTCGTTTTCTACCGTCCGCACCTCGAGCAGACTCCGGCGGCGCTATACCGCTCGCCGATCTACTGGGACCTGAACGTTCACGCTCCGATCGTCCAGAACTTCGCCTTCGGAGACAACTTCCCGGCTCAAAACGAGTCATTCTCGGGCGCACCCGAGACCTACCACTTCTTCTTCGATCTCTTGACCGCGGTGCCCGTCTCTTTCGGCGTGTCTCTGGCAAACGCCTTCCTTCTCGTGAGCGCCGCCGCTCTCTTCGCGGTGCTGGGCCTTCTGGCCGGGTTCGCCGAGGAGCTCGCGGGCAGCGCGGCGCCCGGCATGGTGGCCGCCCTCCTGGCGTGCACCTCCAGCAGCCTCCGTTTCGTGGACGCGCTGGCGCCGCGCACGGGCCGGCCCGCGTTCGCGGGGGTCGCCGACCTCCTCACGCGCCGCGAACATCCCTATCTCGCTTCGTTTGTGCCGGGGAATCCCTTCGCCTACAACGGGACGATGTTCAACCTCTTCTACTTTCTGGAGGAGCGGCAGCTCGTCTTCGCGTCCGCCTTTCTGCTCGCGTCAATGCTCCTCTTGTCCACCCGCGCGCGGTGGAGCATCCCCTTCTCGGTCGCCGCCGGCGTCGCGTTCGGACTCTTTGCGCGATGGCACGTCTTCGCGACGATCACCCTGGGACTGGCGGTCGTCTGGCTCCTGGTCGCCGCGCCGGCGCGGCGGAAAAGCGCCGCGGTCCTCACGGGGATGGCGATCTCCGGCGGCGCGTTCCTGGCGTGGGTCGCGTGGGTCTCCCGGCCCGAATGGTTCGTTTCGGGAGGCCGCGCCGCGGTGCGCTGGAACCCGGAGTTCTCGACGATGCCCGGGGGACCGACCTTCTCGCTCTCGAACGCGCTCCAGTACTGGTTTTACGGATGGGGTCTGAAAGCCGTGCTCGGCCTCGGAGGCCTCGTCGTCGCGTGGCGGGACAGGCGGCGGCTGTTCGACGCGCTCGCCCCGGTGCTCTTTCCGACTTTCCTGCTCGTGAACGCCGTGCAACTCGTTCCGCTCTCCATCTACGACAACCATAAATGGCTGCGGCCGATGAGCCTGTTTCTCGACCTCGCCGCGGGCTTCGTCGTGGTCGAGAGAATCTGGCGGGGACGCCGCTCGCTCGCCCTGAGGGTCGCAGCCACCGCGTTCGCCATGCTGCTCATGACGTTCTCGGGCGTGCTCGAGCTGCTTCCCTTCCTGCGCAGCCGTCCCACGGTGCTCTACGCCCCGTATCCGATCGCATTCACGAGGAACGTCCGAAAAGAAACGGCGCCTCGCGACGCGTTCGTTTCGTTCGAGTCGAACGCGCTCCACATGGCGGGGCGCAAGCTCTTCCTGGGCAACGACAGCGACGAGCGGGGCACGGCGTCGCTCGTCGCTTCCGCGGGCTTCGACGTCCGGCGCCGGCAGCGAGAGTTGATCGACCTCTACGGTGCGCCGGACCGCAGCGGGTTCTGCGGCGTCGCGCGACGCAACGGCATCGCGTGGGTCGAAGTCGAGCCCGGCCGGCGGCTGCGGTCAGGTGTGGACGCTCAATCGCCGGGCTTCGACACGCTCACCCCGCAGGCTAGGTGGATCCACTTCGTAGACGTCGAGAGTTTCTGCGGCGGAAGACCCTAGCAGGCTGCTGAAAAAGGATGCGGGATGGGTGACCGCCGGCAGTAGCCGGCGTTCTCTACTGCCGGGGGTATGCCTT
>JBDTRB010000016.1:0-43454 GCA_039931865.1 Acidobacteriota bacterium | reverse complement strand
CTCCCGCCGGGAGAAGGGGTTTCAGCGCTCGTCCGCTCTCCGCGTCCGGTCGAGCCTCCCCCGCCGTGCCGCTTCGATGAAATCCGTGTACGCCGGCTCGAACCCCGCCTCCCGCATCACGGTCGCGATCTGGCCGCGGTGATACGCGGAATGGAAAACGACGTGCGTCAGGATGTCCGACACGGAACTCGACCACGGCTCTCCCTTGCTGTTCGTGTAGGTCGCGACGCGAGAGAGATCTGCCGGGCCCGACCCCCGCAGGAGTGAGGCCCACCGGACCGCCAGGTCGTCGAAACCCGCGGCGCACTCATCGAGTGAGAGGTCGGGCCAGATCGCGGGCTTCTCCGCCGCTTCGACGCGGGACAACCACAGGCGTCCCGTTCCCACGAGGTGCGCGAGAATTTTCCGGGCTTTCTGTGGAGGAGAGCCCGCCGCCCGGAGCGACGCGAGAGCCTCGCGATTGGCCCAGTGCTCGTAGGAGAAGAGCCGATCGAAGTCCGTCATTGCCGCACCCCCTCCGCAAATAGAAAGCGCCTGCGAGGCCGGATTCAGACGGCCGTTACGGGGCGAAGCAAAGCGCCGACGTCACGCGCTTCCGACGGCATAGGCCTCGCGGATCCACTCCTCGAACTGCGCGTCGAGTTCGTCGGGGCGCTCCAGGCAGAAGTGGTGCGCGACGCGGCCTTCCGGAGTCGTGCCGATCTTCTGGAACCGCGGATGCGGCAGGCGCCGGTCGAGGACGAGCTGTCCAATCAGATGCATCTGACGGGGAGAGACGATCAGGAAAGGTCGTCGGGCTTCGAAGACGATCCGTGTCTTGTCGGCCACGACCTTGAAGGGTCCGCATCGACGAACGAGTTTCTCGAGCAGCTCGAAGAGAGTGAAGATCGCGGGATCGCGGCCGGCGAAGAGCGCCGACATCGCGGACGGACGCGGGGCCGGAAGCGCCGTCATCAATGATCGTCCGTCACGATGACGCCGTCATCCGATTCGCGATTCGCGATTCGCGATTCGCGGTCGCGATTCCAGCCATTCCGCAACGGCGGGATGCCCCTTCGACCGCGCCATCTCCGCCGCCGTTCTTCCATCCTCGGCGCGGGCCTCCGTCCGAGCGCCGTGCGCCACGAGTAGCTGCACGAGCGCGATGTCCCCTTCGCCCGCCGCCTCGTGGAGGGCGACATAGCCGGCCTGCTGCACCGCGTTTGGATCGGCGCCCGCCTCGAGGAGCAGACGGACCGAGACCGGATTGTGGGAAGCGGCGGCCGCGTGCAGGGATTGCACGCGCATCGCGTTCTTCGCGGTCGCCGACACGTCCGCGCCCGCCGCAAGGAGAATCCGAACGGCCTCGGAGTGGCCGAAGAACGCCGCGAGCCCGAGCGGGAAGAAGCCGTCCGGGGACCAGCCATTCACCCGAGACGGGTCTTCCTCGAGCAACCGGCGGAGGACTTCGACCTTTCCGAATGCGGACGCTTCGAAGACATCGAGCGCCGCGCCGCGCGCGACAAAGACTTCGGCGAGCTCGGGATGCCGGTAGTAGGCCGCGAGCAATATCGCCGAAGGACCATTGGGGACTCGCGCCATGAGAAGCCGCCGGTCCAAGTCGAGCAGCGCTTCCACCTCGGCCTGACGGCCCGACTTCACCGCCTCGAAGAGCTCGAGATCCGTTTCCGCCATGGGTTGCTCCGGCTTCCTGTTTTTCGATTATTTCAGACGGAAGGCCAGAGGGAGCCGGGAGAAATCCGTCAGTCGAACTCGAGACGCGGAGGGCTCTGTTCGGGACCGATGCGGCCCGCGGCGATGTCCGCTCTGAAATAGCTCTCGGAGCGCATCGGACTCCCCGCGAGGCGGCGCAGCATCACGATCTGGCCGACGTGCGTGAGGGCGTCCGCCACGGGACCCTGAAACAGCTTCTCCGCGGGACAACTCGCGAAGTCGGATGAGGTGAGCACGCGATCGAGCTCCGCGAGCCCGCGGAAGAACCTCTGCACGTCCGAGTCCCATGCCGCCGGCGGCGTCGCTTTCCAGGCGCGCTCTCCGCCCAGCAGGGAAACGGACCAGTCGAGGAGGTCTCCGATGTGAGCGAGGAGATCCCCCGGCGTGCGCGTCCCCTCCTGCGGTCGAAAGGCGGAGAAACCCGCAGGCGCGCCGCGCACGGCTTTCCCGCCCCGGTAGGCGAGCGTCGCGACGGCATGGCGAAGGAGCTCGCGGACGCCGTCGGATTCGGTCATGTCGTCGTGCCTCCGCTTCTCAGACCGCCTGACCTGGACGCCTCACGGACGCCTCACGCCGGGTTTTTTACCTTGAAACGTCGATCATCCTGTCATCTCCGCCGACTGGTAGAGCGGTAGAGCGGCAGAGCGGCAGAACGGCAGAACGGCAGAGCGGTAGAACGGTAGAGCGCCGAGACCGCGCCGCAGGGGGTCGCGGATGACGCAGAACCGCCCCTGCCCGCCGTAAGACCTCGGTCCCTGGAGGACCTGGCCCCCGAGCCCCCTTCACTTCGCGACGCTCTTGTCGAGATCCGCGACCGCGATGTAAACGATCCGCTGCGACGGCCGCGCGATAGAAGCCGCGCTCGGAGGGGGCGTCGGGAACCGTCAGGTCGATCCAGCCGATGCGGCCGACGTCGCTCGGAGAAGACATGGGTCCGTGCTCCCCGGACCGTTCGTTCGCGGTCCTATTTCAGGATCTGAAACGTCGCCATCCAGCGGTCCGCCGCGTCCTCGTCGAAGCCGTACCGGCCGGCCATGCGACCGAGCGTGAAGACACGCCCCTTCGAGATGGCCGCAGCGCCCTTCATCCGAAGTGCTCCGCGGTTTTCCGGGTTCGTCTCGAGGACCCAGACGATCCCGGGAGATCCCCCGACGGTCGCGGGGGAGGAGGAGATCAGCTTCGAATCCGGCAGGAGCTTGATGAAGCGGTCGCGCGTCTCTTCGAGCACCTGCTCGGGTTTCGCGGCTTTCTGCCCGCGGGCAGGTTTCGGGAGATCCGTCCACGAGACCATCGTCCGCTGATCGCCCGAGCGCAGCTCGAAACTGTGCGTTCCGGTCGCCGCGTCCACCTGTTGCGACGGAGTGCCGGGAAGGCGGACGGAAAATCGAGCCTTCGGCGGCGAAAAGAGGACCCACTCGGTGAAGTCCTGCGCGCAGAGAACGCCCGCCGCGAGCAGAGCGGCGGCGGCGGCTTTCCAGGGGCGTGACGGTGAGCGGCGGCGCATGGGGGGGTGATTGTAGGACAGTCAGCCACGTCCCGTCGCGATCGCGCGCTTCCACTTCTCCCGCAGGTACCAGGACATGTGGTCGCCGTATTTTTCCTGGAGGTCGGGGCGTCGCCAGTCCTGGCCCGTCACCACTTTCCGGCACGAAGCCGACCAGCAGCGGCAGGTCATTTCGCAGGTGTCGTCGTCGGTCATCGCCCAGTCGTGCGTCAGCTCTTCGCCCGCGTCGATGTCGCGCAGGGCCACGAAGATGATCTGTCCGGCGACGCCGACGTTCGGCTCGCAGGAGTGATTGCTGAAGATCATTCCGCCCTCGCGGTCCTCTTCGCGCACCGGGCCGATGAACAGGCCCTCCGCGACCTGTATCTCCGCGGGCCCGAGCCGCTGCGCGAGCGCATCGAGCTCCGCGTGCTCGAAGATCGCTCCTCCCTTGACCGCGACGATCTCCCCTACCGGTATCGGCTCGACTGCAAAGAGCCCGCGGCCATGGATCGCGTTTTCGCCGACCCGCGTCTTCGGCGACCTCCAGGAGAGATCCGTCACAACGGCACCGCGCCCGGTACTTGCGGGGCGTACTGGGCCGCCCCGTTTCCGAAGGACCAGTTCTCCCGGGACACTTCCACGACGTTGACGAGGACGTCCTCCGGCCGCACGGCGGCGCTCGCCGAGAGGTTCCCGGCGATCGCGGCGTAAAGCGCCCGCTTCTGATCGAGCGAGCGTCCGGAGGAGATCGTCACCTGGATGAAGACGACGCCCCGGGTGCGTTCGATCCCGAGGTACCCGGCATCGAAGACCAGCGATCCGGGAGGATGCTCCGAGATCACCTGGAAGCGGTCCTCCGCGGGGATCCCGATTGACGCGACGAGCGCCTGATGGACGCCCTCCCCGATCGCGTTCAACTCGCGGCGGGTCCGTCCTTCGATCAAGTCGATGCGTACGAGCGGCATGCGTCTCTCCTTTGCGGCGCGCTCGGGTCAGCTTCAGCGTTTCCTGGCGCGCGGACGCACTCTATCGGCGGGGACCCGGGGCACGGCTTCCGCGGCCCGGGCCGGCCGCACGGCGTAGTGCAGCTGCACGCTTCCGTCCGCGAAGCCGCGCGACGAGACGAGATCGAGCGGCACGTCCCTCCTCCGGGGCTCGACCAGCGGGATTCCCTCGCCGAGAAGGATCGGAATGACGTGAAGGATCAGCTCGTCGATCTGACCCGCATCGAGGAAGGAGGCAATCAGTCCCGCGCCGCCAACCATCCAGATGCTCTCTCCCTTGGTCTTTTTCAGGCGCGAGGCGAACTCGCCGGGGTCTTCGCGCACGACCTCGACCTCGCCCTCGCGTTCGCCCTCGCTCTCCGGGGAGGGTTCGATCGTCCTCGAAAATACGAAGTTCTTTTTGCCGGGAAAAGAAGTCTGACCGAGCTTCTTTCCGAGCTCCCAGGTCTTGCGGCCGAGAAGAACGGTGTCCACGGAAGCGTAGAACTCCGCCATCCCGTAGTCTCCCGCGGTTCCGGGCCGGTCCAGCCACGCGACATCTCCGTCGGCGCGGGCGATGTACCCGTCGGCGCTCAGCGCCAGGAAGCAGATGATTTTTCTGATGGCCGCTCCGAAAAGCTCGCCGTGATTCTAGGACCATCCGGCGTTCTCTAGTCGCCCTTCGCCGGGGAAAAACGCCGGGATCCCCTCTCCAGAACGAACGCCACCGCTGGATGGCGCACTCCGCGCAGAAACAGCCGATCCGACACGAGACCCTCCCGCCGCGCGCCGCATTTCTCGGCAACGCGCTGGCTCGCGACGTTCCCGACCGCCGCGATGATTTCCAGCCGCTCGAGCCCCGCGGCACCAAACGCAAACTCCGCCAGGCAGCGCACGCCCGCAGTCGCCACACCGCGCCCGGCCGCCGACGTGCGCACCCAGTACCCGAGGTTTGCCATCCGGTCGCCCCGCCGTATCTGATTCAAGCCGCAGGCGCCGAGAAAAGCGCCAGCTCGATCCTCGATCACGAAGTTGAACTCGCGCCCGTCGCGCCACACGCCGCCGCAATGCGCAATCCAATCCCGAGTCTCCTCGATGGCATACCCGGGATGGCACCAGGGCATCCACGGCGAAATTTCCGCAATCGATTCCCGCACCGCTTCGAAGACGCGCTCCGCGTCGTCGACGCGATAGGGCCGGATGCTGACCGGGGGCGACTGCGGAAAATCTTCCCCCGCCCGCTCATCCGTTCCTTCCCTGACCATGCCCTCTACTTAACACCACGCCAGGAACGAACGAGCCGGCAAGCGAGGCTCCCATCAACCATCAACCATCAACCATCAACCATCAACCATCAACCGGCACAACTGTCAGGTTCTGCGCCCCTCACCCCTACCCTCTCCCGCGAGGAGAGGGGGCGGAGCTGCGCTTCCGGCGAGCTGGCGGCTAAGCTCGCACCGAGAGGAGTCTCCCGACCAGAGGGAGGGAGGAGCCTCTCGGGGCGGGAGCCGAAGCGAACGAAGGGAGCAGGCGAGCGGTCGAGCCCTAAGGCGAGCCGCTCGCCGGTGCCTTCGCCGGCGGGCGAAGGCAGCTCCCGCAGTGAGTGGAGGCGACGTGAGCGACGGCAACGGCAACCTCTACCGCCCGCTCCGCTCGTTCATGCAGATCCGGCGGCGCTCCGAAGAACACCCCGGACGTCTTCCCGTTCGGGTCGAAAACGAAGAGCGTCGGAAGTCCGCTCACGTCGCCGAAACTCCGGGCGAGGTCCGGCGTTCCCATCGTCCAGAAGAACGGGAGGCGCAGCTCGCCGGCGAGTTTTTTCACCTTCGCCTCGTCGGACTCGACCGCGACGGCGACGACGGCGACCCTGTCGCCGTGGCGTTTCGCAAGCTCCCCGAGCCACTCGAGGGTGCCGCGGCACGGCGGGCACCAGGTCGCCCAGAACTCGACCAGGACCACGCGCCCGGCGAGATCCTCGCGCGAGAGCTTTTTTCCGTCGAGATCGGTGAGGGAGAGAGCCGGAAGTGCGGGAATCTCCGCGGCCTCGGGGGCGGGCGCCTGCGCGCGCGCGGCGTCCTTCTTTCCGGCCAGAACGAGATCGACCATCTTCGTCAGATCGGATCGGAAACGCTCGTGGGCTTCCGGGCTCTTCAACGGAGTGTAGCGCCCGCCGCCCTTGCCTTCCCCTTTGCCGTAGAAGCCGAAGTCCTTCGGCGTCGCGGCGAGAACGTCGTCGACGAAGATCGCGGGGTACCGCGTCACGCCGAATCTTTTCGCCAGCGCGGAGTCCCCGTAGTTCTCCGACACGAAACGCGCCTTTCCTCCGAACCCCGCCACCACGCTCTGTGCCAGCAAACTTGCCGGGTCGGACAGGTTTCACGTGTAGGGCCAGCGGACCAGGGTCACCGTGACGGTGGCTTCGGGACCCGGGCGAGCCGCGACAGGCGGCGGGGGCCCCAGAGCGGCGGTGTAGAGCGGCAGAACGTCGCGCACGATTGCGGATGCCGCGACGCCCGTAGAGCCTTCCGTCGAGAGGTCCGCCTGGGCCGCTTCGACGAAGAGACGGCCGACGCTCTCATCCGACGCGCTCGCCGCCAGCGCCGACTGGATCTCCGCGAGACGCGTCTTGAGCGCCGCGAGGTCTGTTTCAGGCGGCCCGAGCGTGCCGAAGCGCTGGGCCGCCTGCAGGTAGCGCAGCAGCGCCCCGTATCGGAGTCCGGCCGCGTCGAGCTCTCTCGCGTCTTTCAGGGAGGCGCTGCTGATGATGAAATCGGTGTGGCGGTCGATCGAGGCGGGCGGGCGGTATGCCGCGAGAAGCCGCGCCTCGAATCGATCGAGCTCCGGAGCCAGGCTGCGCATTCGGGGCGCGTGCGCGGCCCGTTCCGGTGAAAGGGTCCGGCAGAACTCCGCGAACTCGCGCTGCGATAAAGCGGTCCCGAGATAGATCAGACCGCTGTCAGGCGTCGTGCTCCGACCGTAGTCCAGGCTCGCCTCGTAATGGGGACGCACCTGTCCAAACGTCGATTCGGCGATCGCACGAATCGCGGCGGAGCGCACGCTCGCGAACCGGTCCGGCGAAGGGGCCGAAAGGTCTGCCTGGATCGACCGGCCGACGCGCTTCCACTCCGCCTCGAAGAGCGTCACGTCCTTGCGCTGACCGGCCGTCCGTTTCTCGAGATACTCCGCGGCCTCGATCTGCATGCGCGCGCTACCGAGCCGCTGGAGCGCGAGGAGGCGGCGGCCCTCGCGTAGCGCCTGGCGCGCGCGCTCGAGCGCCGGGCCTCCGTTCTTCCTGGCGTCCGCCGAGATCTCGTCGGCCCCTGTGCTTTTCTCGAGGACCGCGGCCCAGCGCTCGATTTCCGCCGCGAGGGGGTCGGGCGGACGGGTCCCGGCGAGCCTCGAAGCGCTCGCCGGGAGCGCGCCTCCGGACAGCGGCAGGAGCGCCGCCGTCACCGCCGCGAGGATCAGGCGTTTCGTCCACATGGTTCTCGAGACGCTTACGGGCCCGCGAGAAGAAAGTTCGGCGGGGCACGAGGAAGAAGACTTCGACCGCGGGTGTGAGACGTGCCGCGCCGCACGCCGCGTCAAGCGTTTCCAGGCTTCACCACGGGAAGGCCGGAACGTGTCAGGCCGTCACGCTGCAGGGAGCTCCGGCCGCCGGTCATTCCGCGCGCAGCGCGGCGACGGGGTCGACGCGCGACGCGCGCCAGGCAGGCACGAGGCACGCGGCGAGCGCCACGGCCCCCAGGATCGCCGCCGTCGCGGCGAAGATCCCGGGATCGTCGGCGCGAACTTCGAACAACTGGCTCGCGAGTGCCCGAGTCGCGGCCCAGGCGACCGCGAGTCCCACCCCGATGCCCGCGAGGGCCACTCCCATTCCCTCCGCGAGGACGAGCGTCAGCACGTCGCGCCGGCTACCTCCGATCGCGAGCCGGATCGCGAACTCCCGCCCACGCCGGGCGACCGAGAAGGAAATGACGCTGTAGACGCCGAGCACCGCGAGAACGAGCGCGAGCGCGGCAAAGACTCCGACGAGGGCGGTCGTTCGCTTCGAACGCGCGGTTGAATCCGCGAGCAGCGTTTTCATCGTGCGGACGTGAAACACCGGCTGCTCGGGATCGAGCGCGGCAACGGCGGCGCGCAGACTCGCGGCAACCGCCGCGCTCCCCTCGCGCGACCGGGCGACGAGCGCCACGTCGTCGCCGCCGTTCTGCTCGAAGGAGACGTAGATCTCGGGAACGGCGGGAACCTCGAGAGCCGTGTGCCGGATGTCCGCGACCACCCCGACGATCTCGCGCGAAACGCCGGCCGCGTCGGACAGCACGATCCGGTGGCCGACCGCGCTCTCCCGCGGCCAGTACCGCCGGGCGAACGTTCTGTTCACGAGGACGACCGCGGGAGACCCTCCGGTGTCGTGCGGGGAAAAATCGCGGCCCTCGAGCACCGGAATCTCGAGCGTGCGGAAAAAGCCGGGCGTCACTTCCCGAAGTCCAGCTTCCGGAGCAGCGCCTGCGGGAGGCTGGGGTTGTCCCTCGATCCGGTAACTTTCGGTGCTGTTGCTCCCGCCGAACGGCAGCTGCCCGACCGCCGCGGCGGATGTCACTCCCGGAATCCGCCCCGCACCGTCGACGAGCTGGCGGACGAACGCGGCGCGCCGTTCCCGCCCGGAGTACCGCGGCGACGACAGTACGACCTCGATGGTCGACAGACCCTTCGGATTGAAACCCGGCTCGACTCTCTGAAGCCGCACCAGGCTCGAGAGGAGAAGGGCGGCGCCAATCAGAAGGACGAGAGCGGTCGCGACCTGCCCTCCCGTCAGAAGCCGCCGGAATCGGTTCTGCCCGGCTCCCGAGGACGCGCCGCGCCCCTGCTCGCGGAGGACGTCCAGAAGGTCCGGGCGGAGCGCCGCGCGGGCCGGAACCAGTCCGAAGACAATCCCCGTCACGAGCGAGACCGCGAGCGTAAAGAAGAGGACACGCGCGTCGATCCGCACGTTCTCCGCCCCCGGCGCGCTCCACGCCGCGAGAATGCCGAGGCTCGCCCGCGTGAAAAGGAGCCCGAGGACGCCGCCGCCAAGCGACAGGACGGCGCCCTCGAGCACCAGCTGCCGGAGGACGTCGCCCGCCGAAGCGCCGATTGCGGAGCGGATCGCGAACTCGCGCCGCCGCGAAGCGGCGCGGGCGAGCTGGAGGTTCGCGATGTTCGCGCACGCGATCGCCAGCACCAGGAGAACGGTTGCCAGAAGGAGAAGGAGAACCGGCCGCACCTTTCCGACGAGCGACTCGCGGATCGGAAGGAGCCGGACTCCCCAATTGCGGTTGTGGTCGGGGTGCTCGCGCGCGAGCGCGGCCGTGAGGAGGTCCATTTCTGATTGCGCCGCGCGGAGGGAGACGCCTCTCTTCAGGCGTCCAACGGCGTAGAGATACCGGCTCTGCCGGTCCCGCACGCGCGGCTCGGTCATGCGCAGCGGCGTCCAGACCTGGATATCGGCGCTCGGAAACGCGAATTGGGGAGGCATCACGCCGACGATCGGGTACTCGAAGCCGGAAAGGCGGATGACCCTCCCGAGGATCGAAGGATCGCCTCCAAAGCGGCTCCGCCAGAAGCCGAAGCTGACGACCGCGACGCGTGAATCCGGTCCTTCCTCTTCGGGAAGAAACGTCCGTCCCAGGAGCGGCTCGATCCCAGGCGCGGCCAGGCCCGCGGGGGTGATGCGGGCGCCCTGCACGCGCTCGGCCGATCCCGCCGTGAAGTCGAACGAGGCCGGCGCCCAGGCGCCGAGCTGCGCGAACGACCGGCTCTCGCGGCGCCAGTCGAGGAAGTTTGCGAGAGACACCTCGGCGCCCATGTCCTCGGGCTGGTGCTGCGCGGGGAGGAGGAGCAGCCGGTCCGGCTCTGGATACGGCAGCCGCCTCAGAAGGGCCGCGTCGACCAGGCTGAAGATCGCCGTGTTCGCGCCGATGCCGAGGCCGAGCACCACCACGACGACCGCGGTAAAGCCCGGGCTCTTCCGGAGTGTACGGATCGCGGAGCGCAGGTCACGGCCAATGCGGTTCATCCGGCACCTCTGGGGGTCTGACGCCCGGGGGCGGGGAAGGTTTCGTGGGGGAAATCGGCGTCCGGATATGTTTCTCGGATGCCAGGAGAAGGACGGCGCGTCGTCGTGGTCGGGGCGGGAGCCGCCGGCACCATGGCCGCGATCTTCGCCGCGGCGGAGGGCGTCGAAACCCTCCTGCTCGAGCGGACTCCCGACGGAGGCCGCAAGATCGTCATCAGCGGCGGTTCGTACTCAGCGTCGTTCCGAGCGCGCTCCCCCTCACACCGACTCTCTCCCCCGGTCGCGGAAAAGGGAGAGATCGGTGATGGCCTCCGAGAGAGCCGGAAGCGCGGGAATCTCCGCCACTTCCGACGATGGTGGAGCGTAGCGGCCGCAGGTGGCTCGCCCCGCGTCCCGAGCTTCACGCAGCGGCAAGGCGGCTGATCACATCCGTCGTGTCAGGAAGTAGAGCGCACTCCCGCCGAGCGCAAGTCCGAGGAGGAGGAGCATCGGGAACGACAGAGTCGGCACCTGCACGGCGCCCCCGCCGCCGAGGACCGTCGTGCCCGCCGTGCTCGAGTTGTTCCCGGAGTTGGGGTCGGTTTGAGCCCCGGAGACCACGACCGTGTTCGTCAGGTTTCCGCTCGACTGCGGCGAGACCTGAATCGTCGCCGTCGCGCTGGCGCCGTTCGCCAGAGTGCCAATCGAGCAGGTCACGATGCCGCCCCCCTGCGCACAGGTTCCCTGAGTGGAGCTCGCCGACTGGAACGTGACGCCCGAGGGAAGGGTATCGGTCAACGTGACGCCTGTCGCAGTCGCGGGACCGTTGTTGGTCGCCACGATCGTGTACGTCAGGATTCCGCCGACCGAGGCTGGGTCGGGCGAGTCAGTCTTGATGACCGAGAGGTCTGCCGTCCCCGGGACGCTCGTCGGCGTCGTCGTCGGAGTCGGTGTCGCGGTCGAACCGGGAGGCACGGGAGTCGCGGTGGGCGTCATCGTCGGGGTCCCTGTCGGCGTCAGAGGGACTATGCCCGTCGAGATCACCAGGAATTGGGGGTTGTTCAACAGGGTGGAAGAGCCGACGAGCGTCCTCAGCGGAGCGACATCGCCGCTCGCGGTCCGAGCATAGACGGTCACGGAATTGTTTGTCGCGTTCGGCACCAATAGCTCGTTGTTCACCAGGTCCAGGGCCAGCCCGCCCGGACCCGACAACCCCGTCGCCGCCCCGACGATGGTCCGCAGCGGCGCGACGTTTCCAGTCGCCATCCGCGGAAAAACGAGGACGGAAGGGAGAAATGAAGACCCGAAGAACGGGTTCGTCACCACGAGCTCGTCGTTCACAGTGTCCACCGCCACGCCGAGCGGCCCATTGTTGAACCCGGTGGCGGCGCCCGAGATCGTTCGGAGGGGGACCGCATTCCCGTTTGCCGTTCGCGTGTAGACGGTCACCGAGTTGCCGTTGTTTCCGACGACGAGCTCGTTGTTCAAGACGTCAACGACGGCACCCCAGGGGTTGCTCAGCCCGGTGGCCGCTCCAGTGAGGGTCCGCAGCGGGGCCACGTTGCCATTCGCCGTCCGGGCGAACACCGTGACGGAGAAGCCGAACCGGTTGACGACGAAGAGCTCGTTGTTCACGACATCCACGAAAACGCCGCGAGGATCGTTCAATCCGGTCGCTGGACCGGTCAAGGTCCGCAGCGGGGCCACGTTGCCATTGGCGGTTCTCGGATAGACCGTCACGGAGTACGGGAAGGTGATGCTGACGACGAACAACTCGTCGTTCACGGCGTCCACCGCGAGGCCGCTCGGGCTCACCAACCCCGTCGCCGCTCCCGCGAGCGTCCGAAGGGGAGCGAGATTTCCACTTCCCGTCCGCGTGTAGACAGTCACGGAGTTGCCGTTCGAGTTCGAGACGAAGATCTCTCCCTGGGCGAGGGCCGGCCGGACCGCGACAATGAAGAACAACGCCGCGACGAGACACGTGGAACGGAGCAGGCGAGTGGCCACTACGACCTCCATCCATCCTCGAGTCCGAGGGCCCGGTCCGTGAGCCGTCAGAAAAATTGAGTGATCGCAGGGTATCACCGCGTTCTCGCGGGGGGATCGACGCTGCGGCCTGAACCGGCGAAGCCCGGAGCGCAGATCGCGGCCGATCCCATTCCTTGAACACCTCTGAAGCTCTGACGTGCGGGCCGGGGCGAGGTTTCTGCCGGGCGACTATCTTTGACCCCCATGGAGAACCGGCGTCGGCGCGTGGTGATTGTCGGCGCGGGAGCCGCCGGGACGATGGCGGCGATCTTTGCCGCCGACGCCGGAGCCGAGACGCTGCTGCTCGAGCGGACGCCGGATGGCGGCCGCAAGATCCTGATCAGCGGCGGGGGTCGCTGCAACATCCTGCCCTCTCTCTCCGACGAGTCGCGGTTCGTGAGTGATTCCTCCCGGAACACCCTGCGCAAGATGCTGCGGTCGTGGCCCCTCGCGGGGCAGATCTCGTTCTTCGAACGGGAGGCGGGCCTTCCTCTTTCCGAAGAGAAGGAATCCGGCAAGCTTTTTCCGGCATCCTCGCGTGCGCGCGACGTGCGAGACCGCCTCTTCGCGCTGGCGCGCCGACGCGGCGTGCTGCTGCTGACGAATACTTTTGTCACCGGTCTCGCGCCCGGCGCGAATCTCTGGAGCATCGAGAGAGCAGGCGGTCCACCGATCGAAGCCGACGCCGTCGTGGTCGCGACCGGCGGTCTCTCGGTTCCGAAGTCGGGAAGCGACGGGTCCGGCCTCGAAATCCTCCGAAGGCTCGGCCATGTCATTCACGCGACCTATCCGGCACTGACTCCCTTGACCGCGCCCGCCTCCGCGCTCTCGAATCTCGCCGGGATCTCCCTTCCGGTGACGGTCACCGCGCGCGATCACACGCGGACCGCGACCGCTTCGGGAGGATTTCTCTTCACGCACCGGGGATACAGCGGCCCCGCCATCCTGGACATCTCGCACGTGGCCGTGCGCTCCCTCGCGGAAGCGTCTCCCGCCCGGCTGTCGGTGCGCTGGATGTCTCAGAGCGAGAGCGATTGGTCCGCCGCTTTCCGCCCCCACGGCACCCGCACGATCTTGGGTGCCCTCCGTGCCGGAATCCCAGACCGTCTCGCCGCCGCTCTCGCTCACGCCGCGGGGGTCGATCCCGCGCGTCCGCTGTCGCGGCTCCTGCGCGAGGAGCGGATCCGCCTCGTGGAACACCTGACGCGCGGCGACCTGCCGTGGACCGGTCACGAGGGGTACGCGAAAGCGGAGGTCACCGGCGGCGGCGTCAGCCTGGCCGAGGTCGATCCCCGCACGATGGAGAGCCGCCGGTGCCCCGGCCTCTTTCTCTGCGGAGAAGCACTCGACGCCTTCGGTCCGATCGGCGGCTACAACTTCCAGTGGGCCTGGGCCACCGGGAGGGCCGCCGGCCTGGGATCGAGGGGGTGAGAGCGGATCAAACGCCCTCGCCCCTCCGAGACGCCGAAACTCGATTCGTCTCCCACGGTCTGGCAGGATCCTCCTCCGTCACCTCGAAGATCGCTTCCACTTCGACCAAGTCCTCGGGCCCGTGGCACGCCTGGAGGCAGACGAGCGCGAGCGCCAGCGCCGCGGGCCCCGACCTCAACGCGGCTGCACCGTATAAATCTTGGCGACGATCTTCCACCCTCCGCCAACCTTCAGGAGCGAGAGGTAGTCGATGTATCGCGACTTTTCATAGTCCTCCTGGACCTTCACCGACGCCGCGTTCCCGGCAATGTCGATCGCGACGATGCGCAGATCGCCCGCCTCTTCTTTCCCGGCGCTCGCGGCGCAGCCCTTGTACCAGTCGGCCTGGCTGAGCTGCCCGAGCTCCCCCGACTTCTTCACCCAGAAGAGATTCGCGCCGGACCAGAACGCGCGCTGCAGGCCAGCGACGTCGTTGAACTTCAGGCCATGAAGGTAGTCGCCGACGACCGCGCGAATCGCCTGCTCTTCATTGCCGGCGGCGGGATCGGCGGCGCCGGCGAATGCGGCGGCGCCAGCAAGGATGAGCGCGAGGAAGACGGGCTTCATGGGACCTCCGGGGAAAGAGGGTTGAGCGTTCTGCTTCGAGCGTCGAGAATTGAGAGTCAGGAGTTGAGGCATCGCGTCGAGAGTCTAGAGGGAGCCGGACCGACGGCACTCTCCGCTCTCGCGATCGCGCGCGTCGTGTTCTGCGGGCGTCGGGTATCCGCAGGCGGGACATGGCTTCGTCGGCGGCGCGTCACCGTCGGGCATTCCGTACCGATCCGTCCAGAGAACCCGCGCACGTGCCACGATGCGGGCGCACTCGTCGGCGCTCAGCCTCTCGTGGTTCGACGCCCACTCCCGGCGGCCGGCGAACCGGGGAAAGACGGGAGCCTCGCCCCACGTCCAGGATGGATCGGCCGCGCCGGGGCTCCGGCCGAGCAGGTGCATGTGGACGGAACGATGCTGTTCTGCAGACTTCCGGCCAACGGGTTCCGCGGCATCGTTCAACGCCCAGTTGCCCGCCTCCCAGTAGTTGACGCATCCGTTCGCCAGCTGCGGCAGCGCGTCGATCATGGCCCGTCCCGCCGCGGCGACGAGGAAGGACCAGGCGGCCAGCTCGTCTGCCTCGAGCTCGCTTCTCTCCCAGACCGGCCGGGGAGGATGGACGACCAGATTTCCGCCATCCTCGCGGCCGACGAGCGCCGACCCGCGGGCCGGCAGCGCGATCGCGCCGCCGCGGCAGGAAAACAGGATCAGCGCCATGGCTTCGCGCGGGCGTCCGTGCTGCGATCCCTCAGTGGCCGGGCTCCGGCTTCGGGGCCCTCTCCTGCGCTTTACGGTAAGCACGTTCGCCGAGCGCGCGCCCCCAGGCCTGCCCGGCCGCCATCGACTCCTTCATCAGAGACGGCATGGTCGCGATCACCTTCCGGCCGAGCGGCGTCTTGTTGAACGCGATCAGCTGCTCGAGCTCGTCGGAGGTGAAGTACTTCGCGTAGATCGGAACCACGAGGTCCGTCAGCTCGTCCATCCGGACATCCGCCATGAACTCGTCCCAGAACGAATCCGGAATTCCGGGGACCGCCTGGAGGAGCGCGGGCCGCATCTGCTCCATGACCTGGCGGCCCATGTTGGATGCGCCCGTGATCGCCATGAGCTCGCGGATCGCCTCTTCCTTGCTGCGGCGCGCCGGCCGCGTCTCTTCCGCGGACATTGCGCATGCGGCGACCAGGATCGACACGGCGGCCAGAACGAGCCTCCCTGGCACAGTCCGATTCTTCACTTCTGCTCCTTGCGCGCGTGCGCCGGTGTCGTTGACTCCGCCGGCCGAACGGCCGGAGAGTACAGCTTCACTTCGTCCGCTTCCGGGGCGAGCCGGATCATGCGTTCGAATCGCATTCCGAGTTTGTCGAGCAACCGAACGGATCTTCCGTTGTCGGGCGACGTGATTGCCACCACCTTCTCGAGGCCGAGCGTGTTCTTCGCGTACTCGAGCGTCGCCGCGGCGGCCTCGGACGCGTATCCCCGTCCTCGAAACGCCGGCAGAAACGCGAAGCCGATGTCCGGATCGGCGAGCCCGTCGCGGCGAAGCAGCCCGCACAGTCCGATTGGCGCACCCCCGTCCTTTAATTCCGTCAGGTAGAGGCCCAGGCCATGCCGGGCATACATTCCCATCGGCCCCGTCTGGATGTAGCCGCGGGCGTCTTCGAGCGTCCGCACTTTCCTGTCGCCGATGTATCGGAGCCAGTCGGGGTCGTTCAAGAGCTCCAGGATGAACGGCGCGTCCTCCTCCGTCACACGGCGGAGCACCAGGCGCTCGGTCTCGAGAACGATCATCGTCGGCCCGATCGCCCCTTCCATCGGAATCTCTCGAGCGGAATTCGGCCGGCGTCGTCGAAAGTCACGCGCTCGCGCTCCAGCCGCCGCCGCTGCACCACATGCATGGGAATTTCGCTTCCGGATCGCGGACTGATCCGCCCCTGCGCGTTGATGACGCGATGCCAGGGCAACCGGTTTCCTTCATCGAGGGCATGGAGGGCGTAACCGACGAGCCGCGCCTGTCCCGGGACGCCCGCGAGGACCGCCACCTGTCCGTAGGTGGCGACTCGCCCGAGCGGAATCCGCGCAACCACCCGGTAGATCTTCGCGTAGCCGCCGGCCGGCCGGACTGTCCCGCCTGTCCCGCCTGTCCCGGCAGCCCGTCGGGTCGCCGTCGCTCTCAAGCGGTTTCCGCTCGTCAGGCCCCGAACTGCCGCAGGTGGTGATCGAGATGCTTGTGCATCAGCACACCCCACTCGCTGCCGGTCAGCTTTCCGAAAAATGAATGCCCCTGCCGCCCCGCCTGCTCGGGCCCGGCCGCGGCGAAGCGATCGATCAATTCGGTCAGCCGCTGCTTCTCCTGCTCGAACTCCTTGCTGCTCCCCGTCATGACGAAAGTGGGATCGGTCGGGGAATTCCGGCTGAACGGCTTTTCACCGAGAATCGAAGCCTTCACGAACGGAGACAGGATCCTGCCTATCAGGGCCTGTTTTCGCGTCTCGTCCCCGACCGCGACGGAGAGTGCCTTCGAACAATGCGCCAGCATCTGGCCCGCGTCCATCTTTCCCCATTGCCTCGGCGCGGTCGGTGACAGACGCGCGAGCCGGTCGAGGATGGGCTGCCGCCCCGCGGGATCAAAGAGTGTCTGCATGAGGCCAGCGTATGAAAAGCGGGGCCCGCGTGCAATCCGCGGCTGCCGCCGTCACGGCTTTTCCACCACCCAGGTGGTCATGCAGCGCTGATCCTGCACCACCGTCGTCTTCAGGCAATCGAGAAGCCGTCCTCCGAGCTCGGCCGTCAGATCGAGGAGGCGCCGCTCGTCGACGAGATAGCGGGCGCTGCCGTCCGGCAGCCGGAACCGGCCGCCGGGCAGCGGCGCGACACGCGACTCCATCCCAATGGAAGAGGCGAGCCGGCAGAACAGGAACCCGCCGCGCCGGACGAGGCGCCAGCTTCCGTCGAGCATCTCTCGAAATTGGCGCTCGTCGCGCGCAAAGTGGAGGACCGCGCTGCTGATCACGACGTGGGCTGCTTCGTCCGGAAAGCTGCTCGACTCAACCGCCTCCTGCCGGAGGTTCGAGGCGGGAAGCTCCGGCGCGAGCGTCTCGAACAGCCGCCGCGCCGACGCGACGGCCGAGGCGTCCGGATCGAGCGCCGACACCTCGTACCCCTGGCTCAGGAAAAACACGAGATTCCGGCCGGGGCCGCAACCCGCGTCGAGCACCGACTTCGAAGGCGGGATTCGCCCGCGCAGCACCTGGTCGAAGAGATAGATGTCGATCCCGCCAAAGAGAGAGAGATCGATTCGCGGAGCGCGTTCCCTCAAGATCTAGCAGGCTGCTGAAAAAAGCCTGCGGGTGTCGTGTCCAGGCTTTTGCATTCGACTTCGAGGGCTCTTCTCATCGACTCGACATGTCGGCACTCCAGGGTCGCGGTCTTACAAACGCGAGCAAAAGCCCGTCCACCCTTCGGGTTGCGGCGGCGCTCGCAACGCCATCCCACACCCTTTTTTAGCAGCCTCCTAGACGGGCGGCTGCGGAAGCATGTACTCGAGCTCGTAAAAGTGTTTCCCGTCCGTGATGCGGATCGTCATCTTTCCCGCGAGCCCGATGAGCTGTCCCGTGCCCGAATCCGGCACCACGGTGATTGTGAGCTCCGGGGCGCCGCGGGTCATCGTGCCGCTGTGCTGGAGGGCGAACGTTCCGGCGCGTCCGTCCAGCATTCCCGTCACCTGCTCGATCGCGACGTACCCCGCCGAACCGGAAGTCGCCGTGCTCGCCGCGAGCATCTGTCCGCGGCTGGCACCTTCGAGGCCGCCGTGAAACGTCTTCTCGATGGTCAGCCGTCCGATCGCCGAGCCCCCCGTCTTCTCATCCGCCGGCTGCGGCTCGAGCTTCACGTCGAAGGTTCCCGTGGCTTTCGTGTTCACGACTGCTCCCTTCCGGACCGGCGCGGCGGGGGCCGGAGCTCCGGACGCGGACTGCGCCGACGCCGACGCCATAAAGCACTGCCCGGCGAAAATACCCGCGGCGGCGAGAGCGCACGCGGAACGGATCCGAACGGTTGTCATGGCGGCCCCCGACGGGAACGATGTCACGGATGCGTTCCGCGCCGAGACAATGCGCATCTGGCCGGCTCGTCATTCGTCACACCTTCATTGGGATTCGAAAATCTTGCGGTACACGATGAATCCGGAGCGCTCGGCGATGCTGTCATACAGTTTGATCGCGGTCGCGTTCGTCTCCCGGGTGTGCCAGTACACGCGCGCCGCGCCGCCCTCTTTCGCGCGCTGATAGACGCCCTCGATCAGGGCGTGTCCTGCCCCCTGACCGCGGGCGCTCTCCGCGGTGAAGAGGTCCTGGAGATAGCAGGTCGGAGAAATCAGGATCGTGCTGCGGTGGAACAGGTAGTGCGCGAGGCCGACGAGCGCGCCGTCGCGCTCGGCGACCAGCGCATGGACCGGCTCGTCGGGGTGGAGAAACCGGGCCCAGGTGACGTCCGTGATCTGTTCCGGGAGCGTCCGTCCGTAGAACGAGTTGTACCCGGACCACAGCGGCTCCCATTGGTTCCGATCCTCCGCCGTGACCGCCCGCACGATCATCGGCTTCGTTCACGCAGGGCGTCGAGGCTCCACGGTCCAGGTCCCGCGACGGAGACGTAGAGCCACACGAAGCAGAAGAGCACCGCGGGCGCTCCCCCGTTCAAAGCGGGCCACAGTCCTTTCGGCGCGTGCCCCATGAAATATGCGAATGCCATCTGCCCCGACAACAGGAACGCGACGGGGCGCGTGAACAGTCCGAAGAAGAGAAGGCCGCCGCCGAAGAGCTCCAGAGCTCCGGCGAAACCCGGAACGGAATTGAGCGGCGCGGTACCGCCGCCGGGCATGACGGCGGCGGGAATCGCGAAGAGCTTGGAGGACCCGTACACCATGAAGACGAACGCGGAGACGATCCGAAGGATGCTCAACATCTGCGGGGCCCACGACTTCCAGCGAGCCACCCACGCCGGATCAACCGCCCGTCCGTTTCCGGATCTGTCTCTCATGGGGTTGACCCCTTTCTGATGGCGCGCAGTCTACCGATGATCGGTTCCTGTGTCGTCGGGCCGACCCGACCGGCCGTCGGTCACCTAGGCGTGACGGTCATCTTGAGGGTCGTCTTCAGAGTGCCCGTCGCCGAAGGCGGCAAGAAAAAATTTGGGACGGCCTTTCGGTCGAACGAACCTACTTCGCCCGCGCCCGGACCGCCGCGCGAAAAGTGACGCGGCCCTTCTCGTCTGGAATGTCTTCCGCCACGGCGGCGGCGAGCGCCACGAGATTCGGCGCGGTTTTCGCGGCCTTCTTCACCAGCATGCGCGCGAGCGGACCGATGTGCCGGGCGAGCTCGACCGCGACGAAGTGCAGGTCCTCTTCCCGGAAGACCGGCGCCGGCGTGGGCTCCGGGAAAGGCGTGCCGAACGTTCCACCGCGGCCCTCCTGGTGCGACGTCGCCGACCACACGCGAGAGCCCGACGGTTGCGGCGTCGAATTGTGCCCGGGGCCGGCCGCGGGCCGGGCCGTTCGCGGAGGTCCGACCCGGTCCGTGTCCGCCATCGTCGCGATCCCGCTGATTCCCGACTCTTCGACCTCGGGAGTCTCCCCGATCTGGAGTCGGTACAGATCGCGATCGAGAGCGTCCATGCTCGGATATCGCTCGTCGCGCTCCTTCGCCATCATCTTGCGCAGCACGCGGCAGACGCCGTCCGAGAGTATGGGCTCGTAGATCCGCGGGTCCGGCAACGGATGCGTCAGGTGCATCGACATGACGAGCGCCCCCGACGTGCCCTTGTATGGAGCGTGCCCGGTGACCAGGTGATAGAACGTCGCGCCGAGCGAGTAGATGTCGGCGCGCGCGTCGATGTCCTTCGCGCCGCGGATCTGTTCGGGTGAGATGTACTGCGGGGTCCCGACAGCCTCGCCCGTGAGGGTCAGGCTCTGGTCTTCATCCAGCCGCTTCGCGATTCCGAGGTCCACCAGCTTCAGCTCGCCCTTCGTGGTGAACATGATGTTGTCGGGCTTGATGTCGCGGTGGACGATCCCTGCCGCGTGGGCAACCGAGAGCGCGCGCACCGCCTGGCGGATGACCGTGATTGCGTCCCGCTCGCTGAAACGGCCGCCCTTCATGTGCGTGCGGAGAGACTGGCCGTCCACGTACTCCATCGCGAGGTAGTGGATGCCGTCGACGTTTCCGAAGTCGTAGATCTGGACGATGTTCGGGTGGTTCAGCCGCGCCGCGACCCGCGCCTCTTTCAGGAACCGGTGCACGAAATCCTGGTCGGCGGCGAATCCCGGCGCCAGAGTCTTCAGCGCGACGATCCGCTGGAGGGTGACGTTGTTCGCGCGGTACACCTTCCCCATTCCTCCGGAGCCGAGCTCCTCGAGGACTTCGTAACCGCCGAACCGCCGCCCCGCGAGGCTCTGTTCCGTCAAACGCCGCCCGTATAAAACACCCGGCCTACTCCTCTTCGAGCATTTTCAGGGCCTTCACGAGGCTGATGCGCATCCGGTTGAACGATCCCGCGAGGACGCCGACCTCGTCCTGGTTCCTGAACGAAACCTCGGGCGCTTCCAGGTTGCCCATCGAGACCGCGTCCGCCATCTGCGACAGCCGCCGGATCGGACGAATGATGAAGAACCAGAGCAGCAGGTTCAACAGCACGAGGATGAACGCGAAGATTCCGACGAGCGACGCCAGCATCGCCCGCTGCGCCTGCTGCGCCATGTTGAGAGGCACCGCCATCGGAACGGACACGATCTGCGCCCCGATGATCTCGTGCAGCTTCCATCCGTATCCCCCGGCGGTCCCGTATCTCCTGACGACCGAGGCGGGCGTCATCTCGGGGCTCGTGTGGCAGGACAGGCAACCGGGATCCGTAATCGTGATCGGCCGGGCCAGGTAGAGCGCGCGCCCGAGAGGCGCGTCCCGTTCGCCGATGATCTCCGGGAGCTTCGTGTCCGCCCGGAAAGCGTTGACCACGTCCGCTTCCCAGTCGACCGTCCGGTCGCGCGGATTGGTCGGATTGAGTGTCGCCTCTTTGTACATGTACTCGGGGTGCGTCTCGCGGATGGTGTTGAAGATCTCCGTCGCGGAATAGGCCGGAATAGTCTGCGGCAGAAACTCCTCGCTCAATCGCCCGGCGAGCAATGGCTTGATCTGTTTGTTCGTGTAGCCCCGCGTCGCCAGGGCCGTCTGCATCATGAGTCGGGCGTGCTGGACGACCTGGGATCGGGCGTTCTTCTGAAGCAGGCCCTTCGTGATGAGGTGCGCGGGCACGAGGGCGATGGCGACACACAGGATCAAGATCAAGTTGAACTTGACCAGAAGTGACATGGTTCTCCTCCAGAATTGGAACAATGATTCTACCGCGAGCGGACGCTCACGCTCCCCAAACCCCCCGCCGCATTCGCTCGCGAGGGCCGGGGACCGACCCGGCGCAGTTACCGGCGGAGCGCGGCGCGGATGCGGGCCAGGTGGTGCCAGCTGTGCCGCAGGGCGTGGTCTTCGATGACGAACTGGGAGGTGACCGGCGCCCCGAACGCGAGCGAAAAGGGGGCCGCGCCGTCGAGCTCCTCGTCGGTCAACGCCCGGACCGCGTCGGCCGCCTGGCGGCTGTTCCTGCGCAGCAGCTCGAGCGTCTCCGACTTCGTGACGGCCGCGTGGTCCCCGGCATGTCCGGCGTTCATATCGGCGACGGCCTCCCAGGTCACGTCGGTGACGGCCTTACCGCCCGCGATCGCTTTCGCAAGATCGATCTCGATCGGGTACACGCTGGCGACGTGATGTACGACGACGCCGACCGGGCGCCGGTCCTGGCCGCTCGCCATCGGCGTCCGCCACTCCGAATCGGAGACACCCTCGGCGAACGAGGCCAGAGCCGCGGCCCCTTCTTCGATCCGGTCGGCGAGTGACTGAGCGCGTCTGGTCATGGATGCCCTCCCCTCTCTCACATCGGACGGATCTGGAACGGAGCATATTCCAGAGGAAACCGAGCCAGCGGAGTGCGGCCCTGTCTCAGAGCGGGGAGCTCTAGTTGACTGCGGCGTACCGCGGCCGTCTCGCTCCCTTCGGTCGCTCGGCTCCCGGCTGCCCCCTCCCGTCAGGGCGTCTCCCCGCCCCCGGAAAAGAACTCGACGAGACCCGTGTGCAGGGCGTATTCGGCCCCGACGACCATCAGACCGTCTTCGCGGATGAGTTTCTCGAGTAAAGGCGACCCGCGCTTCAGTTGTTCCGTCGACGCCTCGATGTTCGCCCGCACCGCGCGACCGACGAGCTCCTCCGGATCCCACAGTTGGCGCTCCGCGAGAAGTTTTTCCACCGGCGGGCGGACCCGGTCGACGATCGCGCGGAGGTGCCGCGAGTGTGACGGATCCGTGTCGCGAAGATCTTCCAGGGTCGCCACGACTGCCCCGCACTTCGAGTGCCCCAGAACGACCACGAGGCGAGTGCCGAACCGCTCCACCGCGAACTCGACACTGCCCACCTGAGACGACGCCACGATATTGCCGGCGACTCGGATCACGAAAAGATCTCCGAGGCCCTGGTCGAACACGATCTCCGCCGGAACACGGGAGTCGGAGCACCCGAGGATGATCGCGAACGGCTCCTGATTGTCGATCAACTCGAACCGCCGGTCCTGACCCAGGCGATTCGCCGACTCGAGGGCGCCCGAGGCGAACCGCCGGTTGCCTTCGATGAGCCTCTCGAGGGACTCGAGGGAGCGCGTCATTCCGCGCGGATCTCGTTGAGAAGCAGCCCAATCACGATCACAGGATCTTCTCCCAGTACGCGACGTCGATCCATTGGCCGAACTTGAATCCGTTTTCACGAAAATGCGCGACCTTCTGGAACCCGAATTTCTCGTGGAGCGCCACGCTCGCCTCGTTTGGCAGGGCGACTCCGCCCATGACCGCGTGGTATCCCTGCGCCTGCAGGATCTCGAGAAGCCGCGCGTACAGAAGCGATCTGACGCCGCGGCCGCCCCGGTCGTGGTCGAGATAAACGCTCACCTCCGCCGAGAACCGGTAGCCGTGGCGCGCCTTCCATTTCGTCGCACAGGCGTATCCGACGACCCGGCCGCCCTGCTCCGCCGCGAGCCAGGGAAGGGCTGCGTTTCGGACTTCTTCGAGACGATCGGCCATGTCGGCATCCGCCACCGGCTCTTCCTCGAACGTGACGGTGGTCTCCCCGACATAGAAGTTGTAGATCCGCGCGAACGCGCCCGCGTCGGCGATCGCCGCGGGCCGGATCTCGACGGTATCCGAGGGGCGTTTCATCTGCTCCGTGCGTTCAGGAGACCCGGTACTCATTGCTTGCTCGGACGCCTGAGCACGCGCCAGGCCCAGACACACATCAGCGCCGCGGCGACGGTCAGGCTCACATACCAGGGATCCGTCGCGAGATTCCGTTCCTGAAACATTCGGGCGAGGTGCGCAACCATCAGGAGGGCGAAGAGCGCGCCGGTCGTCACGACGTAGGCCTTCACGAGGTCCGTTTCTCCCGAAGAACGGACAGGTAGGCCTGCCATGGACCGACGGCGGTCGAGTACTGCCGCGCGAGGACCCGGGTGACCTGGGCAAGGTGGTCGAGATCATGCGCTACCCACGTCGCGAGGAGCTGGCGAAGCGTCACCCCGCCGAAGTCGGGATGACTGCCGGGACGCTCGAGGTCAGCTTCCGTCAGATTCAGGGCCGCCAGGCGCTCGAGGCTCTCCGGCCGCAGCCGCGCGAACGTCTCCAGAAGCTCAATGAGGGAAAGCCCCTTCGACGCCGCGAACATCCCTTCGCGATCGAACGGAGGAAAGGGAAGCGAGTCTCCGTGACGGAGCAGGTGCTCGATGCGGGTCATCCAGTTGGTCCGATCGGAGTGGATCAGGTGACCGACGACGTCGAACGGGCTCCACGTTCCCGGGCCCTCGGTGCCACGGATCCAGGGCTCCGGGAGATCGAGGAGCAGCGCGCGAAGAACGGCGGGCGTCCGCCGGAGAACGGGCAGGGCGGCGTCCATTTCAAAATCCACGGCTCTCCTCCCAGTCGGCAAGATAATAGATTCTGCGATTCGGCGAGTCTCAAAGTGCCCCGAGCCGGTGGCCCGGGCCGGGAGTCAGATCGGCCGGCCACCCGGCAAACACTGATCCAATCATCACATCTTCTAGATGCCGGCGGCCCGGCGTGCCTCGCGAATGGCGATAGATTTGAGCGGCCGTTCATACATTGACTTGAGGAGGACGCGATGCGGTACACGATCCTCGCGGCGACGACCCTGGCTCTGACCGTCGCGACCGGCAACCTGCCCGGACAGTCGCGCAAGAATCTTCCCGCCGATGTCGGACCGGGTCGGATCGCGTGGTTCGACATCACGACGACCAACATCGCGCGATCGAAACACTTCTACAGCAAGCTCTTCAGCTGGCAATTCAATCCGGTGAAGGGCACCGACCAGGCGGCGGAGATCGTCGCGGGCGGCAAAGCGATCGGGACGATCCGCTCTGCGGACGGCAAGATCACCCCGTTCAACGGCGTCGTCTATGTCCAGGTCGCCGACCTTCCGGGCCGCTGCAGGAAGGCGAGCGAACTCGGGGGAAGCATCGTGCCCGGATTTCCCTTCAACCTCCCGGACGGCACGGGCGCCATCGGGCTGGTCCTCGATCCGGCCGGTCATCCGATCGGCTTGTACTCGAGGAACCCACTGCCGCCCTCGGCGCCCCCGGCGAAGTGACTCGGCGGCAGCCGGTCGGAATCAGCCGCCGCCCTTTCGCCCTTCGATCCCCGTCTTGAGCTTCCCCGCCTCGATCAGTCCCTTCAGAAACGACTGATCGCCCGGGGCCGAGCGCGCCACGCCGCTGATGACTCCTGCAGCGCTCGTCCATGATACGAACATGCCTCGGAAGACGAGCTCGCTCATGGCGGCGGAAACAGCTTGCGAAACACCCCGGGCGACGCCGCGCCGTAAATCGTACTGTGCGTCAGATCCGGTCGCGGTTCGTAAGACCACTTCAAACCCTTTGGCGCCGCGGCGAGCAGGATCGCGGCCATCGTCTTGACCGCGTCTCCACGATCGTCGTCGCCGGCGACTGCCAGATAGAGGGTCCCGGTCAGCCGCGGCTCTCCCTTCAAACGCCGCTCGGCGCCGTGCACGAGCGCCTGTCCGTTCCACCAGAGACTCGGACTCAAGGCGATCCAGGTGCCGAAGAGACGCGGTTCCTCGAAGAAAGTCTCGAGAACGAACAGGCCCGCGAGCGACTCGCCGACGATGGCTGTCTGTCCGTTGCCGCGGACGCGCTCACGGACCACCGGCATGAGCTCGTCGCGGATGAAAGCTCGAAAATTGCTCGAGCCCCCCACTCGCGGGGCGATCTTCCTGTCTTGCTCGAACTCGGTCGGTCCGGTCATGTCGCGGCGTCGCTCCGTGTTCTCGATCCCGACGACGATCACCGGACGCATCTCGCCCGCCCGAATGGCTGCATCGATGTCTCGGGTGACGTGCGGAAAATCCTCTTCGACTCCGCCGTCGGGCATGTACAGCACCGCAAAGCGGGCGCTGCGGGCGCTGTCATACCCGGGTGGCGTGTAAACGTTGATGCGTCGTGTCTCGCCCAGCACCCGGGAGTCGATCGTCCAGGTCTGGTGGGGCAGGACCGGTTCGGGTGCGCGTGCGGGCTGCGCAGACGCGGCCGGCGGAGGCGTCAACCCGGGCGTGACAGGCGGGGCGGCGGCGTGGCCGGTTTCGAGCGTCGTGAACACAGTCAGGAAAGCGCCAACGCTCATCCGCACGATGCGGAATCCTATCGAAGCCGGAAGGCGGGCGTTCACCGGAGGCTCCGAAGGTGACCGAATACCGAAGTGCCGGAACCGCAGGAATGCTGTGCTCCCACTCGGTCCGCGCGGCGCCGCGAAGCAGATAGGCCGACGAGCTCCCGCTCTTCATCCGGGAGAACGAGGTCGCCTCCGCAGCGGAACTCGGGCGGCGATGCCGGGCCAGGAACCGTGCGCTTCATGAACACCGACCTGGCGATGGGCGCACCCCGAGCGGACGATATCGAGTCCGGCGCCGCGCAGGCGAGTCGCCGCCAGAAGGCTAGAGCAGGGACTTCGCGAGATAACGCGTCCCGACGACCGGATTCGGGCGATAGGCCGGTACGTCGTGGAAGCCGAACTGCTCGTAGAGGCGCTGGGCTTCGGCCATGGTGGGAAGCGTGTCGAGCACGATCTCCGAGTATCCGATTGCCCGGGCCTCGCTCAAGACCTGCGATACGAGCGCCCTGCCGACTCCCAGTCCCCTCGCGGCCGGCCGCACATACAGGCGCTTCATCTCCGATTGCGACGGAGCGGCGGCGCGGAGAGCCACGCATCCGACAGCGATACCGTCATGCGTGGCGAGCAGGAGCCGGCCGCCGGGCGGAGCATAGGGACCCGGCAGACCATTCACCTCGGCCTCGAAGTCCTGGAAGGAGAGGTCGATGCCGAGAAGCTCCTGGTATTCAAGCAGAAGTGTACGGACGGTCGTCACGTCCTCCGGGGTCAGGGCTTGGGCTATCCGTAACAACCTGGTTTCCCCGAATGTGCGACGCCCCGAGGTTCAGCGGCGGCGCGCCGTCCCGCCTGGCATCGCACGCTGATCATCTTCGCTCGCTTCTCGCGCATCCAGCCAGCCGGGTTCCGGCCAGCCGCCTGACGGAAGATCCCGCCTCGCCGCGAGTCATTTGACAGCGCCGCGCCCGCTCGTTTTCTCCGTCGTGACACGAGACGCGGGGGTGGCGCGATCGAAATACGCGACGGCATCGAAGGCGGACCTCAGCGGCACTATCAGATACCCCACTTGAAAACGCATCAGTCTTTCCCGGGTCAGCCAGAACGTGACCGCCCGAGAGGGTCGTCCGCCATGCAGCGACAGCAGGAAGGGGCCGATCGCGACCCTCTCCAACGCGGCATCGACGCTTTCGCTCGCCGCGGTCTCCGACTTGTCCACCGACGGGCCTCCGTAGGCGGTTGCGATCGCGAAATAGTGTTTTCCGAGCGCCGCGTTGAACCGCACACCCGCCGACGGGAAGCTGCCCGGCGGAAGTGGCGGTCCCTTGACCAGGACCTTCTGCACATGGGCATTGTGGGCCCAGTACACCGCGCGTTCCCCTGCCGCGAGCCGGCTCAACACCCAGAGCGTGTTGTCGGCCATCGCGTGATCTCGCGGCGCCGTGGGAGAGAAAGCGCCGAGCCGCAGCATCTCCTCGTTCTGCTGAACCACCAGCGCGAGGCGCCGGGTCCACTCGAGGCGGTCCTTATCCCCCTCGGAAAGCCGCTGGACCCGCTCGACGAGATGCGTGATGTCGGACGCGAGGGCCGCTTTTTCGTCGACGGAGAGCGCTTCGTACTTCTGGATTGCAGCCTTCCACCATCCCCCAGTCACCTTGACGGCCAGCGGTCGGATGGAGTCGATCAGAGACCGAACCTCGGAATTTCCGGGGGTCATTTCCTGCAGCCGGTCGAGCGCCGGCACCATGCTCCCCTCGCGTGCCGGAATATCTGCGCCGTAAACGCCGACCGGACGCGGCTGACCCCGCCCCAGATTCCACTCACGGATCCACTCCATCGTGCGCCGGATCTCCGCCAGGTTGCCGTAACCGCCCGGCAGAGCGGCATCGAAGTCCACGGTCGCCGTCTTTCCGCGCACGTAGTCGTCCAGTGCCATCGCCTCCGGCAGTCCGGATTCGAGCACCAGCGCCGTCACCCGCTGACGCTGAACGAGGTCCTGCAGCAGCCGGAGCCGGAAGGTCAGGAAAGGCTCGACCTCATGAACACTCTCCCCGACGCCGATCAATCGCGCGCCCGCGATCTCCGGGTCGAGAGAACGGAAGACTCTCCCCGCCGAGTCGATGGGGACGATGCGGCGACGGGCCCAGGCAACGAAGGCAGCGTCGGAGGGCGCCGCGACGGAACCTGTTAGAAGGAGAAGCAGTACCGCGGCCACGGATTGAGCAAACAAGCGTGCCTCCTCATCTCAAGGGATACGCGGACAAACCCGGCAGAGTTCGGGGTCGCGCCGAAAGCCGTCGATTTGTCGCCTCTTCGCCTCAGCGGAATTTCGGGCCGCGAGCGTTCAGATCGGGTCCCGCGTCTTCGACCGCCGGAGCCGGAACAGCGGCCGCTGACCGCTGCCCGGGACTGAACCCTAAAGCTCGGAGACGACGGAAAGGAGCCGGGGGGTCCGTTGCGGCGGCGACGTCAGGAGGCAGACGGTCGAGGTGTTTCAAAGACGTCCCGCTCGATGCCGTCCGGGAACCGCCGCCTGTCGGTCTTGACGCCACCGAGACGCCGCACGAGCGAGCGAGCCGGTGTATCCGTGTCTTTCAGGCAGGTTTCCACAGCAGGCCATTCGAGGGCTCCGTACGCGTGTTGGATGGCGGCCAACGATGTTTCATAAGCGATGCCGGCGCGCCGCGAGCCCGAGGAAGCAGCCACCAGGTGAGCTCGCGCGGCCAACCTCTGCCTCGCCAGAACCCGCAGGTTCCCACAAGGTCGCGCTGATCCTGACGCTGAATAATCCACACACCGAAGCCACGCAGATGCCAGGTCCCGAGGTCGGATGCGAGCCGCGCCCATGCAGCACCGGGTGTCAATGGACCGCCGTATTCGGAAAAGGCCGCAGCGTCGGTGGGTGGGCCGGACGACGCGCCTTGACAGGGCCTAAGGCCTAACGCCTGCTCAGCGGCGGCGCCGCATTTAAAGCGTCTTGCCCGATCCACAGCCGATTCCCGTCCGGGTCTTCGATCCGGAATTCGGTCATGCCGTAAAAGGAGACTCCCAGATCCGGCACCACGAGGCCGTTTCTGCGAACTTCCTGGTGAAATTCAGAAATGTCATCCGGATAGAGGTAGAGGACGGAAGTGCGAGGGGCGTCCGGGTGAACGTTTATGGATTCATCGACCATCAGACGGCACTCGCCAGAAGAGAGCATCGCCCACCGCCAGCTATCGTTTCTTTTTTCAGTGCTGAAGCCGAGCTTCCTATAGAACTCGACGCTCACAGGCATGTTCCTCACGGGCAGCATCGGGATCAGCCGGTTCATCTTCATGGAATGACCCGGGCTAATACCACGATCAGTCCTTTACAGAAGAGGTTTCCCCCCGCCGCGAAACGGAACGAGTCGAAAACGGCGTCGCGGACATCGATCACCACGACCCTCTTTCTAACTCGCCGCCTGGAGAATCATGGTCTGTCCGACGGCCAGCCGGCCGACGCGAGTGACCGTGCCGTAGATTCCCGCGTTGTTCTGGTTCGCGCGAACGACCGCCTTCATCACTTCCGGGGCAGAGCTTGCCGAGTCGGGATCGAGGTTCACCATGGAGCAGCGAAGGTCCCGCATCGTCACGGTGATGGCAGGTGCGTCGTCCCCCTGACCGAATGAGAGCACACCGCCGAGCCACTCGTCCTCCTGGAAGGCAACCGGTCGCAGCAGACGAACCACCACATTCGGCCGGAACCGTCGCACGTCCGGGCTCCTCCCGGCGAGTCGTCCGATCTCGCTCACCGTCTCTGAGGCGATCACCGAGATGGTGGCCTCATCGAACATGCCATGTTTCAGCTGCATCATCTGGACGGGAGCCCCGTGACGCCGCCCGACTTCCGTGGCGAGATCCTCCCCGAAGACAGGCATCTCTTCGCCACCCGGTGCGCGAACGTGCGTTGGAAGGTCTCCCTGAGTGCCGTCTCCCGGGCGGTGCGGAGCAAACAGGAGCAGGTCGGGAAGCCTGCTTGCCGACAGCCACGGGAACCCGCTGCGATCATCCAGCCGCCGGAATGCCAGGCGCCTGTCGCCATCGAGGCCGTGCCAGCCCAGCCGGGCGACCTCGAGTCGTTCGCCGCCCATCGACTTCACGGGATATCGGAAGATCGCTTCTACATGTCCGATTTCTATGGACATACCTGATTCGAGTCCCCCAGGGTCCCGGGCTCAGAGGGTGGGTTACTGCATGTAGGCGTCGATGTGAATCTTCCCGTTCGCGAAATTCACGGTCCCGACGCCCCAGACCTGTCGCGTGTTGACCCAGGCGTAGTCATTACCTGCTGTGTCGAGGCGAACGTTCTCCCAGAGGTCCGCGATCGGCTCGGCAGCGCGTGGAACGGCCACGCCATCGGCAGACAGCGCGATCCGTTGCCCGTCCTCAGTCTCGATCGTCGCCCGAATATCAAGATCGACGCGCCCGTCGGCGCGCATCCGGATGTAATCGACGCCGCGCACTCGCCCGGTCAGGCGGCCGGTGGCGCGACCCTCGAACGCTATATCGACGCGAACCCCTTGCGGTGGGACCGGCTTCGTGGCCGACAGAATCGCCTCCAGGCTCACGCCGTAGTCCGTCATGCCGGTAACGTCGAGATCGTATTCGTAGATTTTCTCGCCACGCATGGAGAACCTCCGGTCGGCTTGCTGAAAACTGGGCCTGTTCGGGCCACGGTATCAGTCCCGACGCGCGTCCCAGTCCAGCACCCGGAGCGCGCGTAACGTGATCCAGCGATTCGGCGCTCCGATCGGGCCCGCCATCTCCTCGTGAAGGGTGTTGCGGTGGCGCACGTCGGCCAGCCAGCGCCCGTCGCCCTGCCGCCGCTCGCGCACGGCCGCGATGGCCTCCTCGACTCGCGCATCCGGCTGCACCCCGGCCGCCCGCAGATAGTCGAGCGCGCGCAGCACGTCGTAATGCCAGAGCGTCGGAAACGCCAATTGCGTCCACGCCGGATCGATGATTTCGCCGCTCGACAGCTTTCGGAGCAGACGGCGCTCGAGGAAATACTCCCGCGCCCGCCCCCGCGCTTCGGTTACCGGAGACGTGGCGCCGAAAGCCTTCTCGAACGCGAGCAGGCCTTCGAGCACACAGATCGTCGTGTGGAACGAGGAGCGTACGGAGCCGCGCTCCGCTTCGCAATTCCAGCCGCCATCCACGAGCTGTTCCCGTAGCAGTCGATCCACGAGCCGTGCTCTGCGGTCGCCGAAGTACGCGCCGAGCGCCACCACGCGGCCGTTGATGCATGGCTCGACCTCACCCTCGAAGAAGGGCGAGTCTCCGAATTCCGATCCCCAGGTGACGTTGCGGCGCACGAGATCGATCGCGGTTCGCGCCCGCTCGCTCGCCGGGTCGAGCCCCAGATCGCGAAGGAACAGCAGCGTGTACAGGTTCGACCACCAGAGCGGCGTGGCGGCCCCGTCGCCCCAATTGCCGTCGGTTCGCTGTTGATCGAGCAGCCGGACGCCCCATCCTTCCGACGCGATACGCGACCGCTCCGCCTCGACGATCTCCGGAGGCGTGTCGGTCAGGTCGCGCATGACCTGCCAGCGGATCGACGGGTCGGAGTCGAGGAGCCAGTCGGTGACGGAGTCGTTCGAGGATCGGGACTGCGCGCCGCTGTTTGAGTGCGTCTTTCGTTGGTGGCGCGTGCGTTCGAGCATCGAGTGGGCATCGTACGCGCCTCGTCAGCGGCGACGCAGACGCACACGGCGCGCCTCGCGCAGGGCTACCGCCCGAACCACACCCGAGGCCGTTACCGGCCGAACCACACCAGAGCGGCGACGCCGAGCAACCCAACCCACCCGGGGTGCTTTGCCCTGGTTCCGACGAAGACCAGCAGCGACCCGATGAGCATGGAGACTGCGATTGCCTGCTCCAGGGGTGCCGTGCTGCCTGAAGCCGATGAATGAAATGACAGCCATACGAGAATGGCCGCCATTCCCCAGCCGAAAACCGTGAGCACATGCCAGCTCGCCCAGAGTATTCGAACCTGCCTCTCGCTCAGCAGTGTTCCGCCCTCCGTCGGCACGAGGCTTCCTCTCCGCAAATGCCGAAAGATCATCCGTTCGCCGAGCAACGAGTGCGCGAGCCCGACCAACAGAGCGAGGATCGCGGCGAACGCAAAGTACAGGTTCACGCCAGGCGGCCTCTGTGCGAGCCGTGGGGTTTCTGCGCCGCGGCCGCCACGCTCAAACCATCAGCCGGTCGTTTTCGCGTGCGTACCGTAACAACTTTCGGGACAAGGGCTCCAGCCAGGGATCGCCCGCAGCATTTGCTAACCTGATCAACGTCATGCCGCCCAAGCGACCTCGCAGCCGTACGACCCCTGCCGCACGCGACGAGCCCGCGACACGAGACGTACACAGCGTAGTCTCCCACGTGCCGCTGCTGTTCGGCCTGGTGAATGCGGGATTCGGCCGCATGAATTACGCGCTCGCCACGATGCTGATCGGATTCGGCGGCCTGGCGCTCGCCGTCGCGTGGAATGCGGGTCCCCACAAGGCGCTCGACTCCCGGCGGTTCGCGAAGCTCACGGCCCGCGCGCCCGCGCATGTCGCCGAACGGTGGCTCGCCGTCGAATTCGATCCGGCGGACGTTGGGACGGCGGCCACCTGGTACGCCGCCGCCAGGGCGTCGCCTTGTGTCGTCGTCCAATACACGACGGAATGGTCGGCCATCGCGCGGCGGGCCTTCTGCGGCCGTCGGCTGCCTCTCGCCGACTCTCTCTCGCCGCATCGCGTAACGGAACTCACGCCGGGGGTGCCCTTCTCCTGGCAGCGCGACGAACGCGGCTTCATCGTTCCCGAGCTCCGGATGAGCGCGGCGGCAAAACAATGGCTGAGCGCACACAAGCCCTCGTCGTCGTCCGCAGCGGTTGCGGGCGACCCGCACGCGTTGGACGAATTGTCGGCGCTGCGCCTGTCGATGGAACAGCCGGTCGAGGGCGCGATCGCCGGTTGGGGCACGGAGGAAGGCGACTTCGTGCTGGCGCTCGATCCTTCGCAACCGGGGCAAGCCTGGCCGGCCGGATTCGTCGTCGACGAGGCGCGCCGGCGACCGCAGTGGCCCATGGCCGCCATCGGCGCACTCATCGGCCTCTTGTTCTGGTTCAATGGGATGCAGATCTTTACGGCGGGGGCGCCGCGCTCGCGCGCGTGGTTCGTGACAATCGTGCCGCTGCTCGCGTTGCCCTGGTGGGGTGACGGATTCGGACGGGCTCTGCGCCCGCTGAACGCGTCGTTCGCGCCGGTGATCGGGGGCATGATGGCCACCGTAGGCGAGCTCGAGCGGCTGGTCGCGTCAGCGCCCGACGAGGCGGCGCTCGTGGACGGCGAGCGTCTCAGCTGGCGCGTCGACGGTGGCGCGTATGCCGACACGTTCAAGGCGTTCACGTTCCGTCTCCCGCAGCCCCGCCCCGCCGACCCGAATGCGGCGCTCCTCGCTTTCAACGACGCCATCGCGACGCAGATGCGTGCGTTCGAAGCGAAGACGCAGGCGCGAGTATTCGACCGCCTGGCGCAGGACAAGCGCGACGGGCAATCGCGCGCCGGCTTCGCCTTTTTGCGCGCCGCGCAGCAGGCCCTCGTCGATCCGTCGCGCCCCCCGGCCGTCCAGGATGCGGCGCGCGGCTTTCTCAAATCCTGTGTGACTCAACCGGTCGACGACCCGTTCCCCGGCGAAATCGCCTTCGAATCGCGGCTTGCCCTGCTGCGCGAGCTCGCGACAATTCCGCCACCGAACGACATCGCAGCGCCCGCGGGCTGGATCGTCTCGCGGGCCGAAGAAAGGCGCGACGCACCGCCCCTGCGACCTGGGGGCGACTGACTTCGATCCAAAGGTCCCCTGGCGTTGAAGCGCGTTCCTCAGCGGTCCTCTCAGCGGGGCGATGCGAGAGCCGGTCGAGGGTTCCGCCGACGGTGAGCGGGGCTGCGGGAACCGGACGAGCGTTAGAACCCCGTCAGGTTTGTTTTGAAGACCTCTCCGTGGACTGCAACATCCTCTCGATGCGCCGGTCCGGAACGAGCCACATCAACGCGACCGCCACGTAGATCGCGTTCGCGATCCATGGGCTCACGAACGCCAGGGAAAGCGCGAGGATGTAAAGAACGGGAGACACCTTGCCCTTGAGGTCCCTGCCGATCGCCGCCGCCAGGATCGAGCCGCTCCCCTGGTGCGACAGGATTGCGCGCTGAAGAAGCCAGTAGGCGATCGCAGCCATGAGGAGAGGAACCCCGTAGAGGGCGGTTGGCGCCGGGGCGAAATGGTTTTCGCCCATCCACCCGGTCGCGAAAGGCACCAATGACAGCCAGAACAGAAGATGCAGATTCGCCCAGAGAATGGAGCCGCTGACACGCTGCGTCGCGTGGAGCATGTGGTGATGATTGTTCCAGTAGATCCCGATGTAGACGAAACTGAGCAGGTAGCTCAGGAAGACCGGTATGAGCGGCCGAAGCGACGCGAAATCGGCGCCGTGCGGGACTTTCAGCTCGAGCACCATGATTGTGATGATGATCGCCATCACGCCGTCACTGAATGCCTCGAGTCTTCCCGTCCCCATGGAACCTAAATCCCCCGCCGGGTCCTGACCGTGCTGTTTCGTGTGGGGGGCATCAGCGCCTTCGCTACTCAGCATCCGCTCGCGAGGTCGGCGCGATTCCGTACCCTCCGAAAACAACGTCGCATCAGTACCGTCCAAATCGCGTTGGCTTCGGGTTCGTTGCCGTGAGCGTCAGCACGTCACCTTCCAACTTGAAAGCGGCATCGAGCATCGGGCAGTTTCGCGATGCCGCATGAATTCGTATCGACAGCCGACGAGCAGCCCTGCTGCGTCTGAAAAGGCATCAGGAAGAGACCTCGACCCCGGGGCCCTCGATGCCGTCGGCGGCATCCGAGCGCTCGCTCTCACTCCGATGCCGGCGCTCCTCGTCGTGCCCGGGCGCCTCCTTCATGTGGAGGGTTGCGCGGACCCAGGGACCTGGTTGGACTGCGTATCCCCCCGGCCTCGTCGCATTCAATCGAGTGTTTGTGGTGGCAGAACTTCGTCGGTCGGATGCCGCGAAGGTTCAGGCCGCCGAACTGCCGAGGGAGCGTGGGAGATTTTCACTGACCCGCAGGTGGTTGCCACAATTCGACCTTGTTTCCCTCAGGATCGATGACCCAGCCAAACTTGCCGTACTCCGAGTCATCGATCTTGTCGAGGACGTCGCAGCCTTCCGCTTTGAGCGCTGCGATCAGAGCGTGAAGGTCTTCAACGCGGTAGTTGACCATGAACGAGGCTTCGCTTGGAGCAAACTGCTTGCTTTCCTCCGGAGCAACGAGCCAGGCGGTCGTTCCGCCTGTGGGCTTGCCATCCGAGTCGGTCCAGTCGAACCTGGCACCGCCCCACGCATGGACATCGATGCCGAGATGACGCTTGTACCAGGCCTGCAGCGCGAGTGCATCCTTTGCTTTGAAAAAGATGCCGCCGATGCCAGTGACTCGCTTCATGTTGTACCTCCGCCTTCGGGGCTCGATCCTACCGCCCGGCCAGGCCCAAACCTCGCCACTCCAGGCACACCACTTGACCTCAGCCGGTCAGAAGCTCGGCTTTACGACCATCCGGCCGTACGCGATGAACGCCATGAGAAGGCCCAGCACGGCGCTCATGATGATGGGCGTGATCTCGCGGTACTTGACATGCACTCCGATGAACACGAGGCTCTCGATCGCCAGAGCCGTGGCGGCCACCACGGTGAGCTTCGGGTGCCAGTGGAAGGCGGAGGGGACGATCAGCCCGACCGCGCAGACGAGCTCGAGGATGCCGAGGGCCATCCAGGCTTGCCGCGGCAACGCATCAAAGGACCGGACGCCCTGGCTTACTTTGTCGAACAGGAAGACCTTCATGACGCCCGATGCTCCGTACAGGAGCGCGGCAAGGACCTGCAGGACCCACAACAGGATGTTCATCATGCGCCTCCTCCCGGCTTCCGCGTAAGCGCGCGCGGGGCTAACATGCCTGAGAACCGCAAAAGTAACTTGCCATATCTTGCGCACCGACCGAAAAATCGAGACCGCCGTTTCCATGGACTACGTCGAGCGCGTCAACCGCGCGATCGACCACATCGTGCGCAACCTCGCCGAGCCTTTGAGGCTGGAGGAGGTGTCCGAGGCGGCGTGCTTCTCCCCCTTCCACTTCCACCGCGTCTTCAAAGCCCTCGTGGGAGAAACGCTGAATCAGTTCGTGAAGCGGCAGCGGCTCGAGCGGGCCCTGTACCTGATGTCCCACGCGCCTCAGCGCTCGTTGACGGACGTCGCTTTGGACTGCGGCTTCTCCTCCTCCTCCGACTTTTCGCGCAGCTTCAAGCAGCGCTACGGGGCACCCCCCAGCGTGTTCGACCTCGACACCTTCCGCAAATCGAGGCGCGAGGAGTTCGAGCGCGTCTTGTCGAGTCAGGAGGGAGGTCATCGTTTCACGACGTTGCCGCCAGGCCAGAACCCCGACGGCTTCGAGGTGCGGCTTCGCGACCTGCCCGCGCGCACCGTGGTCTACATCCGCGTCCTCGATCCCTACCGCGCTGGTGTCGCACAAGCGGCCTGTGAACGACTCCTCGCGTGGGCGATCGAGCGCGGGCTCGCGGACGGCCAGTGGCTCGGCTACATGTGGGAGGAACCCGAGATCGTCGCCCTCAAAGACTGTCGGTACGACGTCGCGCTCGTGGTCGAGGACGTCGAGCCCGCGGGCGAGATCGGCCGCTTCGAGTTCCCGCCGATGCGCGTGGCCGAGGTGGTTCTGAGCGGCGGCATCGAGCTCGAGGTGCGCGCGATCGACTGGCTGTACAGAACCTGGCTGCCCCGGAGCGGCTTCGTCCCGGACGATCAACCCGCCTTCGAAGCCTGGATCGGACGTCCCTTCGCACACGGCTTCACACACTTCGAGATCGCTTGCCAACTCCCGGTCCGGCCGGCCTGACTGCGGACTCGCGCGCACGCGGGCGGCGCGGGCCGCTCCTTCACTCGCATGTCCGAGTCAGGAAACGGACACTCGCGGCTAAGCCCCCGGGATGACCTCGCGGGCCGACGTCGTGCGGGCCGCGCCAACGCTGGCCGCAGTCACGAAGGCCATCGCGAGCAGTTGCAGTGGAGTGAGCCACTCTCGCAGGAGGAGCGCAGCCACCAGCGCCGCGACGGCCGGTTCGAGGCTCATCAGGATGCCGAACACCCGGGGCGGCAGGGTGCGCAGGGCGGCCATCTCGAGGCTGTAGGGAATCACCGAACTGAGCAGGCCGACCAGAGCCCCCAGGATCAGCAGGCGCGGCTCGAGCAGGCGCGCGCCCGCCGTCGCCACGGCGAACGGCGCGATGGCGATGGTCGCGACGGCGCTCGCCACCGCCAGCCCGTCAACGCCCGCCCAACGGCGCCCGGTCGCCGCCGTCGAGAAGATGTACAGCGCCCAGAAGCCGCCCGCGAGGAGTGCCAGGCCAAACCCGAGGGGGTTCACTCTGGTGGGTCCGGCGCCGAACAGGGCGATGCCCAGCGCGGCGAGCCCCACCCACACCAGATCGCGCGGGCGGCGGCCGCCCAAAGCCGCAACCGCGAGGGGGCCGACGAACTCGATCGTCACCGCCACTCCGAGTGGGATCCGGGCGAACGACTCGTAGAACGCCCAATTCATCGCACCCAGAGCCAGCCCGAGCGCCAGCACCGGTCGCCAATCCGCCGCGGTGCGACCATTCAGCCGGGGGCGGGCCAACGCGAGCAGGATCACTGAACTCGTGACGAGTCGCAGCAGCACCATACCGATCGGCGGGATCTGGCCGAACTGCCCCTTCGAGACCGCCGCGCCGAACTGCACCGACAGCATCCCGATCACAACCAGCCGCACGGGGGACAAACGACCTGCGGGCACCGGGTCAGCCTATACGGCCTGGCGTAGCCGCCGTGTGGTGCGACGCCGCGAGACAGCCGAAGTGGTGATGACGGAGACGCGGCGGCGATGAAGAAATACCGTCACCCGGCGGGAGAGGGCAGGGTGAGGGGCTTATGGCCTGGCCCCCAATGATTCAGTGGCATAGTCGGATCCCGGGTCGCCATCACCGCGCCGGCGCACAGGGCCAGGCAGGCGGGACATAGCATGCCGATGGTGAAAGCGAAACTAGCAGCCCGTCCGGCCGAGCCCCGGGCACGCTGACGGTGTTGGATATCGCGACTATGCTGACTCTTGCCTGACTCGATCGACCGAAACCTCGACCGCCGGAATCGTTCCTCTGTTCTCAAGCCAGCGTGTTGTGTTCCTATCCTCGGGCCAACCCACTCGAGGCCCGTAATGGTAGGCGCGGGCGACGGACCACCGGCCCTGGAGTGCATGGATTTCCGTCCCCGCCAGCAGTTGGAAGGCCTGGCTCGAATGGCTCCATACTGCGGCCCCGGATCTCAAGGCCGATGGTCACCTTTTCGGCTCATACCGCATCGCCACCGCTCCCGAGCCGAACTCCAGCCGGCTCACGAGCTTCAAGTCGACATGCTTCGATAGCCCCGCGAACAACGTCGGCCCATGGCCCGCTAGCCTGGGCTGCACCACGAACTCGTACTCATCGATCAATCCCAGCTCCGCCAACGCCAGCGGGAGCTTCACGCCTCCCACGAACAGTCCCTTACCCGACTCCTGCTTGAGCTGCTGAACGGCCTTCCCCAGATCCCCGCGCACGAGCTCCGCGTTCCAATCGACCCGGTCCAGGGTGCTCGACACGACGTACTTCTTTGCCGCGTCGATCGTCCGGGCGAAGGGTTCCATCCAATCAGGCCTCGCTCCCGTCCGCGCCGGCGGCCGGAACGCTGCCTCCATCATTTCGTAAGTCACTCGTCCAAAGAGGAGGGCATCGGCCTGTCGAAGATTCTCGACGGCGTGACGATGCAACTCTTCGTCCGCGGGTATTGCACGATGATCGCAGCACCCGTCCAATGTGACGTTGATGGAATACCGAAGGGGTCGCATGACGTCAGAGTACCGATAGCAACCTATCCACCAGGATTCAGCGCCCAGCGCGTGGCAGGCCGCCTACGCATTCCGGCCGGCCCAGGGTGGACGGTGATAAGCAAAACACGCCCACACGGCTAGCCCTTCAGGCCCGCGATCAACCGGTCCAGCTCCGCGGGTGTTGTATAGACATTAGGAGTGATACGAAGACCCTGGATCTCCGGGGCCCGCGTGTTGTCTGTCATGGACTGCGTCAGGACTTTGTGGCGCTCCCGGAGCCGCTTCTGCAGACCATCGCTGGGCACGCCGGGCAGCTCGATCGTGGTAATGCCAATGCTCATGGCGGGGTCCGCGAGAGTGGAGAAACGCGTGTCGGGCAGCGTGGCGACTATGCGCTTGCGCAGGTACGCACTGAGGTAGCGCAGGCGCGCCGCCTTCCGGGCTGCACCGAGCGAACGATGAAGCGAAAGCGCGGGGAGGGCCGCCGGCTCCAGGTAGGCTGGCGCCGTGCCTATCCACTCGAAGCGCCGCATGCCGGTAACGCCCGGCGGAGGGGGCACGAGGGGCCAGAGTTTCGCCGCGTATGAGGGGCGCATCCACAACACGCCCAGGCCTACTGGCGTGCCAAGCCACTTGTGTGCGCTTGCTCCGTAGTAATCGCAATCGAGTGCCGACATCGGCTCATCCTGCACTCCGAGCGCTTGCGCGCCATCGACGACGACCTCGGCACCGACCCGGTGGGCGGCGTCGGCGATCCGCCGCACCGGAAACAGTTGCCCCGTGAGATTGCTCACATGCGTGACCAGGACGAGACGCGTGCGCTTACCGATGGCGCCTTCGTAAAGATCCGCAAGCCTCTCGAATGACGGCGCAGGCAAAGTTGGCCTGATCATGCGCAACACGATCCCGTCACGGGCGCGACGTTGCTCCAGGGCGTCGAGCATCGCGAAATAGTCATGTGCCGAGCAGACGATCTCGTCGCCGGCGGCGAGCGGAAGCCCCAGGAGAACCGTGTTCAGCGCTTCTGTGGCGTTCCGGACCAGTGCGATTTCTTCGGGCGGCACTCCCATCACATTCGCGAGGGCAGGACGTACTCCCGTGCGGCCCTCGAAGAACAACCGACCGAGCTCCTCAGCCGGCAACGCTTCGAGGCGGCGCGCAGACCGCACCAGCTCGTCAAACGCGACACGCGAGGTGGGGTTGGTCCAGCCGTGATCGAGATTCACGACCTCCGGATTCAACTCGTAGGCGGCGCGCACCCGAGCCCAGAACTTCTCGTCTCCCGCCAGCCGTTCGGGTGCGGCGGCGTCGCCTAGCTCCTTGATTTCGCGGTCGAGCCCGTGGCTCATCGCGACCGTCGCACCTAACTGATCTGCGAACGCGGCAGCAGAGAAAGTGGCAACGGCGCCGAGCGTACCCGCCGTGCGAATTACGAAAAGGCGCCGGTCCATCATGCCGCGGCCTTTTCGAAATGGCGCCCCGCCGGCCGATGAGGACGTCTGACCTGCGTCGCGAGTGGCGGCCGCGCTCCGGGTGCGGATAAGCCGCCGCCAATTTGATTCTCGGAGGGTCGGCCTGCCGTCCTGGTGGTGAAGGAGTCACCGAGAACTACTGCGCAGCACGCAGGTGGAAAATGTTCGGGAATGAGCGCCGCCACGTCGACCAACTCTTTCGCCCTGTCGCCCATGTCAGACATTCGCTCTCCCTCGTCAGTAGGTATTGAGCCGTTGCGGGACACCTGACGTCCTGGCGCTCAGCCGCGGCGCCAGCGAAGCTGGTGACGCAGGCTGCGGCGCGATGTGAGGCGGCCCGATCGTCACCCGTGCCCTGCCCTCTTTAAGGCCTTCACGGCGCGCTTGCGGTCTCCCGGGCGAACCTTGAGCTCCGCCCACGTTCCCGGAGGTACCGACCGATTCACTGCAAACACGCCGGTCGTCTCGCCAGGTACGAACGCTGGAATGCCCTGCGCTTCGAGTGCGCCCCGAGCAAGGGCAGCCTCCGCGGTGTTCTCGAAAGTCGCGACCGTAACGAGTTCTTCGAAGGTCATTCAGCATCCGAGTCGCCAGCGCGGCCTGACGGTCCAGGGGTGAGCCGCGGCCACAGCGAAGCTGGTGACTTCGGCTGCGGCGCGGTGTCAGGGGTGAGCGGCACGATTCGCCTCCCGTCGCCGAATCTGAGAGAACAACGCTCGTATCAGTTCCGCAGTCAGCGCCCAGGCGAACAGCTGCCCGTAAACGGAGATCCAGACCTGAAGGGAATTGTCTCTGCCGTTATCGGGGAGAAGCGCCGCGATCGCCGACCCGGGCGCGAGGAGGGCGCGCCAGCCGCCACCTCGACCGAGATATCCGATCACGGTGATGCATACAGCGACGACCACGGACGACAACAGACGTCGCCACCTCATCGCGCTGGAACCGAGCCTGCCGTGTGACGGCGCCGGGGCGACAGCGGCCAGGCCGACGACGTCGCCTGCAGCGCGATGTGAGCGGCTGCCGGTTGTTCACCAGCCGTCAAGAGCGATACCAGCATGTCGGGCCTGCGCTTACTCCTGCCTGACTATATCGACCGAAATCTCCACCGCCTGAATCGTCCCTCTGTTCTCGAGCCAGTGTGTGGTGTTCCCATCCTCGGGCCAGCCCAATCCCGGACCGTAGTCCGTGGCGACTCCATTTCGATGGTCCGTGATCCTTCCTTGCAGAATGTATACGGTTCCTGGCCTGTCTTTATGGTCGTGAATCGGGCCGAAGACGCCCGCGGGTTCGATGGTCACCATCCGCATTCGAAGTTGGCGCCCTGCCATGCCCTCGATCTCGCGGCCGAGGTCAATCGCTGCAAGCACTTTCACCGTAATACCCTTCGTCTCAGGCGCCACCTCCTGGTTGCTCATCGTGCTCTACCCCCTGGACTTCCAAGGCCTGACGGTTGGGGCTGAGAGCCCTGAAACGGAGTCCGCTGCAGCCGCGGGTCAGACGACGCCGTGTTCATCGGATCAATCATCTAAGCGTGTCCGCTCATTTTGTACGCCACCCAGAAGCCGGCGAACCCGATGCCGAGGATTCCGATGATACACAGCGTGAAGACCGGTGCGAGGCTGCGGTCGAGCTCGGGGATTCGCTCGCGCGGATAGTTGCGCAGGAAAACGACATACGCCACCCAGGCCAGGAATATCCAGGCAATGACATCGAAAACGTAGTGATGCTTGGTGTCGAGAGTTGAGACTCCAACCAGTGCCGCACACAGCGTCGCACCGATTCCCACTCCACGGTGCACACGATATCAGGTCAGCGCCGACACGAACGAGTCCGCAACGTGAAGAGAGGGAAAGCAGTTGTACGGCGGATCGGCCGAGTAGAGGAACCGCAGCCCCCAGACAACGAATCCCTGGCCGATCACCTCGGTCGGGCGCGGGGCCATGGTCGGATACGCCAGAAAGCACACATACGCTGTCATCCACACCATCAGGTAGGCCGGACGGTGCGGCGGATCTGGTCTTCCTGACGGACCACGAACACCGGTAGCACGATCAAGAACAGATAGAGGGATCCATAGACCAGGGCCCAGGTGGGCTGCAGGGGCACGACGCGGTCCAGAGCCAGTTCGGGGAGGTGGAGAGTCCGACCAGGCATCAGCTGAGCAAGGAAGATGTAGAGGGGGACCAGCAAGACGAGCGCGACCATCGGAATGGTCACCGGGTAGGGTCGGGTGAGCGAATGCACGACCGTGCGCCATGTGATGGCGCTTGTCCTGGAGTCTCTCATCAGAGGATCGTCATCTCGAGTCAAGGTGGCTTCAGTCGCCTAACGTCCCAAAGCTCAGCGGCGACGGCGGCGCAGCCGGCGACGTCGGCTGCAGCGCGATGTTAGGCCGACTCGCCAGGAACCGCTCTTTCGAGTGAGGCAACAAATAGGTCCACAAGTCGGCGGCGCCGCCCGCTGCATGCCGTTGTGAGCCCGCGGTCTCGCCGAAGCCGAAGATGATGACCACCACTACTTGTGTTTCAGTCCATCTCGCCACGCAATTACCTCGAGCTCGCCGCGGACGGCTTCCTCGACCGTAATGACGGGTCGCGCCTCGAATACGAAAGCAGGAAGCATCGAACAAAACTTGTGAATGGTCACCGGATCGTCGCACTCCACCAGCATATGCCCACCCCACTCGCCAACTCGTATCACGAAGAATTCAATCTTGAAATTGTCGGGCGCCTTCCATTGACCGAATACTTCAAGAATTCGGGTCTGGGCATTCTCGTATTCGATCGGCGAACCCTGCGGACGCTCGAACCAGCTGATCACGTACTTCATTGGTATCCTCCTATTGTATTGGTAATAGGGACGATTGCTGTTTGTCGGGCCAACGGCTGGCGGCTCAGCGGCGCCGAAGGTGGGATGTTGACCCGATTTCGTTGACACACGGCGATTGAGAGATTCATGCGGCTGC
>JBDTRB010000015.1:0-45405 GCA_039931865.1 Acidobacteriota bacterium | reverse complement strand
TGTTCTACGCGCGCCGGCGCGCGGGGCGGACCGCGTGAAGAGCGGGACCCGTAGCGCCTACATGGCGTGGGCGAAGAACCGCCCGGCGCCCGAGATCGACCTCGCCGGGAGCAACCTTCTCGCCTGCAGCCTCGCCGAGCTCCCGGGGGCGCGGGATGCCGTGGACCTGCAGGGGGAGAGCCCGAACGGATATCCGCCTCTTCTCGACGCGATCGCCGCGCACGCGGGCGTGCCCGCGTCTCACGTCGCGACCGCGGGAGGCTGCTCCGGCGCAAATTTTCTCGTCTGCGCCGCCGTCCTCCGTCCCGGAGACGAAGTCCTGGCCGAGTGGCCCGGATACGATCCGCTGGCCGCCGCGGCCGGGATGGTGGGCGCGTCCGTTCGGTTCTTCGAGCGGCGGTTCGACGAGGCCTGGCGGCTGGATCCGGACCGGATCGCCGCCGCGTTGACGCCGGCGACGCGGCTCGTGATCGTCTCGAGCCCCCACAATCCGTCCGGAGTCGCCGCCTCGCCTTCGACACTTGCCGCGATCGGGCGGCTGGCCGAGAAGGCGGGCGTTCACGTCTTAGTCGACGAGGTCTACGCCGACACCGTGGAGGGACCGGCGGCCCCTCCGGCCGCGACCCTCTCCCCCGCCCTGATTTCCACGAACAGCCTGACCAAGGCCTACGGTCTCTCGGCGCTGCGCTGCGGCTGGTCGATTGCCGCTCCCTCACTGACGGAGGCGATCCGCCGCGCGCGCGACGTCGTCGACGTTTCGGGAGCGATCCCGGCCGAGCGGATCTCGGCGCTGGCTTTCCAGCACCTCCCCGCGCTCGCCCGACGCGCGGCCGGCATCCTCGCGCGGAACCGGCTCGCGTGGTCGGCATTCTCCGGCTCGCGGCCCGAGCTCGCCTCTGTCCCCGCCGACGCGAGCATCGTCTTTCCGCGCTTTGCTGACGGCCGCGACGCGTCCGCATTTGCCCGGCGACTCTTCGAGCGCGCCGGCGTCGCGGTAGCGCCGGGCGACTTCTTCGGAGCGCCGGAGCATTTTCGCGTCGCGCTCGGAGGGTCCGCCGAAAGGCTGGCGCGCGGGCTCGACGCGATCGCACGGGAGATCTCAGTCGGGTCCTGATCCTCCGGCAGCCCGGTCTGCCCGCTTCTTCGCGGCGACGACGACGTAATCCGACGGGAGATCGCCCGAAGCCATCAGCGACCGTTCTCGCTCACACAGCCTCCGGAGAATCTCGTCGTCCGCGTCGTTTCCCTCTTCGAAGTTCAGTATCAGCTCGAAGAGAAGCGGCGCGAGAAGCCCGCCGCCGTACGGGATCTCCTCCCGCACGTCCATCGAAGCGCGCAGCACGGGAAGGATCTCGTCTGACCGCACCGCCTCCGACGGGTCCCGGATCGCGAGCTCGACGGGATCCGTCCGGTGCCCGCGCGTCGCGAGCCCCTTCCCGCCGGACAGCCGCCGGTACCTTTCCGGGAGCGACCGGAGAGCGTCGTCTAGAAGGGCCTGCCGGCTCGCGTCGAAGTCGAACCTCCGCGGTCCCACATACTCGCAGAAGAGCAGGGTCCCGTCCGGGGCGAGGACCTGGCCGATGCGGTCGAAGAGGCCTTCCAGGTCGCGGACGTGGTGGATCGCGTCGTGGGCGAGCACGAGGTCGTAGGGTCCTCCCGGGACGGGATCGCGGTCGAGGTCGAGGACGGCGTGCAGGATCGTGCCGGAGAGTCCCTCTTTTCTCGCGAGCCGTTCCGCTTCTTCGATGGCCTCGGGCGCGATGTCGACTCCCATCACCTTCACGATCCGCGGGTCGCGCGCCAGGACTCGCTCGAGCCATCCCTCTCCGCCGCCGAGCACGAGCGCGGAGAGGCCGGCGCCGCGCGAGTAACGCGAGAGCATCCACGTCACCCAGTCGCACCCTGGGTGGCCCGACACGCGTTCGTGCAGGTATTCGCGCACGACGCGGGCGTTGGTCCACACGAGCGGGGCGAGAGCGGATGCCGCGGCGGGGCTCCATCGAAGCCTCACCCGGGACCGCGCGGGGCGGAAGACCGCGCGAAGCCGTCCGAGCCCTCGCCGCAGGCGGATGACCGGCGTGATCAGAAACCAGCCGAGCCGCAACTGAAAAGGATCGCGCACCGGCGTCGCGCCGGTGCCCTCCTTTTTCTCGCCTCCGTTCGCCGCTACTCCCACTCGATGGTCGCGGGCGGTTTGGACGTGATGTCGTACACCACGCGGTTGACGCCGCGCACCTGCCTCACGACGCGGGAGGCGATTGCGTCGAGGACGTCGTGGGGCATCCGGAACCAGTCGGCCGTCATGAAGTCGCTCGTCTGGACGGCGCGGACTGCGAGAACGAACTCGTGCGTCCGGTTGTCGCCCATCACACCCACCGACCGGACCGGGAGAAGAACGGCGAACGCCTGAGAGATCGCGTCGTAAAGCCCCGCTCTTCGGATCTCGTCCAGGACGATCTCATCGGCCTGCTGGAGGATCGCCACCTTTTCGCGGGTGACCTCACCCGGAATGCGGACGGCGAGCCCGGGACCCGGAAACGGATGGCGCGCCAGGAATTCGCGCGGCAGCCCCATCTCGGCGCCGAGCAGCCGCACCTCGTCCTTGAAGAGCTCGCGCACGGGCTCGATCAGCTGGAACCCGAGCTTCTCGGGAAGTCCTCCGACGTTGTGGTGGGTCTTGATGACCGCGGAGGGGCCTTTGATCGAGATCGACTCGATCACGTCCGGGTAGAGGGTTCCCTGCGCGAGGTACCGCGCGTCGGGGATGCTTTTCGCCTCCCGCTCGAACACCTCGATGAAGGTCCGGCCGATGATCTTTCGTTTCTCCTCGGGGTCGGTCACTCCCGCGAGCCGCCCCAGAAACAGGTCCGCGGCGTCGACCGCGTGCACGGCGATCTTGAGCCCTCCGAACGCCTCGACCACCTGAGCGGTCTCGTTCGCCCGCATGAGGCCGTGATCGACCAGGACAGGGTGCACGCGATCGCCGAGAGCCTCGCGGAGCAGAAGCGCGGTGACCGACGAGTCCACCCCGCCCGACAGCGCGCAGATGACGGCGCCGTCGGGCGCCTGCCGCCGTATCTCCGCGATCTTTTCCTGACGAAACGACGCCATGCTCCAGTCGGGCTGGACGCGGCAGACGCGAAAGAGAAAATTCTGGAGGATCGCGGTGCCGTGCTCCGTGTGGCGGACCTCCGGGTGGAACTGAAGCCCGTACAGGCGGCGTGAGGCGCTCTCGAATCCAGCAATGGCCGTCTCAGGTGTCGAGGCGATGATCCGGGCTCCTTCGGGCGCTCGGACGACCGAGTCGCCGTGGCTCATCCAGACAATCTGCGCTTCCTCGAGCCCGTGGAACAGCTCGGAATCGGAAGCCACTTTCGCGGACGCCCGGCCGTACTCGCGCCCGTGACCGCCCTCCACTTCCCCGCCGGCGGTGTGCGCCATCCACTGCATGCCGTAGCAGAGCCCGAGGACGGGGACGCCGTGATCGAGCAGCCCGGCTGCGGGAACCGGCGCGCCGTCTTCGTAGACGCTCTGGGGCCCTCCGGACAGGATCACGCCCGCGGGATTCCAGCGCGCGATCTCTTCCGAGGAGGCGTTCGGCGGAAGGACCACAGAGAAGACCCGGGCGTCGCGAATCCTTCTCGCGATCAGTTGGGTGTACTGGCCGCCGAAGTCGAGAACGACGATCGCGGTCGACGGCTTCACGTCGGGTCCGTGCGTTTTATGAGCATGAGAGGAGCCGCGAGGACAGCTGCCGGCAAGATCGCGAGCGCGGCCGCGCCGTAGGGTGCGAACGCGACGAGGAGAGGCGCGACCAGTGCGCCGGGCGCCAGGCGCGATGCGACCCGGTCCCCCTCCCACACGACGAGCGCGGTCGCAATCAGAAACATCCCGGCGAAAACCGGCTCGAAGGCGCCGCGGAAGGCCGTTCGGACGCGCGGCTCCGGCCGACCGAGCAGTCCGCGCTCCGCGAGGACCACGAACAGGATGAAGAGCAGCGCGATCAGATAGACCGGAACGAAGAACAGGAGCGCCTGCTCGACGAAACGGCCCTCGGGCGTGGCGGCGACCAGCGAGCCTCCGCCCCACTGCTCGAAGAACGGATACGTTCCGAAGCCGGGATCCTGATGGCCGTGCGTCAACAGAAAGATGAGAACTCCCAGAAGGAACGAGGACGGAAGAAGGAGTGCGGCCTGGCGGAAGAAACTCACGGGCACGGCCATCTTAACGGAACGGCGGATCAGGAAGCCGCTCGACCGGCGTCCCCCGTACAATCCCCTCTCCGTGGCCCTTCGAAAATCGACGCGAAACTGGCTCCTCCTGTTCGCTGTGTCGCTCGTGACGGCGATCGTCGCGCACCGCATCGACTCATCGAACTCCGGGTGTGTGAGCGTCTCTGCCGTCGTCCTCGCGTGGGCGGCGGGGCTCGTCCTCCTGTTCCGCTTCGTCGTCACCGCGTTCCGGGCAATCGTTCGCAGGCTCACGCTCCGGCTGGCGTTCTCCTATTTCCTCATCGGCATCGTGCCGATTCCGCTCTTGGGCGCGCTGCTCTTCGCCGGGGCATACCTCGTCGCACATCAGATCGTCGCGACGCGCGTACGCGGAGAGGCGCTGGCCGCGGCCCGCGAGGCGGTGGCCTCGGGAGAGAAGTTTCCGTCCTTTTCGGCCGACGCCAAGGGGCGCGTGGTCCGCTCCGACGTCTCGTGGCTCTCCGCCGGCGCGGAGGCGCCGTGGGCGGTCCATCTGAAGGAGCCCCGCTCCCTGATCGCCGGCGATCAGGGCTGGCTCGCGGTCCCCGGCCGAGGCGAAGGCGCGACTCGCGTCTCTCTGATTCTTTTGACCGACAAGGAAAAGAGGTGGGCGCGGCAGATTGGCGACGCCACCGGTTACGACGTGAACATCGAGGTCGGAACGTCCCGCACGGGCCGGGGCTTCAACGTCAACCTTTCCAGAAATGAGGGAGCGAAGAAGAACGATCCGCCCGACGCGGCTGCCGCGGCACCCACAGCTCTCCCCACTCCGTCTCTGACGCGGGGGGAACGAGACACTGCGCAGACCGCCCGGGAAAAGGGCCCTGCGAGAAACCTCCTCGACCGCAAATGGGTGGCAGGCGTTTACGTCGACCGCTCCGCCGCGACGTTCTCGGCGGAGCCGAACAGCCGCAACGTGGTCCTGTTCATCGGGCAGACATCTCCACGCGCGCTCGCAAGCCAGCTCTTCGCGCAGGGGGTCCCGGAGATCGGAAGGGTGTTCTGGGGCATCTTCGGAGGCCTGGCCGGGCTGCTTCTCCTCGTTTACCTCGCCGCACTCTCGATCGCGTTTGTCCTGGTCGGCACCATCACGCGCAACGTCAACCGCCTCACTCGCGCTTCGCAGGCGATCTCCCGCGGCGAGTTTTCTGTGCGGGTCCACTCGCGTTCGAAGAACCAGATCGGGGATCTTGCGCGCTCCTTTGACGGTATGGCGGAATCGATCGAGGGGCTCCTCGTCGAGACGGCGAAAAAGGAGCGCCTCGAATCGGAGATCGCGATCGCCCGCACGCTGCAGCAGAAGCTCCTTCCCGCGCCGGGGGCGACACTCCCGGGCCTCGCGCTACTCGCCCGCTTCGAGCCGCTGGCCGAGATCGGCGGCGACTACTACGACTACGCGCAGATGCCGGACGGTCGAAGCGCGGTCGCGATCGGCGACGTTTCGGGCCACGGGCTCTCGACGGGACTCCTCGTGGCTATGGCGAAAGCGGGACTCTCGACGCTCCTGGAGTCCGGCCTCGAGGGCACGCCGCTCTTCATCAGGCTGAACGAGTTGATTCACCGCTCGACGGACTCCCGCAATTACATGACGCTCGCCCTGCTCGCCTTCGATTCCTCGACCGGACAGGCGACCCTGACGAACGCCGGCCAGCTGGCGCCCTACCGGCTTTCGGGCGGCTCCGTCGAGAGCATCTCCCTTCCCTCGTTCCCTCTAGGGATCTCCCCGCGCTCGGATTTTCCGACGACGCGGTTCGAGCTCGCTGCGGGAGACCGCGTGGTGTTTCTGACCGACGGCATCGTCGAGGCGTCGAACCCGTCCGGAGAGCCGTTCGGGTTCGAGCGCCTCGAAGCGCTCCTGCGGACGGAGGCAGATTCAGACCCCGCGCGGCTGCACGAGGCCATCCTCTCCGCCGTCGACGGCCACGCCGCGGGCCACCCCGCCGAAGACGACCGCACGCTGCTCGTCGTGAAGGTGCTGGACCGGATCTAGATCCGTCCGCTTCTCAGCACCAGCGTCCGGCGACTCTTCAGCACCAGCGTCCGCCGTCTTCTCAGCGCCAGTGTCCGGCGACTTCTCACCGCCAGCGCCCGGCGACCCAGAACCAGCCGCGGCGGTTGTGCCGCCAGCGTCCGTCCACCCACTTCGCGCCGGCCCGCGGGCGTCGCTCGAAGTGGCCCGGGACCCAGACATAGCTGACTCCATCCCACTGCTGATAACCACGCACCCACACGTGGTCCGGGCCCGGAGCGACGCCGACGTACTCGGTGCGAAAGGGCGGCGGCCCGGCCGCCACGTAGACGGCGCCGCCCGGAGGCGGCGGGCACCCGACGAGCAACGGCAGGGCGGCGGCGAAGAATCCCGCGGCGATCCAGCGTCCTGTTTTCATGCGCGCTCCTTTTCAGTTCCGCGAATCAGCGCCAGTGGCCTGCGCGCCAGTACCAGCCGTGACGCGAGTGGACCCACCGGCCCGCCACCCAGGTGCCTCGTCCCCTGGGAGTCGCGCGCCAGGTCCCCGGCTCCCAGACGTAGCTCCGGCCGTCCCAACGGTGATGCCCGCCCACCCAGGCGTGACGCCGGCCGGGCGACGTGGGCCGGACCTCGACTACGGGCGGGGGCGGGGGCGAACGAACCCAGATCCGGGGAGCAGCTGGCCCGGCCGCCGGGGTGAAGAAAAGACCTGCAGCGAAAAAAGTTGCCATGGAGAGAGACCGGAAGCGAAAGCGGGTGTCCACGGAGAACCTCCTTCTAAAGTCCTGCGAATTGGACGCAGGCTATGGCTGGGGGTTGACAAGCAAATTCGCAGCCACTACCTCGATCCGGCAGACCGACGAGCGCGCCCCTCCTCTCGAGGTCGGCGCGACGTCCGTGTGAGGGCCCCGGGGCGAGTCGGTGCGACTTCGGCGTGCGGCTCATTCAGCCGCCGCGGAAGGGGGAAGAGGGGTCGTTACCGGGGTCCGGCGCCCGCGAGCTCTGCGGCAATTCGGACCGTTTCGAAGTGGATCGCGACTGTGCCCTCTATCGGGCGGCCATACCCTCCCGCCATGGTGACGGCGACCGGGATGCCGGCTTTGCGAAGGAAGCCGAGAACCCGGCGGTCTCTGGCGGCGAGGCCGGACGCGGAGACTTTGAGACGTCCCAGCCGGTCTCCTTCCCAGGGGTCCGCGCCGGCGATGTAGAGGGCGAGGTCCGGCGAGGGGAAGCGGCTGGCGGCTTCCCCCATCCCGGCGCCGAGCGACTCGAGATACTCGCCGTCGGCCGTTCCGTCCTGCAGTTCGACGTCCAGGTCGCTGACTTCCTTACGGAAAGGGAAGTTTTTCGCACCGTGGATCGAGAACGTAAAGACCGACGGATCGTCCCGGAAAATCGCGGCGGTGCCGTTTCCCTGGTGCACGTCGCAGTCGACGACGAGGACGCGGTGAGCGCGGCCCTCGCTCTGCATCGCCCTGGCGGCGACGGCGGTGTCGTTGAAGACGCAGTACCCTTCGCCGCGGCCGGCGAATGCGTGGTGCGTACCCCCGGCGAGGTTGACCGCGATGCCGTCCTCGGCGGCCGCGCGGCACGCCGCCATCGTCGCTCCCGCGGAACGGCGGGAGCGCTCGACCATCTCCGGCGACCACGGAAAACCGATGCGTCGGATTTCTTCCCGCGTCAGACCTCCGGACGCGACTCGACCGACCCAGTCCGGCGTGTGCGCGCGGAGGAGGTCACTGTCCGCGGCGGCCGGGGCCTCCCGGAGCGGGTGCCGGCTGCCGAGCTCCCTCGCCACCCGCTCCGACAGCCTCGCGTATTTCTCCATCGGGAATCGGTGCCCCTGCGGGAGCGGCAGCACGAACCGGGCGGTGGAGAAGATCTGCATCTGAGAGACCTTACAATCACGCCCCGCCCGCCAGGAAGAGAGACAGGAGACGCCGCCGCATGCCAGAGACTCCCGCCCCCCCGGACGCGGCCATCTCGGTGACCGGGCTGACGAAGCGATTCGGCGACATCGCCGCTGTGGATGGCCTCTCCTTTTCCGTAGCACCAGGCGAAATCTTCGGGCTGCTCGGCGCCAACGGTGCGGGCAAGACGACGACGATTCAGCTTCTGCTCGGTCTGACGACGCCGACGGCGGGCGACGTGCGCGTCCTCGGCCTCCGGATGCCATCCGACCGCCTCGCGATCCTTCAGCGCGTGAACTTCTCGTCCGCCTACATATCCCTCCCCTCGAACCTGACCGTGCGGCAGAACCTGCGCGTCTTCGCCGGGCTCTACAGCGTGAGAAACGCTCCAGCGAAGATCGACGGTTTGCTCGAGCTCTTCGAAGTCTTCGACTCGGCGAACAAGGCCACGGGCGCGCTTTCATCAGGCCAGTTGACTCGCGTCAATCTCTGCAAGGCTTTCCTGAACGACCCGGAGGTCCTGTTTCTGGATGAGCCGACCGCGAGCCTCGATCCCGACATCGCAGACAAGGTCCGCACCGCGCTGCAGAAGCTGCAGCGCGAGCGCGGCGTGACGATTGTCTACACGTCCCATAACATGCGCGAGGTCGAGGTCCTCTGCGACCGGGTGCTGTTTCTGGCGCACGGCCGTGCGGTTGCAGAGGGCACGCCCCGGGACGTGTTGGCGCGGTCGAAAAGCGATTCGCTGGAAGACGTGTTCATTGCGATCGCGCGCGACGGAAACACGATCGAGCCGCGCGCGTGATTTCCCGCATCGGCGCTCTCCTGCTGCGCTACCTCTACCTGTACCGCAGAAGCACCGCGCGCCTCATGGGCGTCCTCTTCTGGCCTGTGATGGACCTCCTCGTCTGGGGATTCCTGACGTCCTACCTCGAGAAGATCGCGGCGCCGCGCGGGGTCACGTTTCTCCTGGGCGCCGTCATCTTCTGGGACATTTTTTACAGCGCTCAGCAGGCGATCACCCTCTCGATCACCGAGGACATCTGGGCGCGGAACATCCTGAACGTCTTCGTCGCGCCCGTCCGCACGTGGGAGCTGCTGGTGGCGACGTCGCTGATCGGCGTGCTGAGAGCCACCGTGTCCGCGGGCGTGCTTGCGATCCTTGCCCGGCTCTTCTACGGATTCCCGCTTTTCGCGATCGGCCTCCCCCTTCTCCCCTTCTACTTTTCGCTTCTTCTCTTCGGGTGGGCCATGGGGATGTTCACGATGGCGCTGGTGCTGCGGTTCGGACAGGCCGCTGAGGCTCTGATCTGGGGAATCCCGTTTCTCATCCAGCCGCTCTCCGCCGTCTTCTACCCGGTGGCGGTCCTGCCGGCGTGGCTCCGCCCGATCTCGCTCCTGCTGCCGTCCACCCACGTTTTCGAGGGGATGCGGTCGGCGCTGTCGACGGGACGCGTCTCGGCGGGCGTGCTCGCCGCGGCGGTGGGATTGAATGCGATTTACCTCGCGGCGGGCGGCGCGTTCTTCGGCTGGATGCTCAAGCGCGTGCGGGAGAAGGGGTATCTCGCGCGACTCGGAATGGACTGAGAAAAACCCCGCTTCAGCGCTCCGCGGCGACGGTTCCCGAGCCGGTCAGGACGGCCGGCGTCCACCACGACAGGATGCGTTTCACGTATCCGACCGTCTCCCGATAGGGCGGGACCCCACCGTAGCTCTCGACCGCGTTTTCGCCGGCGTTGTACGCGGCGAGGACCAGCTCCGGCTTGCCGTCGAAGCGGTCGAGAAGCTCGCGCAGATATCGAACCCCGCCGCGCACGTTGGAGGCGGGATCGAAGGGGCGCTGTACGTCGAGACGCCGCGCGGTCGCAGGCATCAGCTGCATCAGGCCGCGAGCCCCCTTTCGGGAGACAGCGCGCGGCTCGTAGTTCGACTCGGCGCGGATCAGAGCGGAAACGAACGCGGCATCGACGTCGTAGCGCTTCGCTTCCGCGTCGATGACGGCGTCGTAGCGGGATTTGAAAAGCGGCTTGCGGCGTGCCTGGTAGCGCATGTCGTAGGTCACCGCGGGCCCGGAGGCAGGCCGCAATTCCGCCACGGCCGCGGGAGGCAGGACGACCTCGTCGTCCACGATCCGCTCCACGCGCAGGAGCTCGACGGAGTAACTGCCGCCGCCCGGAAGCCGGATCTCGACCTCGTCTCCGCGGACCTGGTACGACGCCGCCTTGACCACCCGTCCGTCCTCGAAGACGACGAGCTCGGCCCGCAGCGCCGGAGCGCAGAAGAGGGAGAAGAGGAGGATGACGAGCGCGGCCCGGAGACAGGAAGGCATACGAAGTTTCGGAACAGAAAAAGGGGTCCTCGAATTCCTCCGGGATCTCCAACGGGTCCGTCGTTTGACGATCTCAACGGCCACTCTCAACGCTTCCCGACCTTCTTCGACCGCCGCGCCCGGGGATGGAACTCGTCATACACGCGGCGGAGACGCCCTCGTGAGACGTGCGTGTAGATCGACGTCGTCGAGATGTCGGAGTGGCCGAGCATCATCTGCAGCGCGCGGAGATCGGCGCCGTGCTCCAGGAGATGCGTCGCGAACGAGTGGCGAACGCCATGGGGCGTGAGAGGGGAACGGATCCCCGCCGTTCGGCCGTAACCCTCGACGATCTGCCAGAACCGCTGGCGCGTCATGGCCGCGCCTCGCGCAGAGAGGAAGAGCGCCGCGGAGCGGCGCGTGTCGAGCTTCGGCCGCGCTTCCTTCAGGTATCGGCGAAGCCAGCTCTCCGCATTCCCGCCGAAGGGCACGAGCCGCTCCTTCCCGCCTTTCCCGGTCACGCGGAGGATTCCTTCCTCGAGGTCGATCGCGTCGCGCGGGAGACCCACGAGCTCGGAGACGCGGAGCCCGGACGCGTAGAGCAGCTCGAGCATCGCGCGGTCGCGCAGCCCGAGCGGCGTCGCTTGGTCGGGGGCGTTCAGGAGGGCGACGACCTCCCGTTCCGACAGGGCCTTCGGAAGCGACAGGCCGAGCTTCGGGTTCGCGAGATCCATGGTCGGGTCGTCCTGGAACCCGAGGTGCAGCGCGGCGTACGCGTAAAACGCGCGCAGAGCCGAGAGCGCACGCGAGGCGGAGCGAGCGGAGAGACCGCGCGCGCGCACCGATCCGAGGTAACGGCCGAGCTCCGCGCGGGTGGCCACCTGCGCCGTGATACCGGCGGCCGCCAGAAAGCGGCCGAACGCGGAGAGGTCACTGCCGTACGCGCCGATGGACGCAGGCGACAGCCCCCGCTCGACCGCGAGGTGGTCGAGAAAGGTGGGGAGCTCGCGCACCAGAAACCCGGAACGTACGGGTTCCGGGGGAACAGGGACGCGAGACGGCCTGGTCTTAATGGGCGGTCGGTGCGTCCGCGAGCGCGTGGACGATCGCGAAGATCTCCTCATCGGCGAGGATCTGGTCGCTCTCCTTCGCGCGGCGGAAAATCATGTCGACGAGCTCGGGACGAGCCTCGAGGCCGCGGTCCTGGAGCCAGCAGTGGACGTTCGAGAGTCCGCTCATCGGGCCGATCTCGATGACCTGACGGCGGCCGACCATCGCGGCGGGGACACCGGAGTAGACGCGGTCGGCAAGCCATTCATCGCCCTTGTTGCGCGCCTTGATGATCGCGGCCGCGTGGACTCCCGTGCCCGTCCGGAACGCATCGCGGCCGACGACCGGATAGTTGTCGGGGATCGGCACGCCTGTGGACTCCGCGACGAGGGAGGAGTAGTCGTGGAGGCGCGTCAGGTCGCGGTCGATCCAGCCGAGCAGCTGCAGGTTGACGAGCAGCTGGTCCATGGGCGTGTTGCCGACCCGTTCGCCGATGCCGAGCGCGCAGGCGTGGACGCGGTGCGCGCCGGACTCCAGGGCCCAGAGGGCGTTCGTCACGCCGAACCCGCGGTCCTGGTGGCCGTGCCAGTCGACCTTGACGTCCGGGTTCACCGCGTTGACCATCTGGACCACGAAGCGGATGAGGTTCTGAACGCCGTTCGGCGTGGCGTGCCCGACCGTGTCGCAGACGCAGACGCGCTGGGCACCCGCGCGCATGGCCGTCGTGTACATCTGCCGGATGTGATCCGGATGAGCGCGCGTCGTGTCTTCTGTCACGTACATGACCGGAAGGCCTTCCTTGACCGCGAGGGAGACCGCGTCTTCGGAGAGACGGAGAATGCGGTCGAGGTCCCAGTCTTCGGCGTACTGCCGGATCGGCGAGGAGCCGATGAAGCAGGAGACCTCGATCGGAATGCCGACCTTCTGCGAGATCTCGATGATCGGGATGATGTCTGCGGCCACCGTCCGCGCGGCGCAGTTGGGCCGGATCTTCATTCCGGAGTCCACGATCTCGCGGGCCAGGCGAGTGACGGTCGCAACGACGTGCGGTCCGGCGCCAGGGAGTCCGATGTCCGCGGAGTCGATGCCGAGGGCCTCCATCAGGTGGAGAAGCTTCAGCTTGTGTTCGATCGACGGGCTCTTGACGGACGGAGACTGAAGACCGTCGCGAAGGGTTTCGTCGTCGAGCTCCACGACGCCGCGCGCCGGGAACACCGAGCCGCCGGCTCGGTTCCAGTCGTAGATCAGGTCGGATTCGGGCGGGTGCACGTGCGTCCTTCTCCTGATTCAGTTTAGCAGGCCTGGAACCGGCGGCGGCTCACGAGCCGGTGAACTTCGCCCGCCTCTTCTCGAGAAAAGCCGTCATGCCTTCCTTCATGTCCGAAGTCGCGGCGCAGAGGCCGAACAGCGTCGCCTCGAGCAGACGGCCTTCCGCCGCCGGCATTTCCATCCCGCTGCGGATCGCGTCGAGCGCGTAGCGCACGGCCGCCGGCCCGTTTGCCGCGATCGCACGGGCCATCTCCCGCGCGCCGGAAAGCGCCTGTCCCGCTGGCACGACCCGATTGACGAGTCCGATCCGCTCCGCCTCGGCCGCCGTCAGGCCCTTCGACGCCGTCAGCACGAGCTCGTAGGCACGCGCGCGGCCGACGATTCGCGCGAGGCGCTGCGTTCCGCCGTATCCCGGAAGAATGCCGAGCGAGGTTTCGGGCAGGCCCATCCGGGCGTTCTCCGACGCCACACGCAGCGTGCACGCCATCGCGAGCTCGAGGCCGCCGCCGTATGCGAACCCGTTGATCGCGGCGATCGTGGGCACCGGGAGGTTCTCGATGCGGTCGAGCACCGCCTGGCCGTGGCGGGCGTGCTCGCGGCCCTCGATCGGCGTCAGCTTCGCGAGCTCTCCGATGTCGGCGCCCGCGATAAACGCCTTCTCCCCCGCTCCGGTGACGATCACGCAGCGCAGCGTCGAGTCCCGCGCCGCATCCGCGACCGCGGCGTCCAGAGCTTCGAGCACCTGACCGTTCAAGGCGTTTAATTTCTCCGGACGCTGCACCGTCAGGGTTCTTATCCCCTCGGCAGTTTCGACCCCGACGAGCTCGCTCACTTCGCGCCTCCGTATTCGTAGAACCCGCGGCCGGACTTCCGTCCCATCCGCCCGGCGAGCACCATGCGCTTCAAGAGTGGCGGCGGCGCGAACCGTTTTTCCCGGTACTCGTCGAACATGATCTGCGCGATGTAGTAAGTGGTGTCGAGGCCGACGAAGTCGAGCAGCTTCAGCGGCCCCATCGGGTGGCCGCATCCGAGCTCCATGCCCTTGTCGATGTCCTCGGCGCTGCCGACTCCTTCCTCGAGCGCGCGCACCGCGTCGAGAAGGTAGGGCACCAGCAGCCGGTTGACGACGAAACCCGAGTTGTCGCGCGCGCGGATAGGGTCCTTCCCCAGCGACTGCGCGAACTGGAAGACGGTTTCGACGGTCTCGTCCGACGTCGCGATCGTTCTCACGACCTCGACGAGCTTCATCACCGGGACCGGGTTGAAGAAGTGGAGCCCGGCGAATCGGTCCGCCCGCGACGTCGCCGCCGACATCTCGGTGATCGTGAGCGACGACGTGTTCGAGCAGAAGATCGTCTCGGGCTTGCAAAGGAGGTCGAGCTCCCGGTACGTCTCCTTCTTCAGTTCGAGGTTCTCGATGATCGCCTCGACCAGGATGTCGCAGTCGGCGAGGTCCGAGAGATTCGTCGTGGTCGAGAGGCGCGCCCGCGCAGCGTCTCTTTCCTCCGGCGCCAGCTTCTTCTTCTCGACCGCCTTCGCGAGGGACCCTTCGATGCGCGAAAGCCCCTTCCGGCCGAGCTCCTCCGACACCTCCCGCACCACGGTTTCGTAGCCGCTCTTCGCGGCGACCTCCGCGATCCCGGACCCCATCAAGCCCGCGCCGAGAACTCCGACTTTACGAATCGTCATCGCCGTCCGGTCCTCTCTCTTCGGTGTCGGGCTCGCGTTCGGGCGCTCCCGCAATTTCCCCGCAGAATTGTCTGAGCGTCAGATCGCGCGTGAATCCCCGTCCCGGCAGCGCCGTCAACGGCGAGTGGGGCGCGACGACGATCCATTCTTTCAGAAGCCAGTGGCGCAGGGCGTCACGGCAGAGGCTTCCGTCGTTGAACGTGACCAGGACCCCGTTTAAGTCTGCCGCGCGGCGCGCCTTCAGCTCTTCTAAAAAGGAAGCCACGGCCGCGGTGCGGACCGGGAAGCCAAGGATGCGTTCCGTCCAGTCCAGCGCCGCTCCTCACGAGCCCGCTTCGAGAACGACCGCGATCCCCTGGCCGCCCCCGATGCACGCGCCCGCCAGACCATATCGGACGCCGCGCCGCCGCATTTCCTTGAGCAGGGTCAGCGTGCATCGGGTGCCCGTCGCAGCGAGCGGATGTCCGAGCGCGATCGCGCCGCCGTTGACGTTCAACTTCTCGCGATCGAGGCCGAGCTCGCGGATCACTCCGAGGATCTGGCCCGCGAACGCCTCGTTGATCTCCCAGAGGTCGATCTGGTCCTGCCGGAGCCCCGCCTTTTCGAGCGCCGCGCGCGCGGCCGGGGCGGGTCCGAGCCCCATCAGCTCCGGCTCGACACCGGTCACCGCCCACCCGATGAGACGGCCGAGCGGCTTCTTTCCGCGCGCCCGCGCTTCCTCCGCCGAGGTGACCACGACGGCGGCCGCACCATCGACGATCCCGGAAGCGTTTCCGGCGGTTACCTGCCCGCCTTTGCCGAAAGAGGGCGCGAGAGCCGCCAGCCCCTCGAGCGTCGTGTCGGCCCGCAGGTGATCGTCCTTCTCGACACGAAGCGTCTTGCGGCCGGCTTTCACCTCGATCGGAGCGATCTCTTCGGACAGCCGGCACGCTGCCTGCGCGGCGGCCGCGCGCTGCTGCGAGGAGAGCGCGTACTCGTCCTGTTCCTCCCGCGTGATCCCGTATTTCGCGGCGACACGGTCGGATGTCTGCGCCATGTACAGGCCGCAGTATGTGTCCAGGAGCGCGACCATCAGCGAGTCCTCCAGGGCGCCCTGGCCGAGCCGCAGACCCTTTCGCGCGCCGCGGATGACGTGCGGCGCCGCGGACATGTTCTCCATGCCGCCGGCGAGAACCGTCTTCGCCTCTCCGAGGAGGATCCGATGAGCGGCCTGGACGATAGACTCGAAGCCCGAGCCGCACAGCCGGTTGACCGTCAGCGCGGGCACTTCCTTCGGGACCCCCGCCTTCAACCCCACATGGCGCGCGCCGTAGATCGCGTCGCCGGAAGTCTGGAGCGCGTTGCCGAAGATGACGTGGTCGATCTGGCCAGGCTCCGTCCCCGTGCGGGCCAGAGCCTCCCGGGCCGCGTGCGCCCCGAGCTCGATCGCCGAGACTTCCGAAAAGGCGCCGTTGTACTCCAGCATGGGAGTGCGCGCGCCGTCGAGAATCACGATGTCCTGCATGAAGAAAACCCCCGATCGGAATTTACCAGAGCGGCGGCGAAACGTCCGAGGCAGCGGACAATCCCCCCGAGGCGCCTGCCCCCGCCCCGCGAGGCACCGGCCCCCGCCGGGCGCCGGCCGGAATCTAACCCCGGAGGAGCTCCGTCTCGAGCACCTTCCCATGGAAACGCCGGCGGACCTCGTTGAAATCCCCTCGGACCTCCGGGTGGACGCGATTTGTCAGGAAGATGACGATCCGCTGCCGGTCCGGATCGATCCAGAGCGACGTCCCGGTAAACCCGGTGTGGCCAAATGCGGTCGGAGAGAACGATTCCGGCTCAATGGACCCGGCCCCCCGGACGCCCTGCCAGGTGAGACCCCGGGCCTCGGACAAGTCCGGCGTGCGGTCGCGGGTGAACTCCCCCCGTCCGAGGTCGAGCCAGGGGCGGGCGAGCGCCCAGACGTCCTCCACCGTCCCGAAGAGACCTGCGTGTGCGGAGACTCCTCCCCGCCGGAACGCGTTGCCGTCGTGGACGTGCCCGCGAACGACCCCCGTCCGGAAATGGGCGTACGACAGTCCGAGGGCAGCCGTCATGTGGCGCTCCGTCGTATCGCCCTCTTCCGTGGCGGCGCACGAAGAAGGCTGTTCCGGAAGGAACCTCGCCGCCGAGCCCGCCGGGGCGGCCACCAGCTCCGTGAAGGCGCGGTCAACCGGCGCGGCGAAGAAAGCCTCGAGCACGTCGCCCAGGACGAGGATGCCGAGATCGCTGTACACGACCGTGCTCCCCGGGAGCGACTCGGGCTCGATTTCTCCCAGGGTGCGACGGTACGCGACAGCGCCCTCTCCGCGGGTGTAGAGGGGAAACCACGCCGGCAGTCCCGACGTGTGCGTCAGGAGCATCTCCAGCGTGATGCCGGCGTAGCGCGTCTTCTTCCACCCGGCCAGAAATCGCCCCGGAGGAGAGCGGAGATCGAGTCCGGCGTCGCGCGCAAGAAGCGACAGGGCGCCCGCGGCGAGCGGTTTGGTGAGGCTCGCGAGATCAAAGAGCGTATCCGCCTCGACCGGGCCTTCGGACGGGACGACGGCCGCGCGGCCGGCATGCGCCCGGCCCAGGATCTTCTCGGCGTCGCCCACGAGCGCGGCGCCGCCCGGGAAGGAGCCCGCCTCGACCTCCTCTTCCAGGATCGAGGTCAGGGTCACGGAGGGCCGTCGATGTCGGCGCGGCGGGCGGCCACCCGGCGGGCGTTCGCCGCCAGAGCCGCGGAAACGGGCTCGGCGCGACGGAGGGTGGCCCTTTCGCGCTCAAGACCCCCGATCTGCTCATCGACGGTCCGGCCCGTCGCGGCGTCGCGGACCGCCCGGCGTGTCTCTCGGAGAGAAGCGATCGTCTTGCCGTACACCTCGTCGGACGCGGCGCGGACGCGGCGGCGGTCGGCCTCGAGGAGCCCCTCGATGATGCGCGACCGCACCCAGGCGAATTCGTCGGGGTCAACCCCGACCGCTCGTGAGGCCTCGGCGTCCGTGCGCCCTTTGGCGGCGCGCCGGACCTTCACGTACAGGTCGACCTGCCGATCCGTGAGTGCGCCATCCGCGGGCGGCCGGAAAGCCGCGGGCTGCGCGAGACGAGCCGTGGACTCCGCGGCCGCCCGGGCAAGCCGGTTCGCCGGCGCCCCTTTTCCGCAGGCGGCGGCAAGGGCGGCCGTTCCGAGCGCCAGGGCCGGGAAGATCCTTCGCATTCGGCGCCAGATTATCGCGACGGGAGAGTCGGGAACCCATCGCGCCAGGGCATTCGCTTCGTTTAGACTGTCACGACCTGTAGCGGATTTAATGACCAGGAAAATCGGGAAATACGAGATCTCGGAGCAGATCGGCGTCGGCGGCTTCGGTGCCGTCTACCGGGGACGGGACCCGTTCATCAAACGGACGGTCGCGGTCAAGACCTGTCAGTTAAACGACGAGGAGATCCGAAACCGATTCTTTCGAGAAGCGGAGCTCGCCGGCAACCTTCACCACCGCAACATAACGACGATCTACGACTTTGGCGTCGAAGAAGGCGTTCCGTACATCGTTCAGGAGTTTCTGACCGGCGAGGACCTCGACAAGATCGTCAAGCGGGGCGAGGCGCTCACGATCCCGCGGAAGATCGAAATCCTGATGTCCATCGCCGACGGGTTGGGGTACGCCCACCGTCAGTCGATCATCCACCGCGACATCAAGCCGTCGAACATCCGCATCCTCGAGGACGGATCGGTCAAGATCATGGACTTCGGCATCGCCAAGTCCCTGCTCTCCGAGTCGAGCCTCACCCAGACGGGTATTACCCTCGGCACCTCCGCGTACCTCGCCCCGGAGCAGATCCGCGGCGAAGCGCTCGACGGGCGGACCGACGTTTTCTCTCTCGGAATCCTCGCCTATGAGCTCCTGACTCATAAGAAGCCCTTCCGGGGGGAACACCTGTCGACCGTCCTTTACAAGATCCTGAACGAAACGCCCGAGCCCATCACGTCGACCGCACCCGAGGTTCCCGCGTCGCTCGCCGAGGCCGTTTCGCGCGCCATGGAGAAGACCGTCGACCTGAGGTATCCCTCGATGGAGGCGTTCCGGCAGGACCTTCAGACCGTCTACCGGGAGCTCGTGGGCGATTCCGGCCAGTTCCTGATGGACCCGAACTCCTCGCCGCCGACGCCCGGGCACGGTCTCCGTCCCGCCGACGCGCTCCCGGCGCAAATGCCCGCCCGCGGCACGAGCGCGGCGCCGAGGCCCCTCGCACGCGTCACGCCGCCCTCGGGAGCTCTCGCGCGAGTCCGCGCGGAGACCGACGACCACACGCCGACCCAGGTCGCGATCCGGATTCCTCCGGTCAATCTCGAGCTCGTCCACTTCCAGGAGCCCGCGGACCGGACGACGGCGGGCCAGACCGGGGCCACGGCGCGCGGCCGCGGGCCAGGCTGGGTGCTCTGGGTTGCGACGGCGGCGATCGCGGCGCTCGGCATCGCGTTTGCGGCATGGAAGCTTTCCGCCCGCGGCGACGCGCCGCGCGCGGCGAGCGCGCCGGCGGCGATGGCGGCGCGATCCGATCGCCCGGCGCCCGGGCCCGAACCCGAGCCGATTCCGACCGCCCCGCTCGCGTTTCCGAACCCCCAGCTCGGGGGCGACTCCGCGCCGTCGACTTCGCCGGCCGTCGCCATTCCGGCAGCCGCCGCGCCTGCCCCTCCCGCGGCCGAGCCCGCGCGGCCGGCCCGCCGGTTCCCCGTCCAGTTCAGCTCGATCCCCTCGGCAACGCTCTACGTGGACGGAAAAAAGATCGGGCCCTCCATCCCCGCCCGGACCGTGGAGCTCTCCGAGGGCGCGCACCAGGTCCGGTTCGAAAGCGCCGGCCTCCCCCGCTACCAGAAGAACTTCCAGGTCGGGTCTTCCGGGGCAGCCCCGATCGCCTACCGGTTTCCGATCGGCGCGCTCGTCATCGAAGCGCCTGCGTGGTCGGGCGCGACGGTGCTCATCGACTCCAAGTTTCACGGGGTGCTTTCCGGAACGCTTTCCGTTTCTCTTCCGTCGGGCAACCACAAGATCACGCTGTCGCGTGCCGGTTTCAACCCGTTGACGGAAGAGGTCGCCATTCCCGAAGGAGAAAAGAAGACATGGTCTCCCCCCGCCCCGACCGAGCACGCGCAGTAACGGCTCTCTGGAAGCGCCGCCTGCGATCCGCTTTTCTGGTTTTCTCGCTCGCGCTCGCGGCGGCCCTGGAGCCCGCCGCCCTCACGGGCGCGGAGCCAGGCCCCGAAACCGACGCCAAGCGTGCCTTCGACGCCGGCAGGTTTCAGGAAGCCGGGGAGAAATATGCCCGCGCTGCGGACGCGGCGGCGGCGCCGGACCGTAAGGCGGAGCTCGCCTTCCAGAGCGGCTGGGCCTACTTTATCGCGGGCAACTCGCGCGCCGCGCGCGAAAGTCTGAGGGTCTCCTTCACGGCCCGACCCACCCTCGACGTCGTCGCCGATTTCTACAGTCCAGACTTCGTGCGCCTCGCCCGCTCCGTCCGATCGGAAGTCGGCGGCGCGCTGGCTCCGCCGGCGGACCTCTCGGAGTTGAAGAGGACGTCGCGGGAAAAGCTCGCCGATGGAAAAGCCGAGGACGCCCTTTACGACCTGAAACGGGCGGAGAGCTCCCAGGACCCGCAAGTTCACCGGCTGCTCGCCGACGTCTACGACCGTCTGGGCCGCGCCGCGGAGGCGGATGCGTCGCGCAAGCGGGCTTCGGAGCTCGAAAGAAACCTCGTGACGAGCGGTCCGATCCCTCCGTCGGGCCCCGCCCTCGCGGCTCCGGCCCCCGGAGCCGCGGGACCGAGCGGGGCGTCCGCGGCCGCGCCGCTCTTAGAGACCGCTGAAATGGCTCTGAAGAACGGCGATTTCCGGGCGTCATCGGCGGCGGCGACGCGCGCGCTCGAGCTCGACCCCAGGAGCTCCGAAGCGCACCGCATGCTCGCCGATGCGGCGCTGGCGCTCGGACAGGACGGGGACGCTGAACGCGAAGCCACAGCGGCGCTCGTGCTCGACTCCGGGAACTCGCGCGCCGAGTACGCGCTCGGCCGGCTCGCCGAGCGTCAGGCGAAGTGGAATACCGCGGCGAGCCACTACCGCCGCGCGCTCCAGCTCTCCGGAAAAAACGTGCAAGCCGCGCTCGGTCTCGGCCGGTCCATGGAAGAGCTGAAGGACAAGACGGCGGCGAGGATCGCCTACGGCCGCGCGATCGAGATCGATCCCGCCTCCGCCGAGGCGCACAACGATTTCGGCGTGTTCCTGTTCCGCTCCGACCAGGCCGACCGGGCAACCGAGGAGCTGATGGAGGCGGTCCGCCTCGCGCCCGGACGCTCCGCGGTCCACGAAAACCTGGGCCGGGCGTTCCGCCGCCGGGGCAAGCTCATGGAGGCCGAACGCGAGCTCGCCGAAGCCTCGCGGCTGGCGCCGAACGAGACGTCGGCCTGGACCGCTCTCGGACACGTCCGCCTCGAGATGAAGAAACCGGACGACGCCGCGATGGCGTTTCGTTCCGCGCTCGATCTCGAGCCTTCGAACGAGGAAGCGGCCGCCGGTCTCGGCGGCAGCCTGGCGGACGCCGGCAAGCTCGACGATGCGGAGGCCATCCTCGTGCGCGCTCTCGAGGCGAATCCCAAATCCGCCACTCTCTGGAACAACCTCGGCGTGCTGCGGACGCGGAAGAAGTCTTTCCCGGGGGCAGTCGATGCCTTTCGGAAGTCGCTCGCGTCCGACTCGGGGTTCGCGGCCGCGAAGATCAACCTGGCCCGGGCGGAGCAGCTGTCGGCTCTCGAGCGAGCGGGAAGCTGAGCCGCCGGACCGCCTCGGCATCCGAGCGAGTACGGCGAGCGAGACGGCCGCGGTCCTCCGCGGTCCACGGTCTCGGTAGTCGGTCCCGAGCGACCAGGCGCCTCGTCCGATCCCGCGGCTCGTCATAAACTGACACGGTGCGCCGTCGTCTACTCCCCGCCCTCCTTCTCTCGCTGATGGTCGTCGGAGCAGGTCCTTCTTCACCCGACCCGACCGCGCACCGACGGGACATCGAAGCCTGGCGTGATCGCAGGCTGCAGAGCCTTCGCCGGGAAGACGGCTGGCTCACTCTCGTCGGCCTGTTCTGGCTCGAGAAGGGCGACAACACGGTCGGAAGCGATCCGAAGTCGCGGGTCGTTCTTCCCGCGGGAAAGGCGCCCGCCCACCTGGCGACGATCGCGCTCGATGCGGGCGTCGCTCGCCTCACTGCCGTTCCCGGCGAGACCGTCGAGATCGGAGGAAAACAGATCTCCTCGACGCCGCTCGCGACCGACGCATCCGACGAGGCCACGGTTGTCCGCCGGGGCTCGCTCCGGCTTTACCTCATCGAGCGCAACGGCCGCATCGGCGTGCGCGTGAAGGACTCCGACAGCGCAGCGCTGAAAAGCTTCCACGGCGTCCCGTCCTTCTCGATCGACGCCCGATGGAGGATCGCGGCGCGCTTCGAGCCTTACGTGCCGCCGAAGGAGATTTCGGTGCCGAACGTGCTCGGCTCGATCTCCGGCGAGAAGTCCCCCGGCGCCCTCGTTTTCCAAATCGGAGGGAAGACATGCCGGCTGGACGTGGTCACGGAAGCGGGCACCGACGACTGGTTCGTCATCTTCGGAGATCAGACGAACGGGCGAGACACCTATGGAGGCGGGCGATTCCTCTACGTCACACCGCCCCCCGCCGGGACTGCCCCCGTCGTGGACTTCAACAAGGCGTACAACCCCCCTTGCGTTTTCTCTCCTTACGCGACCTGCCCGCTCCCCCCTTCTCAGAACCGTCTCGCCGTCTCGATAGAAGCCGGCGAGAAGAGCTACGGCGGACACTGACCGGGCGCTTCACCTGCCGACCGCGTCGAGCAGTTCCCGGAGAATTCTCGCGGTCGCTCCCCAGATCACGTGCCCGTCGTAGTGGTAGTACAGAACGGGCTCCTCGCGACCCGCAAGCGGGCGCTCTTCGTAGACGCCGGGCAGGAGCAGGGCCGGCAGCGGCACTTCGACGACCTCCGCAATTTCCGCCGCCTGGGGCTCGAAGACGTATGGCTGCGGAATCGCGGCAACGAAGGGTTCTACGTAAAAGTTCGTGACCGTCACGATGGCGGAGAGGCGGCCGAGAGGCACCGCATCCTCCGCCCGGATACCCAGCTCTTCTTCGCTTTCCCGGAGCGCCGTATGAAAGAGGGTCGCGTCTTCGGGCTCCTCCGCGCCGCCCGGAAACGAGATCTGACCGCGGTGATGCTCGACTGATTCCGTCCTCAGCGTGAAGACCGTCCAGAGCGAGCCTTCGCGGACGAAGAGAGGGACCAGGACCGCGGATCGCCGGTTTCTCGCCTCCGCCATTCTCGCGCGACGCGGCCAGCCCGCGAGGCGATCCCGGACTTCCGCCATCCAGCCGGAGAGCGGAGGCAACGCGGGAGCCGGGGAAGAGGCTTCGCCGTTCACGACCCGGTGGAGGCTCGCGATCCTTCCGCCGCGGATTTCAGATACGCGTCGATGAAAGGCGTGAGGCCGCCGTCGAGCACCTTGTCGGTGTCGCCGGTTTCATGACCCGTGCGGTGGTCCTTCACCATCCGGTAGGGATGCAGGACATACGACCGGATCTGGCTCCCCCACTCGATCGCTTTCTTCTCGCCCACCTTCTTCTCCTCGTCCGCGCGGCGCTCGTCGAGCGCCTTCTGGTAGAGCCGGGCGCGCAGGACGTTCATCGCCGTATCGCGATTGCGCCCCTGGCTTCGCTCGTTCTGACACGTCACGACGATTCCGGTGGGCAGATGGGTGATCCGCACCGCGGAGTCGGTCACGTTGACGTGCTGGCCGCCCGCGCCACTCGACCGGTAGGTGTCGACGCGCAGGTCCTTGTCGAGGATCTCGATGTCGATGTTCTCGTCGATCTCGGGAGAAACGTAGATCGACGCGAAGGACGTGTGACGCCGCTGGGCGGAGTCGTAAGGCGAGATGCGCACCAGTCGGTGCACGCCCATCTCGCCCTTCAGGTAGCCGTAGGCATGGTCCCCGACGACGTGCAGCGTGGCGCTCTTCAATCCTGCCTCTTCCCCGTCCTGCCGGTCGATCAGCTCGGCCTTCCAGCCGCGCGACTCCGCGAAGCGCATGTACATGCGAAGGAGCATCTCGGCCCAGTCCTGGGACTCGGTCCCGCCCGCTCCCGCGTGGATCATCATCCACGCGTTCGACTCGTCCTCCGGGTTGCCCATCTTGACGGAGAGCTCCAGATCGTCGGCGAACATGTCCGCCTTCCGGAGGACCTCGCGCGCGTCCGCGTCGGCGTCTTCGCCCTCTCGCAGCAGATCGGCCAGGGTGTTGAGCTCGTCCCGGAGCTCGTCCAGACGGGTCGCGGTTCCGATCTTTCGCTCGTGGGAGCTCGCCTGTCGGAGAACCTCCTGCGCCTCCTCGGGGCGGCTCCAGAAGTCCGCGGCTCCCTGTTTTTCTCTCAGCCCTTCGAGCGCGCTCCGCGCGGCGTCGAGATCAAAGATAGCCCCGAAGCGACAGCAGCCGCTCCGAGGCGTTCGTCAGCGAGGAAATGAGGTCGTCGCGAGCGGTCATGTGGTTTCTCCGGGGAGCGCCGCCGGCCGCCTGCGCCGCGCCGCGCGTTCGCGTCCCCACCGGGCGAGGCCGAAGAGTAGCATGCCGGCCGCGGCCGCGTCCGCGACGCGGGGCAGCACGTAACCCCAGCGGGTCCAGGCGGTGGCCGTCTCGAGGAGATAGACCGTTCCCGCCGCGGTGCCGGCCCGGTCGGGCGGGATCTCCGACGAAACCCGCCCGCGCGGGTCGACGATCCCGGAGACCCCGGTGATGGCTGCGCGAACGAGGTACCGGCCGTTTTCGACCGCCCGGAAGAGCGCGCCGGCGAAATGCTGCTCCTGCGCGCCCGCGCGCCCGTACCAGGAGTCGTTCGAGATCGTCACGAGCAGGTTCGCGCCGTCCGCGGTCTGCCGGCGGGCCAGACCCGGATAGATGATCTCGTAGCAGACTCCCACGCCGAGCGCGAGCGGTCCGGACTTGAGCACGACGGGAGTCTCCGCGGGGAGGAATTCGCCGATTTCCTGCGAGATCTGCCGGGCGAAAAAGAAGAGGCGCGGCAGCGGAACGTACTCGCCGAATGGAACGAGGTGGACCTTGCGGTAGATCCCCTGAGCGAGCCCCCCCGGGGTCAGCACCCTCGCGGCGTTGGACGCCCGTCCGTCCTTGTCGAACGTGACGTCGTTGAACAGGATCGCGCAGCGGCACGTTTCCGCGAGCCGTCCGAGGTCTTCGCGAAGGCGCGGGCTTTTGTCCCAGTACATCGGGAACGCCGACTCCGGGAACACGATGAGGTCGGCGCCGGCGAGCGCGGCCTCTTCGCCGCGCTCGATCACGGTCCGATAGCTCGCGGCGGCGTTCTCCGGAGTCCGCCGGTCTTCTTCCCCGAGGTTCGGCTGGATGAGGCGGACACGCACCGACCGGCCGGCTGGGACCGGCGTCGTCAGCCGCATCGCTCCCACCACTCCGATTCCCAGCACCATGGCGGCGGCGGCGGCAGCGTAGGCAACCCGCCGGCGCAGCGCGAACGCGGCCAGGAGGGTCGCGACCGCCGCGACCGCAAAGCCGACGCCGTATACGCCCCAGAGCGAAGCCGTCTGGATCCAGACCGGCCGGCGGGCAAGAGCCCATCCGGTCAGGTTCCACGGGAAGCCGCCGTAGATCACGGAGCGCGCGTGCTCCCCCGCCATCCAGAGAACGGGGAAGGCGGCGAGGCGCTTCCACGAGTGCGGAGGCGCGAGAGCCGCGATCCCCCACCCGAGAATCGCGGTCCACTCGGCGCAGATGAGGGCGAGGAGCGCTACGCACACGGCGCCCATGGCCCGTGGTTGCCCGCCATAAACCGTGACGACGTACGAGATCCACGGCACCGAGGCGCACCAGAACGCCATTCCGAACAAGAGCCCCGAGACGAGCGCGCGGAAGCGGCGTTCCTCGATCGCCAGCGCGGCGATCCAGGGTACGAGCGCGAGCGGAAGAAGAACCGCCGCGTCGTGAGGCGGGAAAGCGAGCGCGAAGAGAAGACCGGAGAGCACGCCCGCCGCGGGCGTCCTCCAGCGCGAGGCGGTTATCAAGCCTTTCAGTCTTTCAGCCTTTCAGCGAACGGACGCGTGCGCGGCCGACGCCTGGAGAGCCTCTTCCGCCCGGTACGACGAGCGGACGAACGGTCCCGAAAACACGTGGCGGAAACCGAGCCCCTCTCCCGCCTCGCGGTAGGAGTCGAAGATCTCGGGTCGCACGTACTCCTCGACCGGCAGGTTTTCGCGCGCCGGCCGAAGGTACTGGCCGATCGTCACGATGTCGACCCCCGCGGCGCGCAGCTGCCCGAGAAGCGCCAGCACTTCGTCCTCGCGTTCGCCGAGGCCGACCATGAAACCGGATTTCGTCGTGATCGACGGGTCGAGAGTGCGCACCGCGGCGAGCAGCCCGAGGGAACGATCGAGCCTCGCGCCCCGGCGCACGCGCGTGTACAGGCGCGGGACGGTCTCGACGTTGTGGTTGAAGACGTCCGGCCGCGCCTCGACGACGGCCGCGATCGACGTGAACCGGCCCTGGAAGTCGGGGGTCAGGACTTCGATACCGGGCGCCGGCTCGAGTCGCCGGATCGCCCGGATGGCGTCGGCAAAGTGGGACGCTCCTCCGTCGGGGAGGTCGTCTCGATCGACGGACGTCAGCACGACGAACTGGAGGCCCATCTCGCGTGCGGCGGTCGCGACCCGAAGTGGTTCCAACGGGTCGACGGCGGAGGGTTTTCCGTGGGCGATGTCGCAGAACCCGCACGTCCTCGTGCAGACGTCGCCCAGCATCAGAAACGTCGCCGTGCCGCGCGAGAAGCATTCGCCGCGGTTGGGACAGCGCGCTTCCTCGCAGACGGTCGAAAGGGCGTGACGTCGCATCACGTCCTTGACTCCATGAAGCTCCGACAGGCGTATCCGCTTTTCGCGGATCCACTCGGGCGCGCGCGTGGCGAGCGAGGTCATTTCCCGGGAGGGACGATCCACGGCTGGAGCTTTTCCCGGCTTTTCAGCCGCGCCGCGGATCTCTCCGCCTCTTCCCTAGACTTGAACGGGCCGACCCGCACCCGGAACACCTTGCCCTTCGGGCCCGCGCCGGAGCTGACGGCCGCGGGAAACCCATGAGAGGCCAGCCGGTCCCGGCGCATATTTGCTTCCCTTTCAGAAGGCGCGGAAAGAGCCTGCACCCAGAAGCTGCCCGCCGCCGGCGCGTGCGAGGCCATTGCGCTCTCGGGGGTCGACTTCGGAGTACGGGTCTTCCGGGGCGGTGCCGCGACGGTCGGCCGCGTGCGGTCGGGCCCCTCGTCAAAGAGCTGGAGCCCCGGAGACGGCGTGGGTCCGGCGGCGACGGAGAAGGGGGTCGGAGCGACGGACGAGCCCCCTCCCGCGTGAAGCGTCGTGCGCGAGGGAGCGATCCCCCGAACCGCCTTCGGGATTTCGAGCGCGTCGGGCGTCACCGCCGCCGGAATGGGAGTCGCGACGGCGATCGCACCCGGCGTGGTCTCCGCCGCGGCCATGGCGTCGGAGCGGCCGCGTCCCGCGAGCCCGGTCATCAGGCCAAACGCATAGGCGGCCGCAAGGGCACCGAGAAGCGCCACGAACAGCAGGAGAGCCTGGCGCGCGGTGAATGAAAGCTGGTAATGGGTGCGCGGCTCGTCCACGCCGCGGAGTGTAACAAGTCGGAAGAGGGCGAACGAAGAAGGCGATCAGGCCTTGCGGCCGTCGCGAACGGCGATCCGCACGCCCTCCCCCGTTTCGGGTCCCGATCCCGTCTCGGGACAGGCGGACAAGTGGACGGCGAAGCACCGCGGCCGTCTGACTCGAGGTCGTCTCCCGATTCCCGATTCCCGATTACCGATTCCCGATTCCCGATCCACTTGACCGCGGATTACCGCGGCCGTCTCGCTCCCGTTGGTCGCTAGGCTCCCGGTTCCGCCATCCCGTCTACTTCGTTTCCTTCGGCATGAACGCGCGAAGAAGGTCGATCGGCAGAGGAAAAATGATGGTCGTGTTCTTTTCGTTGCCGATCTCGGTCAGCGTCTGGAGATACCGCAGCTGAAGAGTGGCGGGCTCGCGGCCGATGACTTCCGCCGCCCGGGAGAGCTGCGCCGCCGCCTGGAACTCACCCTCCGCATGGATGATCTTCGCGCGCTTCTCGCGCTCCGCCTCCGCCTGGCGGGCCATGGCGCGCTGCATCTCGGGCGGGAGGTCGACCTGTTTCACTTCGACGAGGGACACCTTGATGCCCCAGGGCTGCGTGTGCTGGTCGATCACCGTCTGGAGGGCGACGTTCAACTTCTCGCGCTCGGAAAGAAGCTCGTCGAGCATCGCCTCGCCGAGCACACTCCGGAGCGTCGTCTGCGCGAGCTGCGAAGTCGCGTAGAGGTAATTCTCCACCTGGACGACCGCCTTGTCCGGCTCGACCACGCGGAAATAGACGACCGCGTTGACCTTCACGGACACGTTGTCCCGCGTGATGATGTCCTGCGCGGGAACGTCGTGAACGATCGTGCGAAGGGAGATCCGCACCATGGTTTCGAAAGGCCAGAAGATGAAGACGAGTCCCGGCCCCTTCGGCTTGGCCCCCAGGCGGCCGAGCCAGAACGTGACGGCGCGCTCGTACTCCTTCAGAATGTTCACCCACTTGAAGAAGAGGATCAGGCCGACGAACGCCGCGAAGATGAGACCCGGACCCGAGAGCACTTGAGCCATTAGAGCCTCCGTTCGACCTGCAGTGTGAAACCTTCGACTCCGGTGACGCGAACGCTCTCCCCGGCCGCCGCGGCCGGCGCGCCGCGCGCATTCCAGTATTCCCCGTGAACCATGACGGTTCCCGGACTCTCTCCCGCCATGGATCGCACGACCACCGCGTTCTGTCCGAGCAGACCCTCGCGGCCCGTGCGGACAGGCAGCCGGCGCAGCCGCACGGTGTTCCACGCCAGAAACGCGACCGCGGCGAGGGTCAGCGCGACCGACGGCAGGACGATCGAGAGGTCGACTCTGTAACCGGCAGCGGGTCCCCGGCCGGAGAACAGCATCGCCGAGCCCGCGATGAGCGCCACGGCGCCTCCGACCGCGAGAAGTCCGTGGCTCGTCACCTTGATCTCCGCGATGAAGAGGAGAACGGCGAACAGGATGAGCGCCACGCCTGCGATGCTGACGGGGAGGACCGAGAACGCATAGAGCGCCAGGAGGAGCGAGATCCCTCCGACCACGCCGGGGAGGACGGCTCCGGGGCTCGCGAGCTCGAAGTACAGCCCGACGAGTCCCCCAAGGAACAGCACGTACGCGATGTTCGGGTGCGACACGACCCCCAGCAGCCTCTCGAGCGATCCCATCTCCCGGGTCTCGACGCGGGCGCCCGCGAGCGCCAGGGGCGCTGAGACGCCGCCGCCGCGCGTGAGCTTCCGCCCCTCGAGCTGGCGGAGCAGATCCGTCCGGTCGCGCGCGACGAGGTCGACCAGGCCGGCCTCCTTCGCTTCCGTCTCGGTGAAGGACGCGCTCGACGTGACGGCCGATTCCGCCTTCTCCGCATTGCGCCCCCGCTGCCGCGCGAGGCTCCGGATGAAGGCGCGCGCGTCCTGCTCGACCTTCGAGCTCATCGTTTTCGACAGGTCCTCTCCCTGGCCACCGACCGGATGCGCTGCGCCCGAGTTGGTTCCGGGCGCCATCGCGGCGACGTCCCCCGCCAGCAGGAGGAAAAAGCCGGCGGAGGCGGCCGAGCTCCCCGAAGGCGCCACATACGTCGCGACGGGTACGGGCGACTCGAGGATCGCGGTCACCATGTCCCGCGTCGAGGTGAGGAGCCCCCCGGGCGTCGAGAGCTCGAGCACGACGAGCTTCGCCCCGCTGTCGCGCGCCCCGGACAGCAGCCGGCGCACGTACGCGGCCGACGCCGGAAGGACCGGTCCGTCGATGCGCCCGACGACGACCAGAGGCAGAGGCGCAGGGGCGGCGCTCGCGGGGAACGCGGCGGCGGCCAGCAGAAAGACCAGGCAAACGAGCCGCGAGGGCATTTGTGCGAAGTCTACCGTGGTCTACCGTGGCGAGTTCTCCGATTCCCGACTCCAGATTCCCGGTTCGCGGGCGATAATCTCGCCGTGCCGGCGCGGACATCCTCCCTCCCGAGCGCCGCGCGCGCCTCCGGTGGAATTGATCCGACTGCCCTCCGCCCGCTCGAAACCATCAACCTGCTCGCGTTAGCTGCGGTCTCTTTCCTGACAGTTCTCCTGGACCGGCGCCTGGCGGACCCGGGAGGGCTGCTCCGGCGGTACGCGATCATGGCGGCCGGCCTCGGCATCGTGGCGGCGCTCGTTCGCCGCGAACGGCGGCTTCCCGTCTTCGTCCGGTTCCTGCTCGATTTCTACCCGGCGGCGTTCATTCCGGTGCTTTACGAAACGCTCGGGGTGCTCATCTTCGCGGCCCGCGGCGGCGCGCGCGACGACCTTCTGATCGCCGCCGACCGGGCCCTCTTCGGGGTCGACGTGACGGTGTGGCTCGAAAGGTTCGTCCGGCCGTGGCTGACGAATCTCTTCTACGCCGCGTACACAACCTACTACTTCATTTCGCTGTGTCTCGGGTTCGTGCTCTGGAGGCGGAACATCCCGGCACTGCGCCGGTACATCTTCACGCTGACGCTCTGCTACTACGTCTCCTACGCGGGGTATTTCGCGATCCCGGCGCTCGGCCCCCGGTTCGCGCTCGCGAGCCGCCAGACGGTGGTCCTGGAGTCCACCCGAATGGCCGCCGGCATCGAGCGGACGTTGGATCAGCTCGAGCACACCAAGCTCGACGCCTTCCCGTCGGGCCACACGATGCTCGCGGCCGCGGTTCTCCTCGTGGCGTTCCGACGAGCGCGCGACGTCTTCTGGTGGCTTCTGCCGGTGGCGACCTGTCTGATTCTGTCGACCGTTTACTGCCGGTATCACTACGTGGTGGATGTCCTCGCCGGGCTGGTCCTCGCGGCCATCACGGTCCCGGTGGGGGATTGGATTTACGGGAAGCTGACCCGCCGGGTGGAGCGTTGAGGTGCGAGAAGAGCACTCGTGGAATCGGGCTTTACGGTCTGAAACGAGTTGACCGAGAGGTACTGAGGCGGTCTCCCGATTCCCGATCTGGTTGACCGCGGATTACCGCGGCCGTCTCGCTCTCGTTGGACGCTCGGCTCCCGATTCCCGATTCCCGATTCCCGCCTGACCCTTAACCTCCTCACGTCCCCCGGTCATACATCCGATAGGTCTTGTAGACCTGGCCGCCCCAGAACTCCGCGCCGCGAAGAATCGCCTCGTTGTCTTCCAGGAGCCATGACATCTCGCAACCGGTATAGCGGCGTTCGAGCGCCGCCTTGAGTCCCTTTTCGAACATCACCGCCTGGAGACCCCGCAGACGCCATTCCTTCTTGATCCCGAGGGTCAGCACGCGCATGGAACGGATCTTCTTCAAGTTCAGCAGGAATTTGAGCCATCCCAGCGGCAGAAGTCGCCCCCCGAGCGGCTTCATGGCCACGTTGTAGTCCGGAAGCGCCAACAAGAACGCGATCGGCTCGAGCGACCCGTCGGGACGGCGGAATTCCGCGAGGAAGAGGAAGTCCTCGTCGACGAGTGGCTTCAGGCGCTTCGCCATGAAGTCCATCTCCTCCGGCGTCATCGGGACGAAGCCCCAGTTCTTCTCCCAGGCCGCGTTGTAAACCTCGCGGATTTTCGGAAGGTCCGCGGCGAGAGTCTTCTTGGAGATTTTGCGGATGACGACGTCCTTTTCGCGCCGCGAGATCCGCTCCGCCATTCGGGTCAGCCGGGCCAGGGGATCCGTCTTGATCTCGAACCAGTAGGCGAGGAGGTCCTTGGCCTTGGTGAACCCCGCCCCTTCGACGAGCTCGACGTAGTAGCGGGGGTTGTACGTCATCATCAGCACGGGCGAGGAGTCGAACCCGTCGACTAGAAGCCCCGCCTCGTCGTTCAGCGTCGGGTTCGCGGGCCCGCGCAGGGTGTCCATGCCGCGCTCGCGGACCCAGGCCTGCGCCGCGTCGAAAAGCGCGCGCGCCACGACCGGATCGTTCTCGCTCTCGAAGTATCCGAAGAAGCCGGTGCGGTCGTGGTGGAAGTCGTTGTGGTTGCGGTCGACGATCGCCGCGATCCTTCCCGCGTCCCGGCCCGGGCGGGTCGCGATGAAGAGCTGCATATCCCCGTGCAGGAAGAACGGGTTTTTCGGGGAAAAGACCTTCGAAACGTCGTCCCGCAGCGGCGCGACCCAGAGCGGGTCATTCGCATAGACCCGGTCGGCGACGTCGAAGAAGCGGGATAGATCCTTCTTCGAGCGTCCGATCGGCTGGACGGAAACGGCGTCGTCAGTCATGAATCACGGGTCCCCGGTTTTCAGTCCGGGCGCTCTCCCCATGCCGGACGACGAGACGGGAATCGGCGAGGTCCGAGGCTTCAAACCCCGACGGAGCGCACGAGACCCACTTCGCGCCCCACCTTCTCGATCGCGTCGAGCGCCTGCACCAGCTGATCCTGGGTGTGCGTGGCCATCAGCGACGTGCGGATGAGCGCGCGGCCCGGAGGGGTCGCCGGGGAGAGAACGCAGTTGACGAAGATCCCCTCCTCGTGGAGGCGATGCACCATCTGAAGCGCGGTGAAATCTTCTCCGACGACGACCGGCACGACGGGCGTCTCCGACTCACCGGTGTCGAGCCCGAGAGAGCGGAGGCCCTCCGCGAAAAAGCGGGTGTTCTTCCAGAGCTGCTCCCGGCGTTCCGGCTCCTGCTCCATGATGTCCACGGTCGCGAGGGCGGCCGCGACGGACGCGGGCGGAGGCGCGGCCGAGAAAATCAGCGTCCGGGCGCGATGCTTGATGTAGTCGATGACGGTCGACTCGCCCGCGATGAATCCTCCGACGGAGGCCATCGACTTCGAAAACGTGCCCATGATGAGGTCGACTTCCTCTTCGAGACCGAAGTGCTCGGCGGTCCCGCGGCCGGTCGGGCCGAGGACGCCGACACCGTGCGCGTCGTCGACCATGACCGCAGCCTCATAGTCGCGCGCGACCGCCACGATCTCGGGCAGGGGCGCAATGTCGCCCTCCATCGAGAACACTCCGTCAACCACGATGAGCTTTCCGCGGCTGACCGTGTCGTTCTTCATCTGCCGGCGAAGATCGGCCGGATCGTTGTGCTTGAACTTGCGGACCTCGCCAAATGAGAGGCGCGCGCCGTCGATGATGCAGGCATGGTCCTGCTTGTCGAGGTAAACGCTGTCCCCTTTGCCGACCAGGCACGAGATCGCCCCGAGGTTCACCTGGAACCCGGTCGCGAAAACGACCGCGGCGTCCTGGCGCATGAAGCTCGCGAGCCTCTCTTCGAGGGTGACGTGCAGATCGAGCGTTCCGTTTAAGAAGCGGCTGCCCGCGCAGCCCGATCCGTACTTGCGGATCGCGTCGATCGCCGCTTCCTTGACGCGCGCGTCGTTGGTGAGGCCCAGGTAATTGTTCGACCCGAGCATGATCATGCGCCGCCCGCCGATCACGACCACCGGGTCCTGCGCCGAATCGACCACCCGGAAAAACGAATAGAGCCCCGCCCGCTGGATGCGGTGCGCGTCGTCGAACCGGAAGCACTTATCGAAAAGGGGCGATGTCCGGGCTGTTGAAGCCACCGGAGCGACTTTGCTCATTTTCACTCCCACACTCATCGTCGATGGGCGGCCGCCCCGCGGGGCGCCCCGAACCAGACGCGATCTTAGCAAATTTTACAAAGCGAGCCAGCCTGACCGGACATACCAGTCCCACGTGGCGGAAAGCTCTTCGAACAGCGGCGGGGGCCCGGGAAGCGCCAGATCCCGGGCAAAAGCCGTTCCGCTGCAGGTCCAGTCACCGGCCAGGATCTCGCGGGCTTTGTCCGCGTTGAACGGCCTCGACCGGCGGGTCAGCGTTTCGACGAGCGTTTCCGCGGCGCCGGCGGCGCGGATCAGGACGCGGGGCACTGGCATCAGATGAGGACGTCTCGAAGGGAGACGTGCGATGAGCCTCGATAGATCCGAGATCGCGATCGGATCCGGGTCCGCCAGGAATCCCGTCCGCCCGGAGAGGTCCGGACGCGCCGCCGCCCGCGCGATCGCCTCGGCGGCCCGCTCCGCGCGGATCAGCTGCACCTTCGAATCCCCGGCGGGCACGGGCAGCCATCCTCGGCGCGCAGCCTGGAAGAGAACGAAAAGACCCCGGTCGCCCGGCCCGAAGACGATCGAAGGCCGAACGATCACCCGGGGCCCGCGCCAGCCTGCCTTCACCGCCTCTTCGCCCTCGCGCTTCGACTCTCCATACCAGGAGATCGGGCGCGCAGAATCTTCCTCCGTGACCGGTCGTCCCCTGCGCGCCGGACCCGCGGCCGCCTGGCTCGAGACCAGGAGGAACAGGGCTTCGGGAGCGCTTTGCCGCGCCGCTTCGACGAGGAGGGCTGTGGCACGCGCGTTTCCCTCACGGTAGTCCTCGCGCGTGCGGGCCTTCGTGATTCCCGCGACGTGAACGACCGCGTCGACATTCAATGCGGCGGCGGCGAGATCCGTGCGCGCGGAGAGATCTCCCGGAACAGGAACCACTCCCAGCGAGACGAGGTCCTTCAGCCGCTCGGGCCCGCCGCGCGCCAGCGCGCGAACGGTCCAACCGTGCGCGAGCAGCGACCGGGCGACGTGAGCGCCCAGAAATCCGGTCGCGCCGGTCAGAAGGCAGGTGGGCACGGCTTGGATTCTCCCCGATTTCCGACTATCGTTCGGCCCCCGATGACAATTCGTTACAGGACGCTCCGCAGGGTCGGCCGGGGAGTCCTCGCGGCCAGCCTCGCCGCGCCAGCAACGGCACTGGCCGCCCCGCCCGTGCGGCCGCCCGTCGTCGAGTACCGAATCGCCGCCACGCTCGATCCGAAAACGCACGTCGTCACCGGTCGTGAACGCGTTCTCTGGCGCAATCCCTCCGCCGACGCCGTCTCCGAGCTGCGGTTCCACCTGTACCTGAACGCCTTCAAGAACAACCGCTCGACCTTTATGCGGGAATCCGGCGGCCAGCTTCGCGGCGACCGGGCCGGCGAGAAGGCGGAGGACTGGGGCGCGATCGACCTGACCTCGATGAAGATCGAAGGAGGGGCCGAGCTGCTCGCGGTCTCCCGCAAGATCCATCCGGACGGGAACGACGAGGCCGATGAAACCGTGCTCTCCGTTCCGCTACCCTCCCCGGTTCCAGCACATGGAGAAATCGCGCTCGACATCGAATTCAAGTCGAAGCTTCCCCGGACCTTCGCGCGAACCGGCTTCGTGCGCGACTACCACCTCGTCGGCCAGTGGTTTCCCAAGCTCGGCGTCTACGAGCCGTCCGGCATGCGCCAGCGCGCGGCCGGGGGCTGGAACTGCCACGCGTTCCACGCCTTCTCGGAGTTCTACGCCGACTTCGGCGACTACGACGTCACACTGGACGTGCCGGCCTCCTACGTGGTCGGCGCAACCGGGCGTCGGGTGTCGGAGACGCGTGCCGGCGGCCGCGCGTCGTACCGGTACGTGCAGGAAAACGTCCACGATTTCGCATGGACGGCCGACCCTCGTTTTGTCGTGCACGAATACCGCTTCGACCCGTCGCGTGACGTCCCCGCGCAGTGGATTGCCCGTGCCGCGGCCGAGCTCGGCAGGTCGCCGGCCGAGCTGGCGCTGAAGCCGGTTTCGGTGAGACTTCTCCTCCAGCCGGACCATCGCGCGTCTCAGGACGCGTACGTCGACGGCCTGCGCGTGGCTCTCTCCTTTTACGGGCTGTGGTTCGGCGCCTACCCTTACGAAACGCTGACGCTGGTCGACCCGCCGGAAGATGGCATGGGCTCGGCCGGCATGGAGTACCCGACCTTCATCACGGGCGGCACGAGTCCGGTACTTTCCCGCTGGCCGCTCGAGAAGGCGCGCCTCACGCAGAACGTCGCGCTGCACGAGTTCGGACACCAATACTTCTACGGGATGGTCGGAAGCAACGAGTTCGAGGAACCCTGGCTGGACGAGGGGCTCAACACCGACGCCGAGTACCGGGCGATGGCGCTCGCGTACGGTCCGAGAGATTTCGTGGAGCTGCCGGGCGGAATCGGCCTCGGATCTCTCGCGTACGCGCACGGCGTCACCTCGGCCGAGAAGAATCTCGATCCCATCCTGCGCAACGCCTGGGGTTACGCCTCGATCAGATCCTACGGCGTGAATTCCTACATGAAGGTCGGCCTTTTCATGGCGCAGCTCCGAAACGACCTCGGGCCCGAGGTTCTGGCGCGCGCGGAGCGGGCATTCTTCGAACAGTGGTCGTTCCGGCATCCCTCGACGGGGGATTTCTTCGACGCCTTCGAGCGGGCGAGCGGCCGCGACCTCGCGCTCTACCGCTCGGCGATCGTGCTCGGAACCGCTCGCCTCGACTGGGAGGTGGTGCGCGCGAGCACGGAGGTCGCTGCCGGGGACTCCGGATTGTTCGACCGCGGCGGCGCCCGCGTGGAGCTCGAGAAGGGGCGGCCTCGCGGCGCAAAAGACACCGTCGGAGGCGAGCGGCCCGCCCGCCGCTTCGACAGCATCGTCGTCTTCGGAAACACGGGAGACTGGCCCCACGGGGCGGCGGCGCGTCTCGCGTTCGAAGACGGCCGCGTCCTCGACCGGGTTCTTCCGGCGGCTCGATGGGTGCGCCTGCGGATCTCCTCGAACTCGCGTCTCGCCTGGGCGAGCATCGACCCCGACCGCCGCAACGCGTGGGAGGTGAACCGGCTGAATGACTCGAAGGTGTTGAACGTCGGGCGCGGCGCCGCGGACACCCGGGGACGGGCCGCTTTCGCCAAGTACCTGAGCTGGGCCGCCGCGCTCTCCGGCCTCTTCCAGCAGCTTCTGTGGTCCCTCGCGTGAGGGCCCGAGGCGCTCTCGCGGCGGGCTTTGCCGCTCTGTCACGAGCACGGCTCATATTTCTCCTGACCGCCTGCGCGATCGTCCTGGGTTTCCTGTCGGCCGCCCCTCTCGCGCCGGCGATGACCGAAGCCTTCACCGGAACTCTCGCGGGAGACCATCTCCTGCGCAATCACCCGGAGTTCGCGCCAGTCGACGCGCTTGATTTCATGAGAGAGAAATCGGCGGCCGTCGCGGGCGCCCGCGAGTCAGTGATCTGGGCTGCCCTCTTCGGCGTCCTTCTCCAGATCTTCTTCGCGGGCGGCATCGTCGAGACCCTCGGCCGCGACGTGTTCTCGATACGCGGGAGGCGCGCCGCGTTCTGGGCCGGATGCCGCCGCCACTTCGCTCACAACCTCAAGTGCTTTGCCCTCTTCGCGCTGCTCGCGGGAGTCTCGCTCGGCGTCTTTCTCGGGATCGCGCGTGCGCTGCGGAAGGCGATCTTCGCGGGCGCCCCTCCGCACCCCGGCGGAAGCACAGTGTGGGCGATTGCGGTCTGGGTCGTTTCGCTCTGGATCTTCGGAGCGCTGACGCTCCTCTACGATTTCGCGCGCGCCGGCCGGCGATCCACACCCGGCATCGGAGCTTTCGCGGCGTTTCGAAAAGCGCGCCGCCGGCTGCGCGGGCTCGGATTCCGGGGGCTCGGGGTCCTTCTCTTCTGGAGCGCCGCGGCCCTCGCCGCCCTGGCCGTCGTGTTCGCCGCCGCATGGGGCCAGCGCACGCCGTCCGGCCCCGCGGTGGCGGTCAACCTTCTCCTGCTCGTCCTGCTGCTGGCAGTCCGCCCGGCCGCGCGCGTCGCCGCATGGGGCTCGGTCCTCGCCCTCTTCGACGCGACCGAGCCCAGGGAGTTGGTCCCCCTCGGGCCATCGGTCCCCGCTCCCGCCCTCCCGGTGCCGCCCCCCGGCGTCGAGGAGGGACCGTCCGCAGGGCCCGTCGAAGACGAGGCGGAATTCGGGCCTCGGTCAAATGCAGATCCGTCCGGCGAGATTCCTCGGGGAGAGTGAACGCCGCGGGCGCTGGCCCGTGTCAGCGTACGCTTGATCGCTCGACTACTTCTTCTTCCCCACCCACTCAACGAGTCGCCGCATCCCTTCGTGAATCCTCTCGAGCGAGGTCGCAAACGAGAGCCGTATGCACCCGTCCTCGCCGAATGCCTCTCCTGGAACTGCCGCGACGTGCGCTTCAGCGAGAAGCCGGCGGCAGAGCTCTTCCGAGCCGGAGACCCCGAGGCGGCCGTACAGCGCCGACACTCGCGGGAACGTATAGAACGCGCCTTCGGGCGGCGCCGTCTCGACGCCGGGTATTCCCGCGAGCGCCTCGAGCATGACCGCTCGCCGCTCTGCGTACTGGGCGAGCATGCCGGCCACGGACGCGTCCGACCGCTCGAGATCGGCGAGCGCGAGAATGCCCGCCTCCTGTGAGATCGAGGATGCGTTCGAAGTCGAGTGACTCTGATAGGACGCCATCGCCGCAATGAGCTCGCGCGGCGCCACGGCCCATCCGAGCCGCCAGCCGGTCATCGCATAGGTCTTGGACGCGGCGCCCGTGACGACGATCTGCTCCCGGTACCTGTCCCAGAACGCCGCCGCCGAGACGTGCTGCCGACCGTCGTAGAGGAAGCGGTCGTAGGTCTCGTCGAAGATCACGACGGCGCCGCGGCGCGCGCACCAGTCGAGGATCCGCTCGAGCTCCTCGCGCGAGACGACCGCGCCGGTTGGATTGTTGGGAGAATTCAGGATCACGCCGCGCACGGCGGGGCCCGCCTGTTTCTCGAGGAGCGCCGCCGCCGGACGCCAGCCATCCTCGAGCCCGGTCTCGACGAACACGGGCCGCGCACCCGCAAGACGCACCATCTCGGGAAAGGAAACCCAGTACGGAGAGAACACTGCGACCTCGTCGTCGGGGTCGAAGAGCGCCTGGCATGCGTTGAACACGGCCTGCTTCGCGCCCGCGGTGACGAGCACGTTTTCCGCTCGGCAATCGCTCCCCTGCTCTCGCCGGTATTTCTCGGCGATCGCTTCGCGGAGCGCAGGGGCGCCAGCCGTGTCGGTGTACTTCGTGTGTCCGTTTTCGATCGCGGAGATGCCGGCGCGCGCGACGAAACCAGGCGTCGGGAAATCCGGCTCGCCGAGGCCGAAATCCACGACGTCGACTCCGGAGGCCGCCAGAGACTTCGCCGCCTTTCCGACCGCGACCGTCGAGGACGGACAGAGCTCCTCCACGCGGCGCGAGAGGCGGATCCCGCTCACTTGCGCCTCTTCCACGATCTTTTGAACGCGGCGAACGCGAGGAGCTTCTTGCGCCGGGTCAGCACCAGCCCGATCTCGATCACGATCCACGCACCATACACAAAGAGCATCTCGTGTCGAAGCGAGGGAACCGCGAACTGGATGGCCCAGAGCGCAAACAGCCCGATCGCCTCATAGATTTCGAAGCTCATCGACGCGAGAAACAGCCAGCCGAGGAACGCCTGCAGGATCGTCAGGAGAATTTCGTTTCTCTGAAATTCGTCGAACGGGAGGGGCTCCGTGGAGCCATGGCTCCAGCAGTAGATGACGCCGAGCATGGCGGACAGGATCCCCCACTGGTTGATGTTGGACGACACCATGTTGACGAGCGCGACCGGAGCCCTCGTGATCCGGCGCGCCCACGCGAACGCGGACGTCTTCTCGGGGAACTCCGACAGGAAGGGCGCCACCCACTGGATGAAAACGAACTGCGACATTCCGAAGCTCGTGGCGAGCGCCATCATCGACGTCAGAAACGGCTCCGCGATGAAGAAGATGATTGCTCCGCCGCCAAGAAGGAGCGCCCCGACGGCCGCCCAGCGCTTCCCGCCCGTGAAGGAGAGCGCCCATCGGGAGACCGCGGGGACCTCGTCGTCCTGCTCGAGGGTTTCTTCGCGGGCCGGCATTCTCAAGAGCACGGAGAGGTAGATCCCGTAAGTCGCCGTGAGCACGGCCGAGTCGACGAGCGACAGGCTGCCCTTGGCCCAGACGACCACGAAATACGCCAGCGGCGGCAGCAGCCCGAGAACCTCGACCGCGTGGTCGTCCTGGAGACGGATCTGACCGAGCGGCTGGTTGCGGCGCCGCCTCGAGTAAAACGCCGCGACGGCGTAGATCATCGGCCATCCGAGCCCCGTCAGAAGGCGCAGACTCCCGGTGAAATTCGCGATCGCCAGGTGGACGAGCTGAGGGTTTTTGCCGGCCTTCCACGCGATCACCGCTTCGACGGCGAACTCGGGGAACGTCTGCACGAGGGCCAGCACCGCGAGAGCGAGTCCCTGCGACATCAGGAATTCCGCCGCCTCGGCTCCCCAGGCGACCAGGAAGGCGGAAGCGATCATCGCCGGAAACGTCCAGAGCGCGGAGAGGGGCGATCCCGGCGTCGCGCTTTCGAGGTCGACGGCGAGGGCGAGGCGTGAGCGCCAGGACCTCATCGCCGCGGGTTATAGCATGACGGCCATGGCGGGAATCGAGTCGCCGTCGAACCCTGTGGTGCGCGAGATCGCCCGCGCGATCGAGGCGCGAACCCATTTTCTGATCGAGGGGGAAAAGCCGATCCTGGAGGCGGTCGCCGCCGGCCTGCCGCTCGACCATCTCCTGCACGACGCGAGCGTCCGGCCGGGGCGTCTCGCGGCGATCGCTTCCGCGCGCCCACGGCTCGTCTCACGGGCGGTGCTCGAACGGCTCGCCGAGTCGAAGAGCCCCCAGCACCTGCTGGCGGTCGCGCGCCGGCGGGACGTTCCGGTCGCCGAGATCCTGGGCCGCTCGGGACCCGCGGTCTTCCTCTTCGGTGTCCAGGATCCTGGCAATCTCGGCGCGATCGTCCGTGTCGCCGAGGCGGCCGGCGCCGCGGGCGTCCTCGCGGCGCCCGGCTCGGCGGATTTCTTCCATTCGCGTGCCGTGCGGGCGAGCGCGGGAAGCGTTCTGAGGATCCCGGTTTCGGGCCGTGTTTCTTTTGAGCCGTTCGCCGCGGATGCGCGCGCCGCTGGCCGCACGATCGCCGGCGCGGTCGCCTCCGGCGGCGAGAACCCCTTCGAGAAGCCGCTTCACCCGAAGTCGGTCCTGGTCATCGGCGCGGAAGGCACGGGCCTTCCGGCAGGCGCCTACCGTTACCTCGACCGCCGGCTGAGTCTCCCGATGCGGGAGCCGGTGGATTCGTTGAACGCCGCCGTCGCCGCGGCGCTGATCCTGTACGCGGGGAGCCGAGCGACCAACGGGAGCGAGACGGCCGCGGTAGTCCGCGGTCAACTGGATCGGGACGCTGAGCCTGAACGCTGAATCGTCGGTCCCGACCACTCAACTCTTCTCCTCGGCAAAGACCTCCGCCTGAAACTTCCAGAGCCGCGCGTTCGGGTCGCGCCACGCATCCGGAGAAAGCCCGGCCTTGCGCGAGACCTCCTCGAGGAATCTCTCGCGCGTCATGTTCCATTCGGTGGCGACCTGGGGGAGGAGGAGTCCGCTTCTTCCGGAGAGCTCCAGAATCAGGCCGTCGCGCCCGACCTCGATTTCCTGCGGTTCGGAAACCTCCGCCGGGGCCGTCAGGACCGAGATCTCGATCTCGACGATCGGGAGCTCCTCGCGGTCGAGCGGCGGGAAGCGAGGGTCTTCGAAGGCGGCCCGAAGGACGAATTTCGGGACCGTCCGGCCCAGGTCTCCGTCCGGGGCGAGGGTTCCGATGCAGCCGCGAAGCTCGCCGGCTTCCCGCAGCGTCACGAAGAGCGCGCGGGCGGCACCGAACGATTCCGAGCGGTCGGAACTTAAGCGCGGCAGGGGTTCGCCTCGAAAGTGGGCTTCGAGAGACCGGCGCGCGAGATCGAGAAGGTCCCGGCGCGTCCCGGCAGAAAGCTCCTGTCCGGTCATGTTCAGGAGGAAACCGCGAGTCCGCGGAGGAAAGTCCCGACGACCGCTTCCAGCTCGTCGAGCTTGCCCTCGAAAAAATGCCCTGTGCCGGGCACCACGATCACTTTTCCGCGATCGCCAACGAATTCGCGCAGCAGATCGGGAGGGCCGTACGTGTCCTGTTCTCCGACGACGAAGAGCGCGGGCACGGCCGGGCGCGAGGCCTGCCGGATCGATTCCGTGGCGACGGGGAGTCCGACACCGATGAACGCGGAGATCCGCGGATCGCCGGCGATTTCCCGCAGCGCCGCGGCCGAGCCGAAGGAAAACCCTCCCGCGACCAGGGGACTTCCGGTGCGGCGCTCCACTTCATCGACCGCGGCTCGCACGTCGAGTGTCTCGCCGCGTCCCTCATCGTGAGTGCCTTCCGAGAGTCCGACCCCCCGGAAGTTGAATCGAAGGGTGGCCCATCCGTTTGCGACGAGAGCCCGGGCCGCCCGATAGACCACCTTGTTGTGCAGCGTCCCGCCGAAAAGCGGATGCGGATGCGCGAAGACGGCGCCGCCCTTTCGAGGCGGCAGAACGTCTTTCCAGAGTCCCTCCATGCGGCCGGTCGGTCCCGCAAAGAAGATCGTTTCGAGGCGGTCCGTCAGGAGGGCCTCCCCACACGCGCCCGCGGCGAACCGCCGGGGCTCGTTGGCGAAAGGCGGCGTTCGTCGTATTCTTCCCGACTCCCGACCGACGGCCGGCTGCGGAGCCCGGAAGCTGCGAAAACGAGTCCGACACGCACGAAAGCAGGGACGAAACGCATGAACAAGATCGTACACGTCGTCGGCACCGGCACCATCGGAGAGCCCCTGATCGGCCTCTTCGAGGACTTCAAAAAGTACCTCGGGATCGACGAGATCACCTTCCACAAGCGCACCCCGATGACGACCGAGCGAGCGAAGGTCAACCACCTCCTCCAGCGCGGCGCGAAGCTGGCCGTCGATTCGGACAAGGTCGCGGACTTCGAGGCTCTCGGCCACAAGGTCGACTACGAGGCGCAGGAAGCGCTCGAGCGGGCGACGGTCGTGATCGACTGCACCCCCGCCGGGAACGAAAACAAGAAGGCTTACGAAAAGCTCTCCGGCCCCAGGGGCTTTCTCGCGCAGGGCAGTGAATTCGGCTTCGGAAAGCCGTACGCGATGGGAATCAACGACGAGGCGCTGGTCGCCGGCGAAGACCGGTTCCTCCAGGTGGTGTCCTGCAACACCCACAACATAGCGGCGCTCGTGAAGACGCTCGCGGAGAACGAGGACCACGGCTCGGGCCTCGAGCAGGGGCGCTTCGTGTGCATGCGCCGGGCGAACGACGTCTCCCAGGACTCGGGCTTCGCTCCGGCGCCCTCCGCCGGAAAGCACGACGATCCTCAGTACGGGACCCACCACGCCCGCGACGCCTCGCGGCTGCTCGAAACCATCGGCTGGAAGACGAAGCTGTTCTCTTCGGCCATGAAGCTGAACACGCAGTACATGCATTCGCTCTGGTTCGACCTCGAGCTGACGAACCCGATGACCAAGGAGCGGGCGCTCGACCTGCTCCGCGCGAACCGCCGCATCGCGATCACGGACAAGAGGTCCTCGAACCAGATCTTTTCGTTCGGCCGGGACCACGGCTATTACGGCCGGATCCTTTCCCAGGCCGTCGTCGCCGCCCCGACGATCACGACCAACGGCGACCGCGAGGTCGTCGGATTCTGCTTCACGCCGCAGGACGGGAACTCGCTCGCTTCGTCGATCGCCGCCGCCCTCTGGCTGATGGATCCTGACTACGACCGGCAGGCGAGGCTGGGGGTTTTGGATCGGTTTTTCTTTCGGGAAATTTGACCCTGGGATAGGGGTCAGGGGTGAGGCGTGCGTCCGGGCGAGGCCCACCAGCGATTTCCAATTTTTTCTTACGTCTCATCCGCCCCGAGCGGATGACACCGGTCCGTCCACCCTTCACACCCCTCACCCCTCACCCCTCACGCTACAGCTACCCCTCACCCCTCACGTCCGCCGCTGCTAGACTCGGACCGATGGACTGGATCACATGCCCGACGTGCGGATTCACGCAGATCCCGACCGAAAAGTGCCTTCGCTGCTCGCGCCCCCTGGAGCGGCCGGAGCCACCCGCCCCGAGGGACGCCGGACCGCCGGGAACCGCGAGTGCTGCCTCCTCTGACGCGGCCTCGAATCCGAAAGCGGCGTCCGCTCCGCCAACGGTGAAACCGGCCGCTCCCCTCCCTTCTATAGCCGTTTCGGCTCCGCCCCGTTCCTTCCCGAGGGGCGCCGCGATCGCCGCCGCCGCCACGCTCGCGGCCGTCCTGGCGTTTGTGGCGCTGCGATCCCGCGCACCCGATCCCGCACCTCCGCTCTCCTCGACTCCCGCGCCGGCGGCCGCCGCGGCGCGGCTCGATCTCTCCGGCCGGTGGGAGACGGAGTATTCGAAGACCCTCCCGGGCCCGGCACGCCCCGCGTTGAAACAGGTCTTCCTGGAGACGGACGCGGACGGCGCGATCCTGGCAACCGGCGTTCTCCTGACGGACCCGGGCCGGGGCGGCGCGGGGGCCGGTTACCGGCTCGTTTCCGACGGCCCTCAACGCCTGGGCCAGATCTCGTCTTTTCTGGCCGCGTCCCCCGCGGGCGCGAATCTGCCGCTCGACTTCATCCCCTTCCCCGCCTGGATGCCGAAGCGGGAGCGCGTCTGGCGTGCGCTCGAGGGACAGAGCCGGAGAGTGCTCGAGGTCCGGTACCTGCTGCTCGAATCGATCGAAGACGATTATCTGGTTCAGGCGGGCGTCAACCAGAGCGGTTTTCTGTCCTATGTCTTCTTCTCGAAGGCGTACGCGAAGAACCGCGGCGTGGACGCGCTGTCGGACATCATCCACCCGGATCCGGGAAGCTCGCTGCGGGGCTTCCGCAACCTCGTCTGGGACCTCTCCGGCGCCGCGGATTTTTTGAAGCTCGAGGTGTACGGCACGCTGTCCGGTCCCGAAGGCGGAGCCGGGGAGCGGATCACATTGAAGAGAAAGTAGAGGCCGGGTGAGGCGTCAGGCTGAGCGCTGAGGCGGCCGGGAACCGACTGACGACCGACCACCGCGAGCGAGACTCCATGCGAGCCACCTCGTGCCGCTCCCGGACGGTACGCTCAACTCGCCTCTTGGCCTCTTCGCCTCTCAGACACTGATCATGTAGCCGCCGCTCTTCGCGTCTTTCTTCATCGAGAGAATCTTCAGCCGCTCGGCATCCTCGAGGAGCTCCGAAAACGACTTGTAGCCGTAATACGACTCGTTGAAGTAGGGCTGCTTGCGCTGCATGGTCTGCTTGATCATCGAACCCCAGATGACGTCGTAGTTCTCCCGCTGGAGCGCCTGCATGGAGTCGAGCATCAGGCGGAAAACCTCCCGCTTCTTCTCGGGTAGGTTCTCGATGGAGGGCAGCTCCCGCGTCTCGCGAACGAGGTCCTCGTAGAAGATGAACTCGTCGCAGTTGCTGATCAGGAGCTCCGACGTCGAGTTCTTGACCCCGACGCCGATGACGCTCTTGTCGTTCTCTTTCAGCTTCGAGACCAGCGGCGAAAAGTCGGAATCGCCCGAACAGATCACGAAGGTCGTGATGTGCCCCTTCGAGGTGGCGAGATCCATCGCGTCGACCACCATGCGGATGTCGGCGGAATTCTTTCCGCTGTATCCCCGCTGGGGAATGTCAATCAGCTCGATCGCGGCCTCGTGAAACTCGCGCTTGTAGTCGGAGTAGCGGGTCCAGTCGGCGTACGCCTTCTTGTAAACGATCCGCCCCTTCTCGATCAGGCGCTGGAGGACCAGATGGATGTCGAACTTCTTGTACTTCGCGTCGCGCGCGCCGAGCGCGATGTTCTCGAAGTCGATGAAGAGCGAGATGCGCTGCTCGACAGAGGCCCGGGCAGGGGGCGGAGGCGCGAGGCTCAAAGGGGACATCGTCTGCGAGGCCACGGGTCCAGGCGCCTGCGCCGGCGCCGAGGCCGCGGGCATGGGCGCAAAGGACGAGGCCGCGAGCACCGGGACGGCTTCCTGACCCGAGGCATGAAATGGCTGCTGGA
>JBDTRB010000014.1:0-45556 GCA_039931865.1 Acidobacteriota bacterium | reverse complement strand
GCGGTCTGAGAGGGGTCAACGCTGAATCGCTGAATTCAGGATTTCAGCGTTGACCCCATTCCCCCATTCCCCATTCCCCATCCGTTCTCGCTCGCGGCGATGGCGCGGCACCTGGGGAGAAAGGCGTCCTACCTCCTCAGACGTGTGGCGGCACTCGAGCAGCCCGCCGAACCGAGTGAACAAACCGGCCAACTCGGGCTCATCGCGCAAAAATTCACGCGGACGAATTCAGAATTTCGGGTCTGACCCATCTCCGTTCCTCAACGGAAACCGCGAGGCCGCCGCATTCTTCCAGTCGCAGCCGCCGTGGTACCGGCGGACGGCAATCCACTGGGTCATCAGAGACGCGCGAACGCCGCCTCCAACGTCTCATCGCTGACAGCGCGGCGGCCCGGAGGATCGGGCACCTCAGGCGGGCCGGGCAAGGATTCGAAATGACGCGCTACCCCCTTCTCCCGGCGCGAGAGGGTTGGGGTGAGGGGCGGATTTCGTCTCTCTTTGCCGAGCGTACGCACCCACACCCCTAAAACCTCACAACGTCCGGTCTAAGAAGGTGTCCGTTCCGGTTTCTGCGTCCGGGGATCGCGGAATCTATTCAACCGGGACTCAGGACTCAGTGCTGGACACCGTATATTGAGCCGGTTCGCGGAGGAAAACATGAAACGAGCATCGCGGACTCTCCCCGCCGTCGCCCTCGCGGCCGCCGCCGCGGCTACGCTTGCTGGCTTTGCTCACGCTCAAACGGACGCCGATACGCGCGCGGCCCTCCTCGCGCGAGCGAAGTCCTTCGAACTCGACACGCCGTACGTCCCGCCGCCGGGGGATCCTCTCGACCACCACGCCGGGGGATTCGCAAAAATCATGTGCTCGGCCGTCTTCATCACGGGTCTGGATCCGGCTTTCGCCGCCGAGAACGTCGGATACTTCACCGCGCCGTACCCCGAGCGCGCGAAGCTCGGAAAGCCGGTCGTCGATCGCGCGAAGCGGACCGTCACCGTCGCCGCGCCGAACCGAACGCCGCGCACTGCGGTCTATCTCGGCGACCAGGGTTGCGTCACGCTTCCTATCGGGCGGGCGTCCGTGCTGTTCAAGCCCGTGCGGGTGCCGAGCAAGCTTCCCGACCCCGCGACGCAACCGTGGCCGATGGGAGACGTCGCGCCGAAAGAACCGCTCCCGGCGTCTCTGGATCTTGCGAAGGTGAAGCAGGCGGTGGAGGCGGCTTTCGATCCGCCTTCCGGCCTGACCGCGGCGTTTCTGGTGACCTGGAAGGGGCAAATCATCGGCGAACGCTACGGCGAGGGAATCACGTCGCGCACCCCACTCGAAAGCTGGTCGATGGGCAAGAGCGTCACGGCCTCCCTGATGGGAGTCCTGATCCGGCAGGGCGTGTACGAGGTGTCGTCGCCGGCACCGATCCCGGAGTGGCAGACGCCGGGAGATCCGCGAGCGAAGATTCGAATCGCCGACATCCTCCACATGTCGAGCGGCTTGCGGATCCGCGCGCCGCAGGACCCGGACTTCGCTGACTCAGGGCTACGAGTTCGCGTCGGCGCGCGACTGGGCGCGGCTCGGCAACCTCTATCTCCAAGACGGCGTCTGGAACGGAGAGCGCATCCTTCCCGAGGGCTGGTCGAAGTTCGTGAGCACCCTCGCGCCGGCGTGGGAGGCGGACAAGCGGCCGATCTACGGCGGATTCTTCTGGTTGAACGGGGACGGCACGTTCCCGGTTCCGCGAGACGCGTACTACATGTCCGGCGCAGGCGGGCAGACGACGCTCATCATCCCGTCTCACGACCTTGTCGTGGTCCGGCTCGGCCACTACAAGGGGGCCGCCGCGGGAGGGCCGAGCCTCCGGAAAGCCCTCGCGCTCCTGATGGATGCGGTGCCGAAGAAGAGCTGACGGACTCGTTCGTAAGTTTCAGCCACAAGGCGTCTCGCAAGGCAATCCCCTTCTCCCCGCGGGAGTGTATGGATCTGGAAACAGTGGGCGGGTGTTCGGAGACATGGTGGACGGAGTGGTGGGCGGCGAGAAGCGAAGCCTGAGATCGCTGCCTGAGATCGCTGCCTGACATCGCGTCCCCCGCACGAGGCCCCCGGCACGCCGACGATGATCCCCGCTCGGCAGTTCACCCACACGAGTGTCGGGTATGTGAAATGGCGGCGAAACGCGACGACGGTCGCAACGAGGACGGACCACCAGAGAAAGGCGCCCGCCGTGACTCCGGCCACGAGATCCACGGTCGGAATCGAGTGACCCCGGACCGCGCCGAGACCCATCGACGCGAAGATCGCGCCCAACGCCACAAAATGCGATGAAGGGGATCGACTACTTTCCGGAGTCGAGACGGCCGTCGCACCTCCGCTCGTCCCGATAGAATCCGGACTCCGTCTCTTCTCAACACCTACGGAGGACGCTCCGCCTGACGCTCGCCGCCGGATCGAAGCTCGGCTTTTACGAGATCCTGTCGCCTCTGGGCGCGGGCGGGATGGGGGAGGTGTACCGGGCGAGGGACACGAAGCTCGGACGCGAGGTCGCGATCAAGATACTGCCGGAGCTCTTCGCGGCGGATCCCGAGCGGCTGGCACGGTTCCAGCGCGAAGCTCAGGTCTTAGCGTCGCTCAATCATCCACACATCGCGGCGATCTATGGGCTCGAAAAAGCCGGTGAGATCGAGGCGCTCGTTCTCGAGCTCGTGCCCGGCGAGACGCTCGCGGAAAAGATCGCTGCGGGTCCCATTCCAGTCGAAGAGGCGGTGGCGATCGCGCGCCAGGTCGCGGACGCGCTCGAGGCGGCGCATGAGAAGGGGATCGTGCACCGAGACTTAAAGCCGGCCAACGTGAAGCTCACGCCGGAGGGGAAAGTCAAGGTCCTGGATTTTGGCCTGGCCAAGGCGCTGACGGGGGACGCCTCGTCGCCCGATGTCTCCCATTCGCCGACGCTGACGGCGGCGGCAACACAGGCCGGAGTCGTGATCGGCACGGCGGCCTATATGAGCCCCGAGCAGGCGCGCGGAAAGCCCGTCGACAAGCGATCCGACGTCTGGTCGTTCGGCGTCCTGCTTTTCGAGATGCTGACGGGCCGGCGGCTCTTCGCCGGCGAGACCGTCAGCGACACGCTGGCCGCCGTCTTGAGGCAGGACGTCGATTGGAAGGCGCTGCCGGTTGAAACACCCGCGTCCATCCGCCGGTTGCTCTCGCGCTGCCTCGAACGCGACCCACGGCGACGCCTCCGGGACATCGGGGACGCGCGTTACGAGCTCGACGCCGTCGAGGGCGGGTCCGACGCGGGCGCCGGGAGCGCCTCCGTGGTCCGGAGCGGCATCCGTCCCCTGCCGGCGCTGGCTGCCATGATCGCGGTGGCACTCGTGGCGGCGACGGCGGCGTGGATGTTCAAGCCGCCACCCGAGCCGCAGAAACAACCGCTCATCAGGGCCAGCTACCCGATCGGAGCACGGTTGAACACATCGAACCAGCGTCCGCAGCTCGCGATCTCAGCGGACGGACGGTTCGTGGCGACCGTCGTCGGTGGGAGCCTCAAAGTCCGTCGCGTCGACGAGCTGGTACCGGCCGACGTCGCGGGAACCGAAGGTGCTCTGAGTCCTTTCTTTTCGCCGGACAGCCGGTGGATCGGTTTCACGACGGCTGCCGCCATCAAGAAGGTCCCTGTCGAGTCGGGTGGGGTGAGCGTGGTCGTGGAAGTGGGCGGTGGGGTCTCCACGGGTCCCTTCGGCGCGTCCTGGGGCGACAACGGGCTCATCTACTACGGGGCGAGGGATGGACTGCATGCCGTCTCCGCGGACGGAGGCGCCTCGCAGGTTGTCGTGTCGGGCTCGAATTACGCCCAGCCCCAGTTGCTGCCGGGAACGCGCCTGCTTCTCTACGCCCGCGGGCATTCGGCGTCCGGCTTCTCGCCGGACGGCGAAGTCGTCCTGCGCGCGCTCGACGGCGGCCACGAGGTCGTGCTCACGAAGGGCACGAGCCCCCGTTACGCGTCGACGGGTCATCTGCTCGTCGCCCGTACCGCCGGCGTCTTCGCCGCGCCGCTGGACCTCAAGGCACGGCGGTTGTCGAAGGAACCCGTGCTCGTGGCCCCTCAGGTGGCGATGCTCGGCAGCTTCGCGCAGTACGACGTCTCCCGGACCGGCACGCTCATTCACATCCCGGGCAGCGCCGCGAACAACCCGGTCTCGCTGCTGCGGCGGGTCGGGGCCTCCGGCGCCGCTGTGCCCCTGGGCCAGACTCGTCGCGAGTACTCCGACCCGCGCGTGTCGCCGGACGGCGGCCGGATCGCCCTGCACCTGCAGGACCAGCAGAACGACGTCTGGACGCTGGACATCGAGCGCGACTCGTTGACGCGGCTGACCTTCGACCCGCGGGAAGACGAGACGCCGGTCTGGTCGCCCGACGGCCTCTGGATTGCATTCTCCGGATCGGCGCGACAGGGGGACGGCCGCCGCGTCTTCCGTCGCAGGGCCGATGGCAGCGGCGCCGAGGAGACCCTCTGGTCTCTGCCGGAGCACACGCACGTGACCGACTGGTCGCCCGACGGGCAGACACTCGTCATCGACGTACTGCATTCCGTCAACGGCAGCGACATCCGGCTGCTCGAGCTTAAAGCCACGCCGAAGATCCGGCCGTACCTGGAGACGCCGTTCGACGAATCGTCCGGACGCGTGTCGCCGGACGGCCGCTGGCTGGCCTACCGCTCGAACGAATCCGGGCGCAACGAGATCTACGTGCAGCCCTTCCCGGTGCCCGGCGCCAAGGTGCAGGTATCGACCGGCGGCGGCATACAGCCGGTGTGGTCGCGCAGCGGGCGCGAGCTGTACTACCGGTCCGATTCCGCCCTGATGGTGGCCCGGTCCAAACCGGGCCCTTCGCCGAGCCTGGAGGCGCCGATGCCGCTCTTCAAGGACGCGTTTGCCCGGACGCAGGGGGACGGCCACACCTCGTACGACGTGTTTCCGGATGGCCGCTTCGTGTTCATCGAATCGATCGAAACGGCGAATGCGACCACGGCGAACCCCGTCGTGATCGCCACGTTCAACTGGCAGCATGACCTGTCGGCGCGCGCGCCGGGGCGCTCCGCGGGCGCCATTCCATGAGCCTCAAGCCCGGCACAAGGCTCGGGCCTTACGAAATCCTCTCGCCGCTCGGAGCGGGCGGGATGGGAGAGGTGTACACGGCCCGGGACACGCGGCTCGGCCGGACCGTCGCCGTCAAGGTCCTCCCCGAGCACCTGGGGTCGCCCGAGGCTCGCCAGCGGTTCGAGAGGGAGGCGAAGACGATCTCGTCCCTTTCGCACTCTCACATCTGCGCGCTGTACGACGTCGGGCGGCAGGGCGACGTCGATTACCTCGTGATGGAATATCTCGAGGGCGAGACTCTGGCCGAACGTCTCGCGCGAGGACCCCTCTCGATCCCCCAGGTGCTCCGGGTCGGCGTCGAGATCTCGTCGGCGCTCGACGCGGCCCACCGCCAGGGGATCGTGCACCGCGACCTGAAACCGGGCAACGTGATGATCACGAAGTCCGGCGCCAAGGTCCTCGACTTCGGGCTCGCGAGGATCCTGAAGCCCGCGGAACCCGACGAGAACCTGACTGCGGCGGCCACGGACGCGAACGACCTGACGCGGGAAGGCACCCTCCTCGGCACGCTCGCCTACATGGCTCCCGAGCAGGTCGAGGGCAAGCCGGCCGACGCCCGAACCGACATCTTCGCGCTCGGGATCGTGCTGTACGAGATGGTTACCGGGCGGAAGGCCTTTTCCGGAGCGAACCAGGCGTCCCTCCTCTCGAACGTCCTGACCGCGGACCCTCCTTCGATTTCCTCGGTACGCGCCGAGAGCCCGGCGGCCTTGGACCGCCTGGTCCGGATCTGCCTCTCGAAGGACCCCGCGGAGCGATGGCAGTCGGTTCACGACGTCGGGCTCGAGCTCGGGGCGATCGCGGAAGGGGTTGCGCCGACGCCTGGGGCCCCCGAGGTCGGGAGAGCCGCCCCCGCCCGTTGGATCCCGTGGCTCGTGGCTCTCATCGCCGCCGTCGCCGCCGCCGCGGCGCTTCTTCGGCCGCAAGCGCCGCACGCGGCGCCGGAAACGACGATGCGATTCACCGTGCCGCCCCCGGAAGGCGGAAACTTCTCCTATTCCGCGGAGAGCGACTTCTTCTCCCCGTCACCCGACGGTGCCGCGCTCGCGTACCTCGCGCGGGAGAAGAACGGGGACCGCCGCATCTTCCTTCGTCCGCTCGCCGCCCTCGAAGCCAGGGCCCTGCCCGGGACGGAGAGCGCCCGCTCCCTCTTCTGGGCCCCGGACAGCCGGTCAATCGCCTTCGCTGTTGAAGACAAGCTCATGCGCATCGACGTCGCGGCGTCCGCGGGGCCGGTCGCGATCTGCGACATTCCGCGGGGCTTCGGCGTCACCGGGTCCTGGGGGTCCGCCGGCGACATCCTCTTCGCCAACATCCAGGGCGACGGGATCTACCGCGTCGCCGCTGCGGGCGGCACTCCCGCGCTCTTCCTGAAGCCGGACCCGGCGAAGGGTGTGCCGCGCGTTCACTGGCCGTGGTTTCTGCCGGACGGCCGGCGGTTCGTCTACCTTGGGAGAGGCGAAAACAATTCCGCCACGCTGATGCTGGCGGAGCCGGGGAAGCCCTCGCGCGGCCTCATGCCGATTCAGTCCTTCGCCCGCTACGTGGATCCCGGCTTTCTCGTTTTCACGCGCGAGGGCGCTCTTCTCGCCCAGCGCTTCGACGCGGCCGCCGGCCGCCTGACGGGAGAGCCGTTCTCCATCGCCCCGAAAGTCCGGACCTTCCGGGCCACCGGAGCCGCGTCGTTCGGCGCGTCGCGCAACGGGGTGATCGCCCTGCAGTCCAGGCAGGACGTCATGCGCCTCGTCTGGTTCGACCGCGGCGGGCGCGAGATCTCGACGCTGGGATCGCCCGCGCGCTACAACAACGTGCGGATCTCCCGGGACGGGAAACGCGCGCTCGTCGACCAGATCCGCGACGGAATCGACACATTCGACGTGTGGTCGATCGACCTCGATCGGGGAACGCAGACGGCCGTGACGACGGACCCGGGTACGGAGTTCGGGGCCGTTCTTCTCCCGGACGGAAAAAGCATCGCCTGCTCGATGACCCGGGGGCGAACGCCGCGGCTTTTTCGGCACGACCTCGGGACGCTGAAGGATGAGCCGATGCGGCCTGACAACGGACGCTTTCAGATCGCGCACGACGTCTCGTCCGACGGCAGGTTTCTCCTGTTCGGCGAGCAGGGTGAGACCGGAACGATGGACGTGTGGGTGTATCCCCTTTCGGGTGGAAACGAGCCCTTCCCGTTCGTGAAGTCGTCTTACAACAAGAGCGAGGCCCGCTTTTCTCCGGATGGCAGGTTCGTCGCGTTTATCTCGGACGAGTCGGGGGGACTCGAGGCCTACGTCACACCCTTTCCGGGGCCGGGCGAGAGCGTTCGGGTCTCGACGGCGGGCGCGCTGCACCTTCACTGGAGCGGCGACGGGCGCGAGATCTTCTACCTTTCCTCGGACCGGCACCTGATGTCGGTGCCCGTCCAGACGACCCCGTCTCTGCAGATCGGGAAACCGGTGTCGCTGTTCGTCTGGAAGGGAGAGATCGGGCGCCGGGGCGCGCTCGAACGGGGGACGTCCTCGCGATTCGACGTTTCGCCGGACGGCCAGCGGTTCCTCGCGATCGTGCCCGAAGTCGTCGTGGACGAGCTTCCGCTCTCTGTCATCGTCCACTGGCCTGCGGAGATCCCGAAGTCGTAACACGTCGTCCGGGAGACCGCCCGCTCGTGACATGGCGCCCGGTGCAACTCTCGGGGCGATCCGCTCGGGCGCGAACTGGGAGGAGCGGCGACGGCAGCGGCGTCCCGTTCTTCTGCGATTCGGCGTAGCGGCCCGGATCAACTGCGCCGATCTCGAACCGGAGGGCCGGCACGCCCGCGCGGACAGGATTCGGCCGAAGGAGGGGTTCCCGCGGGCGCAGTGTCCCAAAGTTTACGCCACTTCACTACCTCGAAGGAGGCGGCCCCGCCCGCCCCAAAAAGGGGCTAATTCTCGGTGACGAGGTGGTACCCCTGCTCCGCCAGTCTTACCTGGCCATCTTTTTTGCCGAAGCAATCGCCGCATCGACGCCAGACTTTTCACGAATTGTCTTGATCTGCTTCCGCGCAGCCTTCGAGAGCGGCCGAATGGCCGCGAGGTATCTTCCCTGCGCCTGACGCGTCGCCTTGACCGCTGCCGAGACGATTTGTCGGCGTGGTTTCCGGGATGCTTTTTCCGCTTCACGAATGCCCGAGGTCGTTTTCCTGACTGCCTCCTCCGCCAGCTCAAACCCTTCGACGCCGAGCTTTGTCATCCGATCGCGAATCTCACCGACCACACGCTCTCGATTCTTAAGAGCACGTTCGACGGTGCTGAACGCGAGCTTTCCCTCGCGAACGAGAAAGGAGAGAGCCTGGTGGGCCTGTTCCTGAGAAATTGACGCAAGGGTATGTCGCCGTTTGGCCATAACGTCTCCTGTTGTTCTATGCCCCGAACCGAATCATAACGAAGTGACGGTGGCTTTTTTGGTGCGCCCGCAAATTACGGATCAAAGGGCACGAGCATAGGGTACGCGCTGGATAAGACGATGCGCGGGTGACTAAGAAGTTGGTTGCTGGAGAAAAGCTCCCGCATGTAAGACGTCCACCTCCTCGCTCGTCTATTCGATAAGCAATGTTTGAAGGCCTCTTGCAACCGATGCATCTGCTCGTGATTCTCGGAATCGCGATGCTCGTTTTCGGACCGAAAAAACTTCCCGAGCTCGGGAAGGGACTGGGCGAGGCAATCCGAGGATTCAAGGAGTCATTGAAGCCCGAGGAGCCCACCCCGCCTCCAAAATAGTCGCTGGCGTTCACGAACTCGAAGGCTTGTCGGGCGCCGGGCCAGTCTCCCAGGCAGGGTGCAAGGGGTCAGCGCTGAATTCCTGCGCAGCGATTCAGCGTTGACCCCATTCCTTGTTGCGTCTGGACCGGCCCCCTTATCTCGTGTCACGGGTCCCTGCATTCCACCTATGCCCAGTGGTTCAACTGCCGGCACAGGCGCGTCGGCCACGGATGCCGGAGCTCCTTGCCCTTCTTGCTTGACTCAAAAAAAGGAGGCTGACTCGATAAACCCATAGTCCGCTCGATTACCGCCGGGAGCGGCCTTCATGGACATGTTGCGAAAGCGCTCGTGTCCTGGATGGGCTGGAAGGGAGTTCCCTGCGGATTCACGTAGGTCTTTACGACGCCGGTCTGTGTGTCGGTCACCGTCAGAATGACGTTGACATCGGTCAGGCCCCCGGCGAACGTCCAATATCGGGAGTTGAGGCCGCAGCCGTTCAAGACTTTGATCACCATCTCGACGTTACTCGAGCTGAAAAACCAGAATGCGCCCGTGTCTCCGGTCAGAGGGATCACCTGGCCGGCGCCGCTTGCGCCGTCCCGCGTCAACCACTGCGCCTGCACCTTGTAGCGGGAGTTATTCAGGCAAAGCGTTGTCGCGCCGGCTACACACGGAACGTTCAGGCGAGCGTCAAAAGAAGCAGAAACGGTCGGCGGCAGCAGAGGCGGAGCGGCGGCGGAGTCAGCCATCGACCCTCGCTCCTGCGTGCTTGACCCGCAGGTGGCAAAGGCGCTTGTGTCCTGGATCGGCTGGAACGGGGTTCCCTGAGGATTTGAGTAGGTTTTGACGGTCCCGGTGTGACTATCGGTGACCGTCATGACCACGCTGACGTCGGTGAGTCCTCCGGCGAAGGTCCAGAACTTCGCATTGAAGCCGCAGCCGTTCAAGACCTTCACCAGCATTTCAACGTTGGCGGGGCTGAAGAAGGTGAAATAGCCCGTATCTCCCGTCAGGACGACCGCCTGCCCGGAACCGCTCTGACCGTCGCGCGTGGCCCACCGCGTCGTAACCTTGAAACGTCCTCCGTTCAGGCAGAGCGTGGTCGCGCCCGCGACGCACGGCTCGATGGCCTGCAGATAATCGAAGACGCCGCCGAGCGTGCCGGCGTAGACCCTGGCCGGGGTTCCCGGATCAATGGCCAGGGCTCGCACACTGGTGTTGGTCAGGCCGGCGTTGACGGCCGTCCAACTCGCACCGCCGTCGCTGCTCTTGAAAACGCCGCCGCCCGAACCGCCGAGACCGGGGCCCGACGCGCCCGCGTAGAGCGTGGCCGGGGACGAGGGATCGATAGCCAGCGCCCGGACGAGGGTCTCGGTCAGACCGTTGTTGGCGGCCGTCCAACTCGCACCGCCGTCGACGCTCTTGAAAACGCCGCCTGAGAGAGTGCCCGCATAGAGCGTGGCCGGGTTTGCCGGATCGACGGCCAGGGCTCGGATATTCGTGCTGGTGATGCCGGTATTGGTGGCCGTCCAACTCGCGCCGGCGTTGACGCTCTTGAAGACTCCGCCGCCCGTCGCGCCCGCATAGAGCGTGGCCGGGTTTACCGGATCGATCGCCAGGGCAAGAATAAATGTGCTGGTCAGCCCGGTGTTGATGGCCGTCCAGCTCGCTCCGCCGTTGACGCTCTTGAAAGCGCCGCCGTTGGACGTTCCCGCATACAACGTCGCCGGCGACGTGCGATCGATGGCGAGTGCCGCGACACCGAGGCTCGGGAGGCCGCTGCTGACGCCCGCCCAGCTCCCACCGCCGTCGCTGCTCTTGAAAACGCCGCCGGCACCGTCCGCCGCGGCAGCGTAGAGCGTGGCCGGCGCCGAAGGATCGATGACGAGAGCGTTGAAATTCCGATTGGTGAGGCCGTTATTGATGGCCATCCAGCTTTGACCGCCGTTGAGGCTCTTGAAAACGCCGCCGCCCAACGCGCCGGCGTAGAGCGTGGCCGGCGCGGAAGGATCGATCGCCACGACATTGATCGGGGTAGCGATCAGGCCGGCGTCCATGGCCGCCCAGCTTTGACCGCCGTTGACGCTCTTGAAGACGCCGCCGTTCGTGCCCGCGTAGAGCGTGGCCGGGTTTGCAGGATCGATCGCCAGCGCATAGATGAGGCTACTGGTCACCCCGGAGTGGGCGGACGTCCAGCTGCCAGCGCCATCGCCGCTCTTGAACAGACTGAAGCCGCCCGCATAGAGCGTGATCGGGGACGACGGATCGATGGCCAGGGTGTTGACGAGCGTCGTACTGGTCAGGCCGGTGTTGACGGCCGTCCAATTCGCGCCGCCAGTGGTGCTCTTGAATACCCCGCCGGCGTTCGTTCCGGCGTAAAGCGTGGCCGGGGCCGAACGATCGATGGTCAGGGCAGCGATAATCGTGTTCGTCAGGCCGGTGTTGACTGCCGTCCAGCTTCCCCCGCCGTTGATGCTCTTGAAGACGCCGCCGAACGTGCCGGCATAGACCGTGGCCGGGGCCGCGGGATCGACCGCCACGGCATTTACCTGGAGCGAGAGCAGGCCGGAGCTCACGGCCGTCCAGCTTTGGCCGCCGTTGACGCTCTTGAAAACGCCGCCGCCCGTGCCGGCGTAGAGCGTGGCCGGGTTTGCGGGATCGATCGCCAGGGCATCGACATTCGTGCTTGTCAGGCCGGCGTTGATTGCCGTCCAGCTTCCCCCGCCGTCGATGCTCTTGAAGACGCCGCCAAACGTGCCCGCGTAGAGCGTGGCCGGCGCCGAAGGGTTGATGGCCAGGGCCAGAACGGTCGTGTTGGTCAGCCCGGCGTTGACGGCGGTCCAGCTCGCTCCGCCATTGACGCTCTTGTAGACGCCACCGCTGTCCGTCCCCGCGTAGAGCGTAGCCGGCGCGGCGGGATCGATCGCCAGGGCGTAGATCAAGCCTCCCTCCGGTCCGTGAGTCGTCCATGTGTTGACGCCGGCCGAAGCGACTCCTGAATTGATCGGACAGAAGAAAAGGAAAAGGAAAACCAGGATCGAAACGAGGGAGAGGAGCAGGCGTTCAGGGAGGCGGGGGGCCCTCCGACCGAGGTTCAGCCTGGTCGACGAGCCGTGGAGATAACCGTGCCGTGTCGAGTGGCCTGGCATCGTTCTTTTCTCCTCTGCGCCCCGACTCTAATCCAACCCCGGCTTCCGATTTTCTCGTCCCAACGCCGACCGTGCCCCCTCGCCCGGCGGGAGAGGGTTGAGGTGAGGCGGGTGGAAGGGGTAGCGCTGAATTCCTGCGCAGCGATTCAGCGTTGACCCCACTCCTTCCTTCACTCCTTGCTCAACGCGACATAATGGGCACTGTCTCCGATCCATGCCGTCGGACCCCTCCGCCCCCGGGGGGATAGAATCCGATGATGAGAGGTTTGAAGGGGATTCTGACCGCCGCGACCTTTCTCGCCCTCGTCGCCTGCTCCGAACGCACCCCGACCGCCCCCGAGGCATCTCTGGAAAAGAACCTGACGTCGCAGGGCGCAGCGACGGTCGGCGATCGGGTGCGCCGGCCAACTCCGCGCGTCGTCGGCTCCCGGGGAGGCGGTACCCGACTGCCGCTCGGTGTCTGGGGCGGCGAACGGGCCGAAATCAGCGTCACGGAAAAGGGGGCGACCGTGAAGTTCTTCTGCGCGCACGGCATGGCCGATCAGCCGATCCTTTATGACGCCGACGGCCGGTTTTCTGTCGTGGGCTGGTTCGTGCGCGAAGGCGGGCCCCTTCCGATTGACGAAACTGTTTTGCGTCGTCCTGCGCTCTACACCGGCAAGACGGACGGGAAGACGCTGACTCTAACGGTGTTCGTCGACAACACCTCTCTCGGTCCATTCACGCTGATCCTCGGCAGGAAGAGCAATCTCGGGCCCTGTCCGATTCTGTAAAAACTACGTGCCGATGGTGGAGCTGCTGTCGAGCGTTCCGGGATCGGCTGGCTGTCGGCACCGGGGGAAGGGGTCAGCGCTAAATTCCTGCGCAGCGATTCAGCGTTGACGCCACTCCTTGCCTGAGGTGCCGGCCCATCGCCGCGAGTGAGATCCCCGCGAGTCGCCTTCCCGGGGGCCGCGTGAGAGGGGTCAACGGGTGAGAGGGGTCAACGCTGAATCGCTGAATTCAGGATTTCAGCGTTGACCCCATACCTTCCACTGAATTCAGGATTTCAGCGTTGACCCCATACCTTCCATACCTTCCCATACCTTCCTGCGATGATTCATCCTTCGTGCGCCCGATAGCCAGGCTCGAAACGAGAACTGACTCCATTTCCCTCACTTGACCGGAACCGTCGTCTCCAGAAGATCGCAGGTCCAGCCGTCGGCGAGTCGCGGCACCGGCCCCGCCCAGGTTCCAAAGTCCGGAACGTGACTCTGATCGATCTCGCCAGCCCACTCCTCCAGCACGCAGTTTCGCTTTTCGTTTCTCCAGAACCGGCCGCAGAGGCGAAGGTAGCTCCGAACAGTCGCGGTTTCCCCGTGCTCCAGCAGCTCCCTCGCCAGGGTCATGTCGGGACCGTAGTCGCCGAGCTGAGGCGATCCGGGCGTTTCAGCCGCGCGAAGGAGATATCGCTTCGCCGCTCCCGTGTTCCCGTGGCGGAGCGCCACGCGGCCGAGCGCGAGGTTCCCGTAGTGAATCGCGTTGCCGTAGTTCCAATCGTGCTCGAACTCCGGATAGACCGTCAACAGCGTCCGCGCGTCGGCTTCGCCCTTCTGCAGTCGCGTTTCGTCGCAGGTTCGAGCGGCCTTTCGTGCCTCATGGGTCAGGTCGTAGAACCGATCGAAGTCCGCGCCCGGATGAATGAACAAGGGCCGGAGAATCCTTGCAGCTTCTTCGGTCTCGGCGATTCTCTGCAGGTTGACGGTGTATCCCGTGAACCCGACCGCGGCCACGCAGAAAACGGAGAAGACGAACCGCTCGACGTATCGACGCGTTGGAGTCTCGTGGCTCCAGGCGGGCACAGAAGGCCGCTGGTCCTCGGGCCGCTCTCGCGCGCTCTTCAATTCCGCCGCGGAGCGAAGGATTTCCTTCAGCTCCGGACCGACCAGCGGCGCCCAGAGCATCGCGGCGAGCAGCGCAGGATATGGGGACAGCTCGAAACGGAACGCCCCGGCGATAAGAATCTCGATTCCGACGACGAATGGCACGAGAAACAGCAGGTTCCATCGTTTCAGCCGCCAACCGAGTTGTGCGGCCGGCGTCGCATACCACTCGACGAAGAACCCCCGATGCCGGCGATAGAGGGATCTCGAGTAGAACGCGGCAGCAGCGCCCAGCGGAACTCCGATCGCGGCTGAGATCAGGAAGTCGCGGAAGTCGGAAGCGTCAGGTCGCGACCCGATATGGAGAATGTCCGATGCCTTTGCCGCGAGGACCAAAAGCCACACTCCGGCCGCGGCGGCAATCGTCGCGAGGGTTACCCGAACAGACAGCCGAACGAGCCGCCGCGGTGACAGAGGAAGGCCGGCGACGGGCACCCCGGTCAGTTCTGGTCCTGCGAGTCGCCGCCCTGGACGGAGAAGCACAGGTACGGCTTGCCGTTCCTCAGCGTCGGCGTCAGCGTCACGCCGGGGCGCTTGCCGGGTCGACCATGTTGACCCTGCCCACCCTCAGCCTTTCCCCTCGAACGGGTCGACACACGCAACGTCCGTCCGCTTCATGTCCTTCAGGTTGCGCGTTGCGATCGTGAGCCCGTGGACGCGGGCGGTTGACGCCATCAGCCCGTCGATCACTGGAATGGGGTCGGGAACGTTCAAGCGGCCCCACTCCTGCGCGACAGCTTCGTCGATCGGAAGAATCCGGTCCGAGTGTTCGGCGATGAGGTTCTTCAACCAGCCCTCGAGGGCGCGAGCCGAACGGGCATCGCGCCGGCGTCGGATGCGTTCTATCCCGCCGCGAATCTCGCCGATGGCAAGGACGGACAGAAAGACCTCTTCGGAAGGGACGCCCGCGAACCACCGCGAGACGTTCGCGTCGCACCTCTCACCTTTGCGCAGCTCCGAGAGGACGTTCGTGTCGACGAGATAGCTCAAAACCGGGTTCGGCGACCAAGGTCCCGAGAACGGGCGAAATCGCCGTCCTGACCCACCGGCGGCATCTCGAGAAGGCGCTGCTTGAGAGTCTTCCCGGCCGAGCGGCCTGTCAGCGCCGCGCGGAGGATCTCGCGGTGCTCGGCTTCGGCAGATCGACCCCGGCGCGCGGCTCGAAGCTTGAGCTTCTCGACGAGCTTCGGTTCCAGGTTTCGTACGATTAACTGAGCCATGGTGTCCTCTTCGCTATCAATGATAGCACTCCTTGGCCGGAATCATAGCGAGCGGATCAGACGTATAAAGGCGTCCGTTCGCTTAGGCGTCCAGAGTCGCACACTTCACCAGACCGACCCGATAGTTGCCCGCCACGGGGTCAGCCCAATGGAAATACACGATTGCACGTCTGGGCCCCATTTCCCCCTTCACTCGCCAGAGCACCGCGCGAGGCTACATCGATCTCGTCGATGGCCCTCCCGTCTCACCACCCTACGACGGTCTCCGGACGGTAGAAGGGGTCAGCGCTCAATTCCTGCGCAGCGATTCAGCGTTGACCCCACTCCTTGCGTACCTCAACCTCGTGCGGATGTCGACTTCCGACCCGAAAACTCAGCGATCCACGGACCTCAACGAACCGCCCAACGCCTGAGACTGCTTCCGAACGAAGTGAGTCCGGGAAGTGGCAATTCAGCTTTACTGGGCCGTAGTCTGGATATATGCGGAAGACGTTTGCCGATCCATGGATGTTGATCGATTCGAGCATGCCTCGGATTGAGCCCTGTTCTACCTGCTCAGGGGCAAGAGCTAGTTCAATTTTTAGCTTTAGCTCGCGGCTCAACCGAATGACCCGTCCGCGATACTCCAGGGTCAAGCTCGCTAGGCGCCGACCCACCGGTTTAGCCATGTTTTTTAGGTCTTCAAGTACGTCGTATGGAAGCTCGCCGTTGACTTCTCCACGATCTACTTGGTGCAGGGTCTGGAAGAGGCTCTCTAGCACAGGTGCGCGGAAATCAGACTCCAGAGTCCGCCGGTATGGCTCGATCGTCACGGCAGCGGGACTCGAATGGCTTAACGACACCACGCGGTAGATCAGGTCAGGTTCGGCGCCACCGCTTAGCAGCGCCTCCGTCTTCTTGAGTGCGTTGCCCAAAGCATCCAACTCGGTTACGAAGTCCGAAAGTCGGATGTGCCCCTCCTCGCGAGCTAGAGCCTCAAGCGTGAGCGTGATTCGGTAGTTGTTCTCAGGCATCGCCGGACCTCTTGCTGCTCGACCGGAGGACTCCCGTTTCCGCTCGGATCTTAACAATGCGGAGCCCTCGTGCGCGAGACTCGTCTCCGGACCTAACCCCCGACCCCTTCTCGTTGAACCCGCAGCTCCCCGTCGAGAAAAAGGGGTCAGGCCACACTTGCTGATTTCGCGCTAATCGAGGCTGATTCCGGTGATGAACCATCCACTTCATTTAGACGTGCCCAACAGCGCTTCCGAGGAAGCGCGCAAATCAGAACTGACCCCTTTTCCCTCAGAGGTCAGGATTTCTCGACTGACCCCAACTCCCTCCCGAAAGCTCTGGCGCGACCCGGAACTCAGCAAAGCAGAACTGACCCCATTTCCCACCGCGCCTGAGGACGACGAATCCGACGGGCGACCGCACTCATCATTTGGCAGACTTGACTAGCTCTTGGAACCACGAGGGCATGTCGAGTCCCCGAACTATAAGCGGAAGCATAGGGGTCGCCGCCGCTGCAAGAAGATGCCACAATGAGACCATATCGAACGGCACGACCCGCATCTGAGTGACACTCCTATAGCGTTTGACAGCCTCCGACAGGCGAGTCTCATCGTCGGTCGACCGCCGGTCGTGAGTGGTCGCATTTAGGATCCGGGTGATCCGAGAGCTCCAGCGCACAGTCGCCAATCGCTTCGCGGCATACAGGTGCCGGGTGAACATCAGAAGCGGAAGGAGGAAAGCCACTGGACCCAGAATTGAAAAAGCGACTATTTCGAGAAACAGATTTCCGCTGAGCAGCCTTTCGACAAAAATCTGCTTCAACGCGTCCGACAACACTAACAGTCCTACGGCGAAAATCAGAATGCCGAACGAGGCCTGAACGGATCCGACAAATCCGAGTCCACCGGCCCGATCCGGGTGACCCGCGGCGATCCTGATTTTTGAACGCGATATTCGGCGAAGAAACCACAACCACAGTGAGATCTTCCATAACCACCGAAGCCACAGGAACTCAAAGAGCGGCCCAAAGATCAAGACTAACCACCATTGGGCAATCGTCGGAACGCCTCGTCCGTCTAGACAGTGCACCTGCCAGCTCGGAATTCCCTTCCTGAGGTCCGCCGCCGCCCAAAGGTACACGAGTGGAATCGCAACGAGCCCGCAAATCACATCAGGCAGAATCGCGATGCGTAACCGGCACGTCTTTGCGGCGCCGCGTTCATATTCGGCACGGTCTACGATTCCGGACGAGGCAAAGAGACATCCCGCATCTCGAATGTGCGCGTCTACGTAGGACTGAGCATAAAGGAGCACAATGACGACGGCAGTCTGAATCAGGAGGTTGAAATCAGATGCGAATCCCCGCCTGCCATACTTGTTGGTTAGGTCTCCCCCCAAGGTAGCGAGAACCAACGGAACCGCCCAGCCGAGCACCACAACGAGAGGAGCCAAGCGACTAAACCGGAGACGACCCTCAGAAGCCAAACCGAGCTTGTGGAGGAGTCGGTCGATTGGATCTCCAGCAAACAGCGATAATCCTGCCATCGAGCGCCAATTATAATTCGATGGACGCCGCCTCTGATTGGCCTCCGCCCTGCCGAGCGTGAGGACCGCCGGAGGACGGTTGGCTGAGACATCAAGGGGGTCAGACCCGACATCCTGCGGCGCGAACCCTGGCTTGCCGCGAGCCTCGAAAGGTTCTGACCTCTCCGCGCATTCTTCAGCTCGGAGTTGCACGGATGCAACCGCTATGTTCGAGGCGTGCCGGTAAGGAAGAGGACGCGAGCAGCTCCGCGTGGCACTCTGGTGAAGAGGAGGAGAGCCATGCGAGGAGAGCTGCGAGGGGCGCGAGGCTCGGATGTGTTCCTGGGTCTGGATATCTCGAAGACATCGTGGCACGTGACGGCGCGATCGGGAGGCGAGACTCTGTTGAGTGCGAGCTTTCCGCCGCGACGTGACGGGCTGGTGGGTCTGCTCGAGCGATTGAAGGGACGTCGGGTTCACAGCGCGTACGAGACGGGACCGTTCGGTTACGGGCTGCACGATTGGCTGAAATCCCACGACGTGGACTCGATGGTGGTATCGGCCTCCCACGTGCCGGACGAGATCGGCAACCGAGTGAAGACGGACCGGAGAGATGGGCTTAAGCTGGCGCGGACTCTGGAGGCTGGATTGCTTCGGCCGATCTTCGTTCCGGAATCGCGGCAGCGGGCGGATCGAGAGCTGGTGCGCCAGCGACAGCGGGTGCAGAAAGACCGGCGCCGAGCGATGCTGCGGATCAAGTCGTTCTTTCTGACCTACGACGTCGAGGCGCCGGAAGAGGCGGGCGCCGACTGGAGCGGAGACTACGAGGCCTGGCTGAGAGCGTTGAAGCTCGACGACGCTTCGCTGGATCGGGTACTCGAGGAGCTTCGGAGTGTCTACTTCGACCTGGACGCTCGCGTGGATGGGTTGACCAAAGAGCTTCGGCAAATGGCGCGACGTCCCGACTACGCTGCGACTGTCGAGCTGTTGTCGACAGTGCCTGGGATCGGCTGGCTGTCGGCTCTGACCTTGGCGGTGGAGATCATCGACTTCGGCCGGTTCCCCGACGGAGAGGCGTTGAGCTCCTACGCCGGCCTGACGCCCTCCGAGCACTCCAGCGGCGATCGCGTTCGGCACGGACACATCACGCGCCAGGGCAACCCCGTCGTGCGCTACGTCCTCGTCGAGAGCTCCTGGATCCTGGTCGGCAAGGATCCTGAGATGCGGCGCTTCTACGACCGCATCAAGGTCCGGCGCGGCGGCAAACGCGCCATCGTGGCCGTCGCTCGAAAGTTGTGTCATCGCCTTCTCGCCATCGCCCACAGCGGGCAGCCCTATCGAGTCAACTTCAGCAACTCGAAGGAGAAAGGGAACTAACCGCCGACTGGGCGATCGAGACTCTCCCCGGACGCGGCGACCGCGTGGTCAGTCGTGACCCTCGTACGGTCGTTTTACATGCTGCGGCGCTGCACCGGACCCGAACATGCGACCTGTGGCCAAGACCACGAATAGGATGCTGAAGCTCCTCGCCCTATCGGCTTGACATCAGACATAGGACGCCTGACACCACCCGTCCCTGACACCTCGCGTCATTTTTCCCGCAGCTCGGAATCGTCCCCGCCTCGTTCGTCGTGGTCGGAATGGCCGCGGTCTTCTCGGGCCCGGCGCGGACCCCGATCTCGACACTCATCATGGTGGCCGAGATGACCGGTGGCTACAGGTTGATCCCCGCCATGCTCGCCAACATCACGTCATTCATCGTCCAGGGCTCTTTGACGCACGGACGGCGATATCCGACCCTTTACCAGGCGCAGGTGCCCACGCGCGCATCACCCGACGCCGTCTTCATCGCTTTTCTAGGTGGCCGCCAGCCGTTTGATTTCGTGTTGGATCCTCTTGCCTACTTTCCTGGCTCGCTGCTTTAGTACGTGGGTCAGTCCTCTAGGACCGCTAAATAGCTCTCTGCCAAAATCCAGGACACCGTTGACGAGAGCCTCTTTCTCCAAGTGTTCGCCGTCGACAGTCTTGTCAGCATTTCGGCCAACCGTGACCAGAAGCGCCGCCTTGAAATGAATCAGCGCCTTTCCCACAACCTGCAGGCGACTGGTCGCCATGCTCTCATCGAATCTCTCCATCGCGCGGTTACGCGCCGCCTCAGGCCTATGGGCCAGGCGCATTCTGAATTCACTCAACTCTTCATAGAGCTTGGCTGCGCTGTTATGGCGTCAATCCATCGTCCGCCGGAGGAGATCGCCTCGCTTCTTGGTATCTTTGAGTATCCGCAGCGCGACGTACGGCTCGACCGTCTCCACGACCATATCGCCTCGTCCTAGCGATTCAACGGCCAAACCCGCACGGGTTCCTGACGGAACGTAATGACAACGCGCTAGGACGGTGAATAGACTGCAATACTCACCAAACACACGGCAATGTTGGTATAGGTTTCGGCTAATACATTCTCGGACACGATCACCTTCGCCTCGAGGCGCCTTCTGAAACAGCCTCTTTGACAGGAAGTCGAGCGTGTCCTTGTCCATTAGCGCAACTCGGCTTTCGGGGAACTTCTCATTCCACCTTAGTTCGATTTCGCGCCGACAGTAATCGAGAAACGCCATGCGATTGGACTCAGATCTTAACGCCTGCGATATCTTGGTTGAGTGGAGACCGACCCACGCCTCACCCGCGCTTGCACGCGCCACGCGAAGAGCTGAATTAGGCGCCCAGTAGTCGTTCTTGTGATAAAGCTGCGCGGTGTTCAGTTCGCAAGCGATCCGCTAACTCGGGGTGTCGTCGGCGGTAATCGGTCCTCCCGCTAGCCCCTTCGAAAACGCGAGGTTCTGAATGAAGGTGGGAACCGCGTAAGAGTAGGTAAGATCATCATCGGGCGAGTAAAGTGTTTGTAGCTTCCTCTTTGTACTCACGACGAATTCTGAAAATCGATCCAACACTACCCCGTCCGGCCCAAACGGAAGCTCCCATGAATCCATCAGAGACATCGCGCCCTCCTCCGCTGAAGAATCTGAATTGGTTTAACGCGAAACGGGAAGTGACGCACAGCAATTATTATTAAACGACATCGTCTTTGGGCGGAATCTTTTCCGAAAGCGCATACGGTCGAGATCCTCTTCCTTCGCGAGGGCGGAATCATCAACGGGGCTGACGCGATCGACGAGGAAGGCCTCACGGGTGCTCGACCGTGACGGAGAAGCGGTCTCCATCGAAGCCGCGCCGATTGGAAGCCGAAAACGTCAGATCGCCGACCAGCCCTAGAAAGGCGCTTCGGAGCATCCCGCCAGTCAGACCTGCGGTTGACCGCAGATCTTCAGATGGCGACCCGTTCTTCAGAAAACATCCTGTGGCGCGACGCGACGAAGATGAGAGGTCTTGACGCCATCTGGCTCCCTGACTTATCAAATGGCCAGATGCAGCCGCTCAGCGAGGCGTTGGCAATAATAGTTTCCGGGCTCAACCTTGAGTCCACGCAAGGTCAACTCCTTGGCCTTCTGTTCATCATCCAAATAAAGCCGGAGCCATGCCATACGCGACAAATCATCCGCGGTCGCGTGCTCGACCCGCGCTTCCATCAGTTCCGCCAGTTTGCGGACGCTAAAAGCACGCTCTTCGCGAGACACCTTGTCCATTCGATTGGAAAGAATACGGTTCACTCGATTCGCCGCCCCGCTCAACTCACTGAACGACGCGCCGGGCGTGGACGACAGCTCCACCATCGCTTGCAGCTCCGTTTGCGGATCCGCCGACCGCGCACCAAGATCCGCCAGCCGAAGCCACGCCCGTCGCGGCTGGGCCAGGCCCTCGTTCTCCAAATACCGCCTCACGGCCTCCTTCGCTCCCTCCAGATCGCCACTCTCTTCCAAGAGATCGCACAACATCATCCACGCGGGTGGATATTGCCGCGCAATGTATTCCAACATCGGTTTTATTTGGGCAACAGATTCCTTGCCCCCCTCGACACGACCGGCGAGCGCCTTGAACAATCGCTCCACTCGCGGCCCGATTCTTATATCGTGCCGAAGTCCGACACCTACGTCACGTAAAATTAGCGTGTCTACCTCAACCAGAACCTTGAGAGGGCTAACCTTCAACTTTCGCCGCCCAAACTCACTTGCGCTGAGCGGCACCCAAAGGAATCGGTACCCCTCGGAACCCGGTGCGTCGCTTTTTGCAACTTCGACAAAAGATGAACGCTCCAGCTCGTCTATCGCAGAGGCGACATCAATCGCCTCGTCCGGACGTCTGAGCAACACCGCCTCAAGCGCGACCTGTGGGACCACGCTCCGCCAATTGCAAAGAGTCAGAAAGACGCGTCGAGCTGCTTGGGACAATGTCTGAAAAGTTCTCTCGAACAGCGCTTGGAGTATTTCGCCCTTTGCAGCGATAACTCGGTTCACATTCACTGCCCCGCCTGCAGTCGCCACCTCGCCCAACAACACTTTCGCGATGTAGGGATGGCCTCCCGATGCATCGAACAGTTCGGCACGATAAGCCGACGTCAGCAACGCGCTAATATTAAGCTTGGCTGCGTGCACATCGACTAAGATCTCGAACTCAGGCCGCTCCATTCCCCGCAATGGGATCTGAAAGTCTCCATTGAATTCGCTATGCCGGGTTGTTATTAGGATTTTATTTGGCGACCTCACGTAGGCATCGAGATCGGCAAAGACGTCGGCGGGCGTTTTTAGAGTCTCAAAGTTGTCACACACTAGTAAGATAGGACCATCTGCATACGCCGTCAGACTTCTCCTAAGATAGTCGATGGTTGAAATACCAGGTGGCGGCGGAAGGAGTGCGGCGAAATCGCGCGCCAGTTCGAACAATGAAAAGACCGCTGGCTGAACGGCTTTAGCACCCTCTGGCAAGAGATCTATGTCCCGAGAACTCATCCACACCACAAATTGAAATCGAGTACCTTGTGCAATTCTGTGAAGCACCGTCAAAGCGAGGGAGGTTTTCCCGACGCCACCCTGCCCTGCCAGCGTAATGATCGGGTGGCGATCGTCGATCAACAGCTCCTCAAGCCGATGCTCAGGCGCGGGCCGGGCGACATAATCTGTTGGGGGCGGCGGAATATTCGAAAATACCTCGGCTACGGCTTCCAAACGGTCGTCGCCGGCCGTGTGGCTTCGAGGCAGCGTTGAGGGAGGAACGAGGTACGCGCCAGCATCAACGTTTTGAGTTTGACCTGTAATATACGAGAGGAATTCGCACGTCTTAGCGCGGTCGTCGAAGCTCCCGTTAGCCAGAAAGAAGTCGGCCGCATCAACGTCTGACCGGGCTAGTTCAACAAGACGGGGAGACCCCAAATACAAGTGGACGCCGGTTGCGTAGTTGAAGGTAGCGTTTCGTTTCAGTTCGTCAAAAGCAGTTGCACGATCCGATAGTGCCGTTACCCGATATTTGCCGGACATATTTTGATGAAGATGCGCCCAAGGTAGCGAAAATATGCTGCAGTTGTCGACGATAAGGGTAATGGCTTTGAACAGTTCAGGGCACAGAGCACACATTCTTGTGGCCGAGACGGCGCCGTGGCCGCGAGTTTTGTTTCGCAGCCTCGCAAACAAAGCAAGCCACTGCCGGCCCGTCGCCTTCAGCGCCAAGGCGTCGCATGACGGGTCAATGTCGCAAAGCACGGCGTGCAAGCTACGGACCGCGTCATGTTGCCAGCTTCCTGGATCCTGCTTGCTTGTCAGTTCTTTCTGAAAGGCTCGCGCTTCAGGAGCGAGATGCTGTGAAGCTGGCCCGATCAGTACCTCGTCTATCGCGCTGACCCAGTCACCAGGGCCCGAGGCCCGCACAAGCGCGTGCAATTGCCGGTACCGGAGTCTCTCCCGGTCATCGTCAATTGCCGCGACGACGCCGGCCCCGATGATCTTGACAACCATTTCTCCAAAAAGAAGAAGGTCGTGGAAAAATCCGGAATCGGACTCTGAACGCGCCCGATCTACTCGCGAGCGCATTTTGTCAATCGGAATGAATAACATCGCGGCCCCTAGAATGGTCGTATCGAGGCTGGTCGAGCCCAGCGCAGAAGCAAACTACCATCCGATCCCATAATCCTCCCCGTGGTCGCTCGACCCGCCCCACATCGTCCCGTGCGCCTGGTCCAGCAGGATCGCGTTGATCGGGCCGCTCGTTTTCGGGACGACCTGCAACGTGTAGCCCATCTTCACGAGCTCCGCTCGGACGTAGGCGGGCAGGCTCGGGTGGATCTCCATCACGCCCGGCTTGGATTCGTGGGCGCCGAAGGAGCTTCGCATCTGGTAGCTGTTCATGTTCGGGGCCTCGGTCGCTTCCTGCGGGGTCATGCCGAACTCGACGACGTTCAGGAAGAACTGCAGGAGGTTCTGGTCCTGAGAGTCGCCGCCCTGGACGGAGAAGCACAGGTACGGCTTGCCGTCTTTCAGCGCCAGCGTCGGCGTCAGGGTGACCCGCGGGCGCTTGCCGGGCTCCATCACGTTAAAGGGGCTCTCCGCCTTGTCCGTCACGAAGCTCTGCATGCGCTGGCTCATCCCGATGCCGGTCTTGCCGGCGATCACCGCGGGGACCCAGCCGCCCGACGGGGTGACCGAGACGACCCAGCCTTCCGCATCGGCGGCTTCGACCGACGTCGTGCCGGCGTGGAACTCCTCTTCGAAGGTCCGGGCGGGCGCGGTGCCGCGGAGCTGCTCGAGGGCGGCCGCCTCTCCGGATCCCGCCGCGCCCTTCTTTTTCGGCGGCGGCGGCCACTTCGCGAGCAGGTCCGCGTACGGGTTCTGCCCGCGCATGTACGGGTAGGGGTCGCCGGGCTTGATGCTCGGGTCGTTCTTCGCCCAGTCGATCTGCTTCGCTCTCGACTGCGCGTACTCCTTTGAGAGCAGGCTCACCGTCGGGGGCGCCGGCTGGTACGACGGGTCGCCGTAATAGAAGTCGCGGTCGGCGAAGGCGAGGCTCATCGCCTGGTAGATCGCGTGGAGGTAGCGGACGCTGTTGTAGCCCATGCCCTTCAGGTCCATCCCCTCCAGGATGTTGAGCGCCTGGAGCATCGCGGGGCCCTGCGTCCAGACATCGAGCTTGTAGACGTCGATGCCCTTGTAGCTGACCTTGACCGGCTCCTCGATCTTCACCTTCCAGCGCGCGAGGTCCTCGGCCGTGTGGAGGCCGCCAACCTCCTGCGAGCCGCGCGCGAACTCCTTCGCGATGTCGCCCTTGTAGAAGCGGTCGTACGCGGCGAGGATCGCGTCCTTGCGGGATTTGCCGGCCTTGAGCGCCGCCTTTTCCGTTTCGACGAGCTTGCGCAGCGTGGAGGCTAAGTCCGGCTGCTTGAAGATCTCGCCCGGCTCCGGCGGGCCGTCGTTGGGGTGCGGGAAGAACGTCCGGCGCGACTCCGGCCACTTCAGGATCCAGTCCTTCTGGCGCTTGATCGTGCCGATGAGCTGCTGTTCGATCGGATAGCCGTCGGCCATCTCGATCGCGGGCGCGAGGACCTCGGCGAGCGACAGCTTTCCGTACTCGGCGAGCATGACCATGATCCCGCCCGGCGTGCCCGGCGTCACGGCGGCGAGCGGGCCGAACTCCGGCGGGTAGGGCATCCCCTTCGATTGGAAATACTCGGGCGTGGCTCCCGTCGGCGCGACGCCGAGGGCGTTGATGCCGATGACCTTCTTGGTGTGCGGGTTGTAGATGAGCGCCTGCGTTTCGCCGCCCCAGGCGAGCGTGTCCCACATCGTGCAGGTCGCGGCGATCATCGCGCACGCGGCGTCGACGGCGTTGCCGCCCTTCTGGAAGATCATCGCGCCGGCCGTGGCGGCGAGCGGTTTGCCGGTGATCGCCATCCACTTCTTCGCGTGCAGAGGGGGTTTGTTGGTGGCTGCGTAGCAGAGGGTCGCGATCGCGGTGGCGGCGAGAGCGGCCGCGAGGAATCGGCGGACGGGCGGGGCCTGGCGGGGTTTTGTCATTTTGCTCCTCCTGAATTGACGCGTCAGCGGTTCGCCGGCTCTTCGATCATGCGGCGGGTCGAGTCGACGCCGGTCTTCTTCATCAGCTCAGCCGCTTCCGAGGGCGAGAGCCGCCTGCCGGGCGGTGCGGGCGCGTCCGCGATCGCGTACGCCGCGATGGCCATGACGGCGGTGTCGATCGCGAGCATCCGCGGGTCGACCTTGTCGAAGGTGTCCGAGATGGCGTGGTGGTGCGTGTCGTACTCGCCCACATCGACCGCGAGAGTGAGCGCGGGGACGCCCGCGGCGACGAAGGGGCCGTGGTCCTTGTCGAAGCTCGCGTCGAGCGAGACTCTGGACGCGCCCAGCGGCCCGAGCGGCGCGAGGAGCTTTTTCAACGCCGCCTCGAGATCGCGCCGGCCCTGGATGTCGAATCCGCGAGGCGCCTGGGCGCCGTCGTCCATGATGAGGACCGCGCGGAGGCGATCGAGCTCGTTCGCGTGCGCGGCGACGTAGGCGCGGGAGCCGAGATCTCCTTCCTCCTCGCCGGAGAAGAACGCGAAGCGGATCGTGCGGCGCGGCTTGACGCCGAGCGATTTCAAGATCCGCGCGGCTTCGAGGATCGCGGCGACGCCGGAGCCGTCGTCGTTGGCGCCCTCGGCCGGGTCCCACGAATCGAAGTGCGCGCCGAGGAGCACGACCTCGTCGGGTTGCGCGGCGCCCGGGAGGTCCGCGACGACGTTTCGCTCGCGGTAGGCGCCCGGCTCGAAGGTGTTGCGGATGTCGAGCGCGAGGCGAACGGGGCCCTTCGCGAGCAGTCGCCGGAGGAGCAGCGAGTCCTCCTTCGCGACCGAGAGGATCGGCAGCGGCCCCCGCGGGAAGAAGCCGAACGCCGAGGTGTAGATCATGCGATTCGGCTTGTCGGACGGGATGATCATCGCCGCGGCGCCGGCGGCCGCGAGGCGCCGGGCCAGGGAGGCGCGCATCACGAAGGACGGATCTTCGCCGGCTTTCTGCGGATCGACGAGGACAGCGGCGCCTCGGAGGGCGGCGGCCGGAATCGGCAGATCGGCCGTGGAGGAAGAGGGAGAGCCCGCGTCGACGAGCGGTGCGTCGACGGCGCCCGCGGTTCCAGGGACCCAGCCGTAGGAGCCGATCGCGAGCTTTCGCTCGATCGGCGAGACGATCCGGCCGGCGGCGGGACCGCGCGTCCAGCGGGACTCGAGCGGGTACTCCTCGAAGTGCGCGTTCGTAAAGCCCGCGTCTTTCAGCGCCGCGAGGATGAGCTCGGAGGCGGCGCGGCACTCGGGGCTGCCGGTGACGCGGCCGCCGACGGTGGTCGTCAGCTTTTCGAGGAAGGCGAGGGCTCCGCCGCCCGTGAGCGCCGCGCCGGCGATGCGGGCGGGGATGGGGTCGGGCTCGGATGCCGCGGCGGTGGCTGTCCGGAGGATTGGCGCGAGGGCGAGGAGAAGGCAGCGCGCAGTCCGGACCCTTGCGGCGTGGTTCATCGGGCTCCTCTTCGGAATGGGATCGCGGAAATCCTATCGTGCCTCCGGGGAGGTAAGGGGTTAGGGGTCAGGCGGACCGGGAAGAGGTTGGTGATCTGTTCTCTTCAGCTTTGCCAGGCTTTATTTGTTGCCCCTCACCCCGGCCCTCTCCCCGGCGCGCGGGGAGAGGGGGGCGGAGTCAGGGTTTGAATTCGGGCTCAGCTTCGGGGCAGTTGCCTTGCGTGGTGCTCCGTGTGGATCGCGATGAAATCGACGCCTCGGAGCGGTTTGACCGCGCCGAATACGTGGTGCGTCAGTCTCAGGTCCTTCTCGTTTCGCCGCGACAACATTTCGGTCTCGAACTCGGCGGACACATCTGTGAGTTGCCGGAGAGCCGTTTCGCGGGGGATGCTCGAATCGGCGGGTCGAATTTCGAAAGGCGCCTTCGCTCCGGCCGGCAGCCGTCGCGTTCGGAAGATTCGGGGCAGAAAGGCGAGTCGAAGGATCTGGCGGAGAAGGAAGCCGTACTGCGGTTTGATCCCCGGCCCGCCGCGGAGCTGATCGAGGACGATGCGATAGGTGCGGAGCAGGTGGTCGGTAATCTGCGCCGGCGTCCATTTTCCGGGCTCGACGGGGAGGCGCCAGGCTTCCTCTTCCATCGCAGAAGCCGCGCGAACGAAATCCGCGATCGCAGCGCGGTGCTTTTCGATCGTGTCGGTCCACTTCTGCGGGACCGTGTCGTGCGCGGGCGAGGTGAGCTCCATTCTTTCCTCCGGATCCATTCTTTCCTCCGGATCCATTCTTTCCTCCCGAGCAAGGGCTCGGGCACTCACCCGGCTGTCGATCGCTCTCTCGTCTCTGGTCTCTAGTCTTGCAGGATCGCCTCCGCGTCGATCGTGATGTTCACCTCGTCGCCCACGACGACGCCGCCGCGATCCAGAGCGCTGTTCCAGCTCACTCCGAAATCGTGGCGGTTGATTCTCGTGGTCGCGAGGAAGCCGGCCCGCGTCTTCGGGCCCTTGTCCACCCCGTCCTCCCACCACGGCGTCTGCCACTGGCCGAGGTAGCGCACGTCGAGCAGAGCAGGGCGGGTGATGCCCCGGATGGTCAGGTCGCCCGAGAAGCGCGCGTCGTCGGCGCCGCGGATCTCGGCGCTTTTTCCTTTGAATGTGATGGTCGGGTGGCGCTCGACGTCCAGGAAGTCCGCGGACTTGAGATGCGTGTCGCGGTCGGGTTCTCCCGTCCAGAGGCCCGCAGCGTCGATGGTCACGTCGGCCTTTGACGCGGCCGGGTTCTCGGGGTCGAACTCGAGTGTGCCGTGGACGTCCTTGAAGTGGCCGCGGACCCACGTGACCATCATGTGACGCGAGCGGAACTCCGCTCCGGTGTGGCCGGGTTCGAATTCCCATCTGGGCATGTGTGCCTCCGTGAGGGGAATGTATGCGAGGGGGCGGTGCGGAGATTCGCAGCCGCTTTCCGCTCCTTTTCCCTCTCCCCGCCGCCCGGGGAGAGGGTCAGGGTGAGGGGGCCTCTCCCTCTCACTCGAGCCTTGTCAGGCCTGCTGTCTCCCCCTCACCCCACCCTTCTCCCCGCCGCGCGGGGAGAGGAAGCAGAGCTGCGCTTAAGTGAAAGAGGGGCCGCTTCCCTCTCACAGCACTCGCCACTTCCCTCAGGGAGGAGCGTGGGAGTGGCCATCTCGCTCTTGTGGAGCTACCTCGCTGCCGGCAGCTCGATCGTGAACACGGATCCCTTCCCGACCTCGCTCTCGACGGTCAGGTCGCCGCCCATCGCTCTGGCGAGCTCGCGGCTGATCGAGAGGCCGAGGCCCACGCCCCGGCGGCTCGCCGGGACCTGCCTGCGGTCGAGCTGGACGAACGGGTCGAAGATCCGCTCGAGCTGGTCGGGCGGTATGCCGGTGCCCGTGTCGCGCACGTGGATCTGCACCGCCGGATCTTCCGCACCCGCATCCGCACCCGCACCCGCATCCGCATCCGCATCGACTTCGACGCGGACCTGGCCATCTCTCGGAGTGAACTTGATCGCGTTGGTCAGCAGGTTCAGCAGAATCTGCTGAAGACGGTCCGGGTCGGCGCGCACGTCGGCTCCGTGGGCGCGCGCGTCGAACGAAAACGTCAGTCCCGCTTCCTCGATCCGCGGCCGCAACAGGGTTTCGGCGCGCGTCAGGGCCGTTCCGACGGAGACCGTCTCCAGGCGCACGTCCACCTTGCCGGACTCCAGGCGCGCGAAATTCAAGATGTCGTCGATCAGCGTGACGAGGTTGCGCGTCGCCGCCTGGATCCCGCCGACGTCCTCGCTCTGCCGGTCGGTCAGGGGGCCGTGGCGGCCGCTCGCCAGGAGCTCGCCGAAGATCGCCATCGACTGCAGCGGAGTGCGGAGCTCGTGCGACATCATCGAGAGGAACCGCGATTTCGATTCGCTCGCGCTCTCCGCGGCCTTCTTCGCTAGGAGGAGCTGCTCCTCGAACCGGTCGCGCTGGCGCGTGCGCAAGACCGCGCACTCGTTGACCGCTTCCCCGCTCCCTTCGCTCCGGACCGCGTTGACGAGCACGGGCACGTCCTGACCGGCGGCGTCGCGCAGCGAGAGGTAGATCTCCTCCGCCCGGCCCTGCAGCTTCAGCAGCGGAAAGAAGTGGGTCTGGTAGAAGACGCGCGAGCCGGGTGTCAGAAGGACGTCGAAGGTGCCGCTTTCGAGCTCCGCCGCGGGGCGTCCGAGCCATGCCGCGAGGGTCGCGTTGACGCGGAGGATCCGACCGTCGTCGGTGAATCGGACGAGACCCGCGGGCGAGGAGTCCGGATCCGGGTTCACGGCGGCGGTCGGAGCCGAAACGGCGTCCGCGTTTCTACTCCGGGCCAATCGTGGAGGGGTAAGGGGCGGCCACCGGGTACCGGCGCGGTTGCTCTGCCAGGTAGTCCTTCATCGCGGCGATCGTCTCGTCGGGATGGCTCATGTGCGGGCAGTGCCCGGTCGCCCTCAGCTTCCGCAGCGTGCTTCCCGGAACGTGGCTCTCGAGATAGTCGCCGACGACCTCGGGCGCGATCGCGTCGTCGGCGCACTGGAGGAGGAGGGACGGCGTCCGCAGTTTGGGAAGGTCGGCGCGGTTGTCCGCGAAGAACGTGACCTCGGCAAAACGCCGCGCGATGTTCGGGTCCGTCGAGCAGAAGCTTTGTTCGAGCTCCCGCGCGAGCTCGGGGCGTTCGGCGTTCTTCATCACGACGGGCGCGAGGAAATTGGCCCAGCCGAGGTAGTTCTTGTCCATCACGTCGAAGAGGCCTTCCAGGTCTTTGCGCTCGAATCCGCCGACGTAGCCCGCCTCGTTGATGTAGCGCGGCGACGGGCCGATGAGGATCAGGCGATCGAATCGCTCCGGCTCGCGGATCGCGGCGAGAATCCCGGTCATGCAACTGACGGAGTGGCCGACGTAGATCGCGTCGTGGAGGTCGAGGGCCTCGCAGACGTCGAGCACGTCCTGCGCATAGCCGGCGAGGGTGCCGTAGCGATCGGCGTTGTAAGCGCGCACGTCGGACTTGCCGGCGCCGACGTAGTCGAAGAGGACGATCTTGTAGTCGTCTTCGAACGCGGGAGTGATGTAACGCCACATGTTCTGGTCGCACCCGAATCCGTGCGCAAAGAGCATCGGACGGATGCCGCGACCGGAAACGTGGACGTTGTTGCGAGCGAGGACGTCGGCGTGCATCTGGTTGATCCTCCTGCGGATTGGGGAGACGCATTGTATGTGTATAAGAGTCCGGGGGGCTCTTGAAGACTGAAACGCAGCCCTGCTCCCTCTCCCTCGTGGGCCGGTGCGAGGGGTCGGGAGCGGGCGCCGCGCGCGTTCGCGTATCCTCCCGGAAAACATTCGAAGGAGGCTTTATGCAATCGATCCGAAAGTCGCGCCGCGGAATCGCCGGGCTATTCGCCGCCCTAACACTGGTGGCCGCGGGATGCTCCGGAAAGCTGACCGCGGAGAACTACGCGAAGGTGACGAACGGGATGACGTCAGCGCAGGCGGAGGCGGTTCTCGGACCCGGGACGGAGCAGGCAAGCTCCGGAGTTGCGGTGCCGGCGCTGCCCGCGGGAGTGCCGCCGACCGCGGCGAACGCCACCGGGATCGGCGCGCCGGGGACGACGGTCACGACGAAGGTGCTCGTGTGGCGCAAGGGGGACAAGATGATCACGGCGACGTTCATGAACGATCAGATGGTGGCGAAGACGCAAGTCGGGTTGTAGGCGTTTTCCGCCCCGCCTTTACCCTCTCCCCGCGGGAGAGGGCGAGGGTGAGGGGCGGCGCTCGCGAGCCTTTGTTCGGAAGAAGAGTTTCAGGGCTCCCCCCCTCACCCCAGCCCTCTCCCGCCGGGAGAGGGAGGTGGCCGTCTAGAAGTACCGCTCCCGCAGAATCCCGAGGTGGTGGTCGAGATGCCCCGCCGTGATGAAAGCGAGCGCCCGCACCGTGAACGGATTGTCGCTGGCGACCCCGCAGCGCATCCAGGCGTCTGGCGGCAGATTTCGGAAGAAGGTCACGGTCGCGCCGCGGACGGCCTTCAGGTCCGCGAGGTGGCTCGCCCAGGAGATCTCGTGCGCGCCCGCATGCGCGGCGGCGGTGTCCTGATCGAAGCCCGGTAGAGGCGTGTCGTTGCCGCGGGCGAACCAGAATGCGCGCGCGAGAAAGACCCGCTCGGTGTCGTTCACGTGATTGAGGAGCTGCCGCATGCTCCACTTCTCCGGCGCATAGCGATGGACCGACTTCTCTTCCGGGATCGCCGAGAGAACCGATACGGCTTCGCCGAGCTGCGTGGCGAGCCGCTCGACGATGTCGCCCGGGGGAACGCGATCGATGTAACGGAAGTAGTAAGTCGCCGCCTCGTCTTTGCCGGGAGCTTCGTGCATCCGGGAATCCTATCGCCGCCGCGGACGGCGAACGCCACACAGTCGTCGCCCGTCACTCGTCCTCCACGGCGGGCTGAACATCCTCGCCAGAGAGGCGTTTGAAGGAAGGATGCGGGCCGACGCGCTTTCAGAGCTACGCTCCCCGATACATGATCGTCCCCGCGCCCTCGCGCCGCACTCTCCCGGCCGTGCTTCTTCTGTCGTGTTTCGCCGCTCTCTCGCAGGCTGCGAGCGCGGCATCCCGGACGGCCCCTTCCGCCGAAGCACGCGGACGCCGGATCCTCGACAAAGCGGTCGCCGCGCTCGGCGGTGCGGAGCGGCTCGCAACTCTCGACGACTGGATCGTCGAGGGGGCGGGCCGCGAGAACCTCTCCGCGGAGCTCCAGGGTCTCTCCCCCGACCGGCCGACGTGGCGGCCCCACGAAGAGAAGGTCGCGGTGAGGCGTGCGGCCGGCGCCGTGGCATGGGAGCGCCACACGCCGCGCAACGACATGAGCCTGCGCTGGCGGCGATTCATCTTCACGCCGGACGCCACGGGCGTCGTCGACTGGGCGACGCGGCGCGCACGGATGGGCGCGGCGGGATCGGGATCGCCGGCCGCCGATCGCGAGGCGCTGATGCGGCGCGTCCCTCACGTGCTGCTGCTCGAAGCGTCGCGGCGCGCCGTGCGGGTCACCGCCGCCGGGCAGAGCTCGTTCGACGGCGCCGCCCACGACGTCGTGGAGGTGGAGCTGCCGGACGGCATCGCCCTGACGCTGGCGTTCGCGAGGAAGCCCGCCGTCCTCTCTCGAGCCGAATACCGCGCCGAGCTTCCCGGTCTCGGGTCGGTTCCGGTCGTCTGGACCTGGCGCGGATGGCATCGGAGCGCCGGTGCCGGGCTCGCGCCATGGCGCCACACGGTGGACGTCGCGGGCACGCGTTTTCAGGAGGTCGAATACTCGCGATACGAGCCGAACGCGCCCGATGCGGCCGCGATGATGGAGATCCCCGCGGAGCTGGCGAGCCCGGCGCCCGCCGCCGCTGCCGCGCCCCCTCCCGCGCCTGCCGGCCCCGCGACCGGCGAGGTCGCGCCCGGCGTGCACGTCGCCGAAGCGCGCGGGTTTCTCGTGATGTTCGTCGAGCTTCCGGAATTCGTGGTGGTGTTCGACGCGCCCGCCCAGGGGATCGGGCTCGAGTCGATTCCGGCGTCGGGCCAGAGCACGACGTCGCTCGTGACCACGGAGTTTCTCGCGCGTATCGAGAAGACCTGTCCCGGAAAGCCGATCCGATACGTCGTGGTCAGCCACCACCACGGAGACCACCTGGGCGGGGCGGCCGCGTTCGCGGCGAGGGATGTGACCTTCCTGGTTTCGCCCGGCGACGCCGCCGCCATGCGCCGCGCCGCAGGGAGTCCGGCCGCCGGAGCAGCCTCCGCGAAGATCGAGGTCGTCGCGTCGCCGCGGACGATTTCGAGCGGCTACCGGCGTCTCGAGGTCATTCCCGTCGGACGGAACCCGCACACCGACGAGAACCTCCTGGTGTGGCTCCCGAGCGAGAAAATCGTGCTCGAGGGCGACCTGTTCTATTACGAAGAGGGCGTGCGTTTCCCTCCGTCGGGGCGCGAGACCATGAATCGATTCTTCGGGGGATGGCTGTCGGAAAAGGGACTCTCTCCGCGCGCGATCTACGGCGTGCACTACCGCGGCGCGGCGGGGCCGGAAGCTCTGGATCGGGCGCGCGGTGCCGTTGTTTCCGCGCCTGGATCGCCTGGATCGCCGGCTCCGTAGATCGAGATCAGAGCTCGAGCTCCCAGGTTTCCGACACGAGGTCGTACCCGCCGAAGCTGCGGTGCGCCTCCTCGCCCCCGAGGCAGAATCCGGCTCGGCGCGAGGCGTTCCCCTCTCCGATCTTACCGTTTCGCCAGGGCCTCGTCGCATCGCGCGATCTCCGCCGCGATGGAGGCCGGCTCGCCGGAGTGCTTCCCGCGGAGCACGCCCCGGCGGCTCATGTCCTCGAAGATGTCCAGGCTCCTCCGGTAGGTCGCGCGCGCCTCGCGCCAGTGACCGGCGATCGCGCTCCGAGGCGTCGCCGGCGCTTCAGCGAGCTTCGCCTCCATGCTGGCCTCGCGTTTCAGCGCGAACGCGAAGCGATCGCGCGCGGCCTCGTTCGAGGAATCGGTGCGCGAGAGGGCCTCCTCGATCGCGACCGAGCTCCGAAAGTTTTCCTCCGCCGCCGCGGGGTCGAGCTTCATGTCGAGAATGTCGCCGATCCGAAGGTACGCCCGCGCGAGACCCATCTGTGCGTTGACGTTCGTCGGGTCCGCGTCGGCGAGCCCTTTGCGGATATCGAAGGCCTTCCGGTAGGTCCGGAGGCCGCAATCCAGGTCGCCCATGCTCATGACGCAGATGCTCAACGCTCCGTAGCCGTATGAGAGGTCGGCCTTCGCCGTGGCATCCGTCGGATCTGCGGCAACTCGCGCTTCGTCCAGGAGAACGGCCCTCTCGTACAGCCCGAGCGCGGCGGTGAAGTCGTGGAGCGACTCCAGCGCCGCCCCCGTGTACTTGCAGGCGAGCGCGACATTGCGCTGAGCACGCCGGTCGTTCGGCGTCTCCCTCCAGATCGCTTCGAAGAGCTCGCTCTCCTTCCGCCAGACGGGAAGGGCGTCCGCGTACTCTCCGTCGTCGGAGAGCGAGCTCGCGATCCGGTGGTAGCTCGTCGCCAGGGCGCGGCGCGGCACGATGCCCTTCGGATCCGCCGCGACCAGCGTCTCGCGGATCTTCAGGCTTCTGCGGAAAGCGTCCATCGCGCCCGGTTTGTCTCCCGTCTGGGAGAGCGCGTCGCCCACGGAATCGAGCGTCGTCGCCAGCTCCCCCGCGAGCTTCCCATCGCCCGGCGATTTCGCGGCGAGCGAATCGCGAATCTCGAGCGCCTTGCGAAAGCTCTTGAGGGCTCCGCTCGTGTCGCCGAGGTTCGCGGCGGACCTGTCCCCCTGCACGTCTCCCACCTTCTGGTACGCGGCCGCGAGCTCCCGCTGCAGGCCCGGATCTCCGGCGCTCTCCGGCACGAGGCCGTCCAGATACTGGAGCCCTCTCCGGACGACGAGCGCCCGGGCGGGAGTCGAGCCCGGCAGATTCTGGATCGCGTCGTGGAACTCGAACAGGAAGGAACCCGCGAGCTTCCGGACGTCGTTGAACCGGCGCTGCGCGCGCGCCCGCTCCGCCTCGGCGAGATGCTTCTCGTGGACGGTCGAGAAAAAGCCGATGACGAGGGCCGCCGTCGCGATCGCCGCGGCCGCGACACCCGCGCGATTGCGGCGGACGAGCTTGACCGCGCGATAGCCGAACGTGTCCCGCCGCGCGAGGACGGCCCGGTCTTCCAGGTACCGGAGGACGTCGTCCGAGAGCTCGCGCACGGACGCGTAGCGGCGCTCCGGCTCGCGTCGCATCGCCGTCAGGACGATGTTGTCGAGGTCGCCGCGCAGGCGGCCGGCGAGCTTCTTCCGAGATCCTGCGCCGGCAGAAGTCGTACCTTTGATGGGAGAAGCCGCGCTCGCGCCTCCCGCCGCCGCTCCGACGCCCGCCATCACGCGGGCGGACGGCTTCAGGGGCTCGCGCTCGGAGACGATCTGCGCGACGAGGCGGGGATTGGACGTCCCGAAGTCGTACGGCCGGCTCCCCGTCAGCAGCTCATAGAGCACGACCCCCAGCGAATACACGTCCGTGGCCGTCGTAATCCGTCCGCCCGTGAGCTGCTCGGGGCTCGCGTAGTCCGGCGTCATGAGGCGCAGGTGCGTGCCCGTGACCGTCCCGCCGGAACCCGGACCGGTCTCGGACTCGAGCAGCTTCGCGATTCCGAAGTCGAGCAGCTTCGGGACGCCGTCGAAAGTCACGAGGATGTTGCCCGGCTTCAGATCGCGATGGACGACGAGACTTCGGTGAGCGTGGTCGACGGCCTCGCAGATCTGCCGGAAAAGCCGCAGCCGGTCGGCGACGTCCAGGGCCTTGGCCACGCAGTGCTCGAGGAGCGGACGGCCTTCGACGAACTCGAGGACGACGTACGGCAGTCCGTCCGGCGTTGCGCCGGCGTCGAGCAGCCGCGCGATGTTGGGATGGTCGAGCCCGGCGAGGATCCGCCGCTCCGTGTGGAAGCGCCGGAGGAAGAACGCGGTGGCGATCTCGGGGCGCACGACCTTGACGGCCGTCCGCCGCACGAAGTCGCCTTCCGCGCGGCGCGCCTCGTAGACGGTTCCCATTCCACCGCGGCCGATCGGTCCCACGACCTCCCAGGGGCCGAGGCGTGTGCCGGGCGCGAGATCGTCCATGCCTGTCTCGCCGGCGGGATCCGAGGCGTCGCCCGGTCGAGCCTCGCCGGACGGATCGGCCGCCGCGTCCCATCCGTCCGCGTCCACCGCCACGGGCACGGGCACGGGCGGACCGGGAGGCAGAGCCGGCGGCGTCTCGAGGAAGCCGTCCTTTTCGCGTGAGCCTTCGAGCAAAACGAGAAGGCGCTTGCGGAGATCCGCGTCGCCGGCAGCCGACGCATCGACGTACGCGGGCCACTCCTCCTCCGGCAGCTCGAGCGCGGCGAAGAACAACCCCTTCAGCCGGGCGTAAGAGGCGCCCGATGGAGAGGCGGCTTCCGATAAAGAGGCAGCGTCGGGATCCGATTCCGGCGGCTTCGTCATGAGGGCTTTCCGCCGGCGCCGAGCTCGTCGCGCAGCCACGCGCGCGCCATCTGCCACTCGCGCTTGACCGTCGCCGGTGAGATGTTCAACGCCTCCGCGGTCTCCTCGATCGAGAGGCCGGCGAAATACCGGAGCTCGACGACCCGCGCCTGGCGCGCGTCCAGGCTCTCGAGCTTCTCCAGCGCCGCGTCGAGGGCGAGCAGCTCGACGGCTTGCGAGGCGTCCGGCTCGCGGGAGGCCGGCGTCTCGAGCGCGTCGTCGTAAGTCAGCCGCGTCTCCCCGCCGCCTCGCTTGGCGGTCGCCCGCCGGCGAGCGTGGTCGATCAGGACTTCGCGCATGAGCCGGCCCGCGACGGCGAAGAACTGGGAGCGGCTCGTCCACGGTCCGGCCGGCGACATGCGCAGCCACGCCTCGTGGACGACGGCCGTCGGTTGCAGTGTGTGGTCCGGCCGTTCGTGCCTGAAGAGACCGGCGGCGTGCCTCCGCAAGTCGTTGTAGACGAGAGGGAGGAGCCGTTCGAGGGCTTCCTTGTCGCCGCCGCTCCAGTCTCGCAGCAGGGCGACCACGGTTTTCTCGCTGAGCCGTAAGGGCATGGGACGGTCCGGACCTCCCAGGAGCTACCGATTCTTACGATTCTCTTCTCCGGATTATAGAAGTCGGGGCGGCACGGCCGGGCGGCTAACAGGAGGCGGGGGCGGCACGAAGGCAGCGCCAGCGGGCGTGAGCCGATTTCCGCCCGGTTCTCGCATACGTCCATGAGTCGAGCTTCGGGCTCGTTCCGACCCAAGGAGGTCCTCTTGAAGCGTAACTCGACGCGTGCCTGGAAGAGTGCCGCCGCCGGATTCGCCCTGCTGTTGCTGATGGGCGCCGCTCGGGCGTCCGGCGCGCCCTGCGTGGCATCGAGCTCCCGGCTCTGCCTGAACGGGGGACGCTTCGCGGCGGAGGTCTCGTGGACGGATTTCCAGGGCAACACGGGCTCCGGCCAGGCGATCTCGCTGACCGGCGACACCGGGTACTTCTGGTTCTTCAGCCCAAACAACGTCGAGCTGATCGTCAAGGTGCTCGACGGCCGCGTGCTGAACTCCAACTTCTGGGTCTTCTACGGCGCGCTCTCGAACGTCGCGTACTCGATGCGGGTGACCGACAGCGCGACGGGCGCGGTCAAGACGTACGACAACCCGTCCGGACGCTTCGCGAGCGTCGGCGATACGGCCGCGTTCTCGTCCTCCGGGAAGGCGCGCCAGAGCAGCGCCACGACTCGCCAGGACGTCGAAGATCTGTCCGCCTCCAACCTGCTCGCCCTGAAGGAGGCGCTCCTCCGGGACCACGACCCCGCGGCCTCGGAACGGAAATCCGAGGAGAAGGCGCTGAAGTGGCCCGCGGCCCAATCGCCGGCGAGGGAGACAGGGTGCGTCGGATCGGCCACGGCCCTCTGCCTGAACGACGGCCGCTTCCGCGTGTCGGTGACGTGGAGGGACTTCGCCGGGAATACGGGCGCCGGCACGGCGGTCCCGCTCACGGGCGACACCGGTTACTTCTGGTTCTTCAGCAGCAATAACGTCGAGCTCGCCGTGAAGGTCCTGGACGCGCGCGTCTTGAACGACGCCTTCTGGGTCTTCTTCGGCGCGCTCTCGAACGTCGAGTACACGATGACGGTGACGGACTCGGACACGGGTCAGGAGAAGACGTACCGGAACCCCGCCGGCAACTTCGGGAGCACGGGAGACACGAGCGCCTTTCCGCAGCACCTGCCCGCCGTGAAAACGAGCGAGCAGCTCATCGCCGAAGACCTGACAGCGGGGGCGATCACGGAGGAACAGGCGCTCGTGTACCGCGTCTACGTGGCCTACGGCTCCCCGAGTCTCCCCGCGAAATACAAGAGCACCGCCTCCCCCGGCATCGACCTTCCGATCGCCAAGGCGGTGGCGGAGCGCTTTCCCACGCTCTCCCCGGCCGCGCAGGCGGCGCTCCAGCCGTACCTGCATCCGCCGATCTACGCGGGGAGCTGGGGAGATCCGTCCTTTGCCGCGTCTCTTCAGCCGGGCGCCGCGGCGCGCGACTCCTCGCAGAAGTCTCCGGCCAGGGCCGCCGCCGTCTGCTCCGGGTCGCAGGAAGGGCCGCTGCCCGGCTGGGGTCAGTTGCCCACGGCGCATTTCACGGTCTGGTACCGAACTGCGATTCCAGCAGGCTTCACCTACTCGCTCGAGGAGACCCACGCCGCAGCCCTCAATATCGCCGCGATCGCCGACGAGGTCTGGGAGAAGCTCACGCCGAACTTCCAGGTCCCGCTCACCGACGCCAACGAGGTGTGCAACGGCGGCGACGGCACCCTCGACATCTACATGGACAAGATGGGATTCGGTGCGCTGGCGCAGACGATGGTCTATCTGCCAGGCTGCGCGGCGCGGCCGTCCTGGATGTGGATCAATCCTCTCGCCATCCAGGATCCCACGACGGCGCGCGACGTCTTCGCGCACGAGTTCATGCACATGGTCGAAACCGCCTATTCCCGGGGAAGAGACTGCGACGACTACGCCTGGCTGGACGAAGCAGCCGCCAACTGGGCCATCGATTTCGTTTACGCCGGGGATCCATTCGAGCACGACTTCGCGCGGCAGTACTACGACTCCGACTACCACGTCCCGATCGAAAAGAGCCTGGTGTACGGGAGAAACGGTTACGTGGACTACGTCTTCCTCTTCTACTTGTCTCACAAACTGGGACCGGACCAGGGGCCGAAGGCAATCAAGCACATCTACGAGAACGCGCAGCTCTACAGCGCCCTCGACTCACTGGAGAACGCGACATCCGCCTTCGGCGGCTTGAAAGTCATGTGGCCGGGATTCGCGACCGCCGGCTGGAACGACTGGAAGGCGCTCGTCGCGGACGACTTCTACAAGTGGGACAAGCTCACCTGGGGCGGGAAGAGAGCGTCCGACGACTCCCGCGACTCCGCGCCGGTCGACATGAAGGGACTCTCACGGAAGACCTTCGATCTCGCCAGATATTTTTATGTGGCTCAATCGGACAATTTCCACACCATCGAGCCGTTGTCGGCGACGTACATCGACCTCACGTTTCCCGACGCAACCGCTCGCTACGTCGTAGTCCACAACAAACCGGCCGAGCTGGCTCCGACACAGCCCCATCTCCACATCCGCGCTCTCCAGAAGATCGGTGGACGTTGGAAGGCCGAGGAGGACTGGACCAACAAACCGAGTCTGACGTTCTGCCGCGACGCCAAGGCGGAGCGTCTCGAGGAGCTCGTCCTTATCTACAGCAACAGCAATCCGGACCGCCCGGGATTCGATTCCAACGGTAACGATGCCAGCCGGATTTCGCTCGAAAACTCGAGCCGAACCGAGACCACGTACGCCCCGACAATCGAGGTCTCCAACATCGGCTGTTTCCGCTGGTCGGGAAACGCGAGCGTGACCACCGCGACGACTTCCGGCTTCACGACGGTAGAGAGCGCGACGGCCACGTTCGATCGATACCGCTTCCCCGGTACCGTTCCCGAGGACTACGTCGGACTCGACACCTTCAAGTCGACAAACTCGGGCACCGCCACCTACAGCGTGGACGGCCCTCTAGCGGGGACGTCGTGCACGATCTCCGGTACGGCCAGCGGCGCGCTCCAGGGAGACGGCGAGCTCATCGCCGATGCGGGGTTCGTCCTGACCTTCCTGGTCGACCCGCCTCTGAAAGGCACGGCGATCGGATCGGGCGCGACGAACATTCCCGCCGTGACCTCCACCATCACGTGTCCCAATCAGGCACCCGAGAGGACGACAGGCCCCAAGGACGTGCATTGGCTCCTGTTCCCCCAGGCCGGGGCGACGGTCAGCGACGACGGGCTGGTCATCAGCGGGCAGAGCGACACGACCGACTCGGACGGCGCGAAACACTCGGTGTGGGTCTTCCGAGCGTTCCCGGAAGAGTGAGCTGACCCGGCGCTGCCTAGCGGGCGTGGGGATCGGGAACTCGGTGATCGTCTGCGCGCCGGCCGGGCCGCCGCGACCACGAACGACAGACACGCCGCGTGCACGAGAGCGCGTCGCGTTGCCATGCCAGAAGCAATATCAGCCGGAGCCGAGGCGGAGGGCGGCGCGAATCGCTTTATCGGCGCAAGATGAGCCGATTCGCCCCCGGTTTACGCATCGTAGATAGAGGGACGACACTCGCGGTCGTCGGCCTCACACACGCGCATTCAGGTCGGCTTTCAAGGAGGTCCTCGTGAAGCGAATCGCCGTTGTCGCCTTCTTTCTGCTCCTGGCCGCCTCCCGGAGCTTTGGAGCGCCGTGCGTGGCCTCTCCGGCCCGGCTCTGCCTGAACGGCGGGCGCTTCGCCACGGAGGTGACCTGGAAGGACTTCCAGGGCAACACGGGGTCAGGCCAGGCGATCGCGCTGACGGGCGACACCGGCTACTTCTGGTTCTTCAGCTCGAGCAACGTCGAGCTCGTGGTCAAGGTCCTGGACGGTAGAGCGCTCAACGCGAGCTACTGGGTCTTTTACGGCGCGCTATCCAACGTCGAGTACACGATGACGGTCACCGACACCGTCACCGGGAACGTTAAGACGTACGTGAACCCGTCCGGAAGCTTCGGAAGCGTCGGAGACACATCGGCCTTTCCCGGCGCGGGCACCGTCGCGCCGGCGCCCACGAGCGCTTCGGCGGCGAAGATCGAGGCGCTCTCGGCGTCCACCGCGCTCGCGCTCCGGGAGTCTCTGCTGCCGGCGGGTGCGGCGCTACCCCATCAGACGGTGAAACGAGGCGAGCCCGCCTCGGCCTCTGCCGCGACTCCCACCTGCCTGGCGACCGACACCAGTCTCTGCCTGAACGGCGGACGATTCCGGGTGGAGGTCGAGTGGACGGACTTCGCCGGGAAAACCGGGGTCGGCACCGCGGTCGGACTGACCGGCGACACCGGGTATTTCTGGTTCTTCAGCAGCAACAACGTCGAGCTCACGGTTAAAGTCCTCGACGGCCGCGGGCTGAACAGCCGCTTCTGGGTGTTCTACGGGGCGCTCTCGAACGTCGCGTACGACATGACGGTGACGGACACGTTGACCGGCAACGTCAACACGTACTCGAATCCGTCCGGCCGCTTTGCCAGCACCGGCGACACGGAAGGCTTCCGGGTCGGTTCGAGCGTCGCCGTCAGCCTGGCCGCCGGGGCCGCCGTGATCAGGGAGATTCCGGTCGAAGGCGGCGAGATCACGGCCACAGGCGTCGACGGATCGACATATTCGCTCCGAATCCCGGCCGACGCCCTGCTCTCCCCGCAGGAGATCACGATGACTCCGGCATCCCGCATCGACGGCCTGCCCCTGTCTGGCGGGCTCGCCTCCGCGGTGCAGCTCGGGCCCGACGGCCTGTTCCTGTTCAAGCCCGCGACTCTGACGATCACGCCGGCGCGGGCGGTTCCGCTGTCGTCGCAGGTCACGTTCTCATGGCGCGGTTCCGGCGAGGAGTTCTTCCTTTACCCGCCGGCGGCGGATCAAACGCCGCTGTCCCTGTCCGTCGTCACGCTTGCCGGCTACGGGTCCGGCGCGGGGACGGACTCCGATGTCCAGGCCCAGGTCAGCCGGATTCCGGCGCGTGCATCCGACGAGCTTTTCCAGAATCTGGAGCCTCTCTTCGGGGCGCTGCGCACTTCCGGCCAGCCACTCGGCCGCAAGGCGGTTCTCTCCGTTCGCGATGACATCCGAACCAAGATGGTGGCGCTGCTCCGCAATCACTATCGGACGGTCGTGCTCCCGAGACTGCAGGCGAAAAGCTGCGGGCGCGGACGCGAAGGGATCATCGCCTTTCACGAGTGGATCGTCTGGATCAACTCGCAGAGCGCGCTCGGGGCGTCGTTTCAAGCCGAGCTGGACGAGGGGAATCGACTGGAAATCGCAGTCCTCGAGCGCTGCTACAACGAGTATTACGATTCCTGCAAGAGGATCAAGAATCCCGACTACGGGTTCGGGATGGTCGGGTTCTATCGCGACCTAAAACAGAGGAGCGTTCAGGGTCTGGTCGATGCCACCCGAATTCAGCGCTGTTTGACCTTCACGCTCGATTTCGGTTCCCGGATCGTGGACTCCGACGAGACCCTGTCATTTTCGGAGTTCGTCCTGGGAAAGCACTCTCTGGCTCCGGACGACCCCGGTGAGCCTTGGATCCTCACGGAAAACGGGTCCTTCGTCGACGGTCAGTCGTGCACGTTGTCGGTCGGCGCGGCGCCCTGCGCGACGAGCACGACCTGTGACTGGAGCGGGCTGTCAAACCTGCAGCTTTACCTGAGCCTCAATCTTTCAATAAGCGGAGGATCCCAGAACGTTTCTCCCAGGCTTCGTTATCTCCCCGACAAGACAAAGTCGTCGCTCACCATTCATGCGTGTGCGGCGGATGGGGACGCGGAGATCATGCGGAACGTCTCTGTCTGGTGGCTCGACTATGTCTTCACTCTGCACTTCGATGAATTCGACGGCGCTCTGACGGCCACCCAATGGAAGCATCCGTCGGTTGGCTCGTGGCAGAAAAACTACGACAGGCCGTCACTCGACGGGAAGCTGAAAGAGAACTCGACCCTCATCCTCGCCCACACGCCGGATTAGGCCGGCGGGTCACGCGGCTCACCTCATGGGGCTGACCAGGGGCCGCGCCTTAGTGTATAATAAAGACCTGGCCCCTTACTGGGAGAGGAGCTTGACGACGCGGTAGAGAAACTCCTGGCCTTCGTAGAGCGAGCGGACGCGAATGCGTTCGTTCAGGCCGTGAGCGTGGCTGCCGTCGGGGTCGTGGAACATGCCGCTCAGGCCGTAGGTCGGGATGCCCGCGGCGTTCAACAGTCTTCCGTCCGTGGCGCCGGTCGAGAGGGTCGGGACGACGGGCACGCCGGGCCACATCTGGTTGCTGGTCGTTTCGATAGCGCGCATCAGATCCGCGGTGAGCGGCGGTGTCGGTGAGCCCGCAGGATTGCCCAGCGGGGTGATGCGGATCTTCTCGTCGTTCACGACGCGCGTCAGCGTCGCCGTGACGTCCGCGATCGGCATCTCGGGGAGGATCCGGCAATTGACGGTGGCCCTGGCGCGCTGCGGCAGGGCATTTGAGGCGTGGCCGGCGTCCAGCATCGTAGCGACGCAGGTCGTTCGAAATGTGGCGTTGTTGAATGGATCGGCCGCGGAGAGCCGAGCGATCGCGGCCGCGTCCGGTGGATCCCTCAGGATCGCCCGTATGTCGTCGGACCGCGCCCTCTTCTCGATCGCCGCCATCTTCTCGAAGTACGCGCGCGTGACCGGCGAGAGCTGGAACGGAAAGTCGAAGGCTGCGAGGCGCGACAGGCCGGCGGCGAGGCGGTAGATCGCGTTCTCGCGGCGCGGGAGCGAGCTGTGGCCGCCGGAGTCCGTCACCTCGAGGCGATAGTTCAGAAAGACTCTCTCGCCCGCCTGGACGGCGAGACGGACAGGCCGGCCCTCGGAATCGAGGCGGCCGGCGGCGCCTTCGTTCAGAGCGATCCGTGCGTCCACCAGCGCCCGCTGGTTCTTCAGCAGGTAGTCGACGCCGTTCCAGGTGAGCTCGTCCGCCTCTTCGTCGGCCGTCAGCGCGAGGACGACGTCGCTTGCGGGGCGGTAGCCCTCTTCGCGGTAACGGATCAGGTTCGCGACGAACGCGGCCGCCATCGCCTTGTCGTCCGAAGCGCCCCGGCCGTAGAAGTAGCCGTCGTCCTCGAAGAGCGTGAACGGGTCGCGCTGCCAGTCTTCCCGACGCGCCTCCACGACGTCGGTGTGCGCGAGCATCAGGATCGGTTTTCTCCGGGGATCGCTTCCGCGAAGCCGTGCGACGAGATTCCCCTTCTTCGGATTGCCGGGAGGGACGACGACCTCGACGTCCTCCGCCGGAAAGCCCGCCGCGCGCAGCCTCGCGGCCATCGCCTCCGCCGCCTTCGTGCAGTCTCCCGCGGAATCGGTCGTGTTGATTTCGACGAGCTCGCGGTAAATCGCGCGAAGCGCCTGCTCACGAGGCGTGGGAAGAGACGCGGCGGAGGCGGTCGCCCCAACGAGGAGAACGCCGAGAAGGGAGAGACGGACGCGGCGAGCAAGCACGAGAACTCCTTCCGAATCGACATGACCCGCGGGTCACGATCTTCGGACCGGACCTGGTCCGGATGCAAACCCCCTGAGACATCGCGAATGGTACCTTCCGCGGACCCGACTTCCCGACGGCGCCACAAAACAGGCCGGGCAAGGCTTTCGGCATCAAGCCTCGGCCCCGCAGTGAGCGGAGGCGGCGCTGGCCGATCACCCCGGCTCGCTCCAGCGCCCCGGATGGCGAGAAATTCCCCCGAAAGGTTTATTGTTCCAAGAACATCATGAAACGAACCATCGCCTTCCTCGCGCTTCTGCTTCTTGGCTCTGTCTCGGTGTTTGCCGACACGCCAGCCCCGCGAAGCACGGCGAAGACCGAAGATCGGTTCGAGAATTCTCTTCTGGAGGACGTCGTCCAGATGACCCGGGCGAAGCTGCCCGAGTCGAGCATCATCGCTTTCGTGCGGTCCCGCCGGTCGCGGCTCGACACGGACGTCACGGCGGCTGACCTCATACGCCTGCACGCGGCCGGGGTCAGCGACGGCGTCGTCGCCTACATCGCCCGGGTGACCCGCCTCGATGATCGGACTTCCTCCTGGAGGGATCGCGATCGGGAGCGGTCGAGCGAAGGGCCGAGACGGTGGGACAGAAATCGCGACCGGGATGCGGACCGCGACCGGGATATGGACCGTGATCGGGATCGGGACGACGACCGCGACAGCGACATGGACGTGGACGGCGGCCGCCACGATGCGGACGGAGACCGCGATGGCGTGGTTGCGTACGACGGTCCCGGCGACCG